>NZ_JBYQFR010000006.1:0-290741 GCF_058266945.1 Arthrobacter sp. E70 | reverse complement strand
GCCGGGGAAGGCCCCGGCTTTGGAGTGCCCCGCGCCGGCTTTTCCGCCCGGTCGTGCCCCCCGCGGTGCACGGCGGTTGCGGCCAGCTTCCTGGCCGCACTGCCGGCCGCCCGGAACGGCAGGCCTGCCAGCCGGCCCAGGCGCTGCGTAACGGACGGCGGCAGCCAGGCCGCGCGCAGGCGCCGGGGGAGGCTGGCATTTTCCCGCACGGCTGTTTCAAGGGCGGCCACGCCGATGCCGGGATCCGGGACATCCGCTGCGGGCAGGAAGCCTGCGGCGCTCCCGGCGGCGTCCGGCCGGCCGTACCTGTACCGTTCGAAACCCGCGGTCAGGGCGGCGACTGCCTGGTGCGCCTGTTCGTCCATGCCACCGGCTTCCCCCAGCAGCGTCTGGCGGAACCGTGCAGCGTAGGCCCTTGGCGTCTCGCTGGCACCGGGCGGCAGGCCGAAGTCCGTGCCGAGGTCAAGGAGTTCGCTCCATGCCAGCGGGACGGCGTCGCCCGGGCGCTTCGGCCGCAGCCGCCGTCCCCTGATGCCCGTGCGGACCAGATGCGGCGCGGCCGCCAGCAGGACAGCTCCCAGCACCGCTGCCGTGCCCAGCAGCCAGGGCAGCAGCGGCGCGTCACCGCCGGCCCCGTTACCCGCCCCGGGCGCCGGCAGTGGCGCGGCGCTGGGGGCCGGCGTCGGAGCGGGTGCGGCATCGGGGACCAGGCCGTCGTTGTTGCCAAGCGCGTCCGGCACTGAAGAAACGGCTGACTCCGTGGCATAGTCCGGGACCACGCCCCGCGAAGGAGTGGGTTCAAAGGGCACCCAGCCCAGGCCCTGGAAGTACAGTTCAGGCCAGGCGTGGGCGTCCCGGGCGTCCGCTTCGTACTCGGGGAGGGACCCCTGCCCTGCCACCGACACCGTTGCCCCGGTCAACCTGCCGGGTGCATAGCCCACCGCGATCCGGCTCGGGATCCCCTCCACCCGGGCCATGACGGCCATGGCTGACGCGTAGTGGATGCAGTAGCCGCTTTTTTGCTGGAGGAAGTCAGCCAGGACGGAAAGCCCGTTGCCGTCGTAGCCGCCCTGCACGGGTGACTGCAGCGAATAGGTGAACTCGGCCGAGCGCAGGTACTTCTGGAGGGCGATTGCCTTGGCATAGGGGGTGCCGGCGGAACCGGCCACGGTCCTGGCAGTGGTTTTCACGATGTCCGGAACGTTGCCCGGAACGCGGGTGAACTCGTCGGGGATGCCGCGGGCCGCGCCTGAGGACTGGGCGAGCAGCGCTGCAGAAAGCTTGGGGACGGCGGACGTGACCACATACTCCTGCCGCCGCGACGTGATGTCCGTCCCCTTGATGGAGAGCGTGGCGGGGTCCCACGTCCACTGGCCGGTGAGGCCGCGGATGGTCTCCGGGGCGTAGGGGACCGGAAGGTAGGGGCTGCTGAAGGATCCGGTTTCAATGGCGGTCACCTGCCGCACCTGCTCATCGGCCAGCACGGCGTAACCAGGGTCGATGCGGCCGGCGAGCGGAAGCCGGGACCCGGCGCGGTCGTCCGGGGCCCAGGATTCGCCGTCGAAATTGTCCACGGTGACTGTGCGCAAATAGAGCGGTGAGGACGAACTGGTGGCGTAGGTGATGCGGCCGCTGCCGTCCGGTGTCCGGAGGCTGTTGCCCAGGATGATCATGGGATTCAGTCCGGTGGAGCCGCCCCAGGGATTCAGCCGGGAGCCCTGCGGAAAGGTTCCGCGGTCAAAACCCGGGATGGCCAGTGGCAGGACCAGCGTGGCGGTTAGCGCAACGGCGCCGGTAAGTGCCGCCCGGCGCAGCGTGCCGGGACTGCGGGCGGAGTTGGCCTGCATCCTCCCGTCGGGCGAAAACCACTGGCTGCAGGCCAGGACCATCAGGTAGCCGGCCACGGTGACGGCGAAACTCCAGGGCCCCACGCTCTGCGGCTTGATCATGGCCGGCACCACCAACAGTGCCAGCAACCCCATCCCGGAGGCGGCCGGCATGCCCAGCGGAACGGCGAGTGCGTCGACGAGGATGACAGCCAGGCCGAGCACGGCACAAATGACCATGACAATGCCCACATTGGGCGCAACCGGTGCCGTCTCTGCCAGAACGGTCTCGCTGGCGCGCCTGATCAGCCGGTCCAAGTCCCGGAGGCTAGCACCACTGGGAATGATCCACATGATGCTTGAACTGCGGAAGAACGTCAGGGTCAAAACAGCGCCCAGGGCAAGGAAGCCTCCCACCGTGACCAGCAGGGGCTGCGCGCGGATGGAACGCAGGAAGGCAAGGGTGAGGCTGACAGCCGCCACGGTTGTCAGGACGGCCCAATACCAGTTCCAGCCGCGCAGGACACCGTTCAGGGACAGCGCGGCCCCGCTGACAGCCACCGCAATGGACGCCGCCATGGCCCAGGGATATGCGCCCACCCTCTTGCGGCCCCCGGGTCCTGCCGAAGGCGGGGTTTCCTGTCCGGTGCCCTGCGGCCTGGCCGCTGCAACAGTCATCTTGGCATCCCCGCTCCACGCCGGACGTCTGCGGCCGGTGCCACCGGCAGGGCGGGCTCCTGGTCGAACTGGCTCCAGGCGGCGGCAACGCTGACCCGTGGATTGACGGCCGCCGCCCGCCAGCCGCCCTGG
Source organism: Arthrobacter sp. E70 (assembly GCF_058266945.1). Classification (NCBI taxonomy): domain Bacteria; kingdom Bacillati; phylum Actinomycetota; class Actinomycetes; order Micrococcales; family Micrococcaceae; genus Arthrobacter; species Arthrobacter sp. E70. The sequence goes on along the minus strand of NZ_JBYQFR010000006.1, from coordinate 288,105 downwards.
CGCAGCACTTCAAGGACGTCAAGGAACTCCTCAGCTTTTTCCGCGGCCACCAGCGCAAAGGCATTGGTTCCGTACGCCGCCGCGGGGGCCAGGGCCAACGCCTCCTCGGCACTGATCCTTCCCAGCACGGCGATCAGGGGCCCGCGCATCCGGTGGGCGGACAGCTTGTCCATGAGTTGGTCGTCGAAAGGTGCCGGCCCGGAGTCCGGGTTGCCGTGGCCGCGGACTCCCTGGGCGCCCCGCCGCCCGTTGGTCCTCCCTGCGATGTCGGCCAGGACGCCGTCCCGCACATGGTGCGCCCCGGACAGGTGGATGGCCGCGAGGCTCTCGGCGACCGACTGCAGCCCCGCCGTCCCGGTGAACTCCTCGGCGGCAGGGTCCGGCGCCGAGGGGGAGTGGAGGAACGCCGGTTCCCCGCCGGTGTCCAGCAGCCGCAGCCCGTAGTTGCGCTCGGCGAGGTGTGCGCTGATGGACATGGCGGCAACCACCGCCCATTCGAACGCTTTGCTGCTGGCCAGCGCATGCCCGTCCGGGCCCGCAAGCCCCGGCACCGCAGTACCCGGCCCGCCGGAAAACGCTGCGTACCGATGGTCCAGGATGATGGTGGCTTCGGGCGTGGTGACCGATTCCTCCTGCCTCACCATGAGGGCTCCATGCCTGGCCGTGGCAGCCCAGTGCACCCGGCGCATCGGGTCGCCGTGCCGGTATTCCCGCGTCATCACGTCGTCATCGCTGGGGTTGGCACGGATGCGGGTGGCGGTGACGCCGTCGTTGCCCCGCGCGCCTGCCAGTCCGGTCATGGGAAGCACGACGGCGGCCGGCGTCACGGTGAGGACGTCGCCGTCGTCTATCGCCTGGCGGTGCAGGGACAGCCCAAAGGGGTCGGTGAATTCGGCAGTGACAGGCCCGATCCGGAACTGGCCGCGCTGGCTGGACCGGAGCTGGTATTCATACCGGCTGGTGCCGCCGGCGGCGGAGCGGGACGGGAACCGGAAAGCGGGAGTCTCGCCAAACCGGGCGGGCAGCCGTTCCTCCATGGTCACCGGCCCGGTGGCCGGACCGTTCCTGGCCACCGCCAGGCTGACGGTGGTGGGGGCGGATGTTTCGACGGGTGACGGGTTGAATTCCCGGTACACCCGGAACCGCGGCTTCACCAGCCGCGTGCCCGCCAGGGAAACCAGCGGAAGAACCAGCAGCAGCATCGCCAGCGTCAGCAGGTCCCGGCGGCCCATGACCTGCGCCGCGGCGAGCGTAAAGGCACCGGCCGCCAACATGCCCCATCCGCGCCTGGTGAACAGGTGCCGGGGAAGTCTGTCCAGCAGCGCCATGGTGAGGGCCTAGCGGTTCCTGCCGCCGGCGACCGCTGCGGCCCTGCCGCCGGGGGCTTCCTGGGGAACGGGAAGGCGGGAAAGGATGTTCCGCAGCACGCTGTGCGGTGTTTCGCCCGCACCGGCCGCCTTCCGGTCAAGGATGATCCTGTGCGCCAGGACGGCTTCGACCACGTCTCCGACGTCGTCCGGAAGGACGAAGTCCCGGCCATCGAGGGCGGCCGTGGCCTTGGCCGCGCGCAGCAGCTGCAGCATCGAACGCGGGCTGGCGCCGAGCCGGAGCAACGGGCTCTCCCTGGTGGCCCTGCCGACGGACACCGTGTACTCCTTCACCGACTGCGAGACGAAGACCTGCTGCACCGTGGCGATCATCGAAGCGACGTCGGCAGCCGACACCACGGCCGCCACGGACGCCAGGGGGGAGGCAGACTGGTGGGTCTCGAGCATCTCGATCTCGGCGTCCTTGTCCGGATAGCCCATCGAGATCCGGGCCATGAACCGGTCGCGCTGGGCCTCGGGCAACGGGTAGGTGCCTTCCATCTCGATGGGGTTCTGGGTAGCCACCACCATGAATGGTTCATCAAGGCGGTACGAGGTGCCGTCCACCGTGACTTGGTGCTCCTCCATGCATTCGAGCAGGGCGGACTGCGTCTTGGCGGAGGCCCGATTGATCTCGTCGCCGATGACGATGTTGGCAAACACGGCGCCGGGCCGGAACTCGAACAGCCTGGAGGACTGGTTGTAGATGGACACTCCGGTCACATCGGACGGCAACAGGTCAGGGGTGAACTGGATGCGGTTGACCGTGCAGTCGATGGTGCGCGCGAGGGTCTTGGCCAGCAGGGTCTTGCCCACGCCGGGCACGTCCTCGACCAGCAGGTGGCCCTGGGCCAGCAGGACGGTGAGCGCCAGCCTGGCGGCGTCGGATTTGCCGTCGATCACGGTGTTCACCGTCGAGAGGATGCGCTGGCTGGCGGCGTGGAACGCCTCCACGTGCATTGGTTCGGGGCGGTGCGTGTTCAGGTGGCTCACGGAATCCGCGACGCCGGCCAGGTTAAGGTTCGGAGCGCTCACATTGTCGGCAGTGCGTCGGTGGGGTTCCATCGGCAACCTTTCAGCCCGGGTTTCACCTGGACGGGACAGCGAGCCTGCCTGCGCCCGTCGGTGGGCGTTCGCATGTGTTCGTACCAGACTACTAAGACAACTGCCGCGGCTGACAGAATGTTCCGGCGATTAGGGGGCATCTGCCGGCGGTTAGGCTGTTTGGATGTGCAATACGCTGATTCCTGCCGCCTACCGGGGGCCCGCCGACGACGCTTCCGGACTGGACGGCCGTCCCCGGAAGGAATTTCCTCCTGCCCCGGAGCCGCTGCCGGTCCCCGTCATGGACAACCACACCCATTTGGACTTCCCGGACGGGAAGGCGCCTGTGGGCATCAAGGCTGCCCTCGATGCTGCAACGGCCGTGGGCGTCCAGGGGGCCGTCCAGGTGGGCTGCGACCTGGAATCCTCGCGCTTCACCGTCGAAGCGGTGGACCAGGACCAGCGGCTCCTGGGCGCGGTGGCGCTGCACCCGAACGACGCTCCCCACTACGCTGCACGCGGGGGACTCGAGGCGGCCCTTGAGGAGATCGAACGCCTCGCCGCGCACCCACGCATCCGTGCCATCGGCGAGACCGGCCTGGACTACTTCCGCACGGAAGGGGAGGGCCTGGCCCACCAGGAGTACTCCTTCCGGCGGCACATCGACATCGCCAAGCGACTGGACCTCACCCTCCAGATCCATGACCGGGATGCGCACAGCGACGTGGTGCGGGTGCTCCGCGAAGAGGGCGCGCCCAAGCGCGTGGTCTTCCATTGCTTCTCCGGCGATGAGGAACTCGCCAGGACCTGCAACGAGGAAGGCTGGTGGATGTCATTCGCCGGCACCCTGACCTTCAGGAATGCCGCCAATCTCCGCTCCGCCCTGGCAATTGCGGAACCCGGGCTCCTCCTGGTGGAAACCGATGCCCCGTTCCTGACCCCGCACCCGCACCGCGGCAAGCCCAACGCCAGCTACATGGTTCCCTACACCGTACGCGCGATGGCGGATGTGACAGGATCGGACCTTGCCCATCTTTGTGCTGGAATTAGCGAAAATACCGTGCGGGCATACGGTTCATGGGTGTGATCGGGGTCCCGTTCAGGTAACGGCAGGCAATACCTGGTATGCAAAAATGTTGGCCGGTTTATAACGCTACGGTTACAGTGGAGAACTATTAGCCGGGGTCGGGGAAGGCCATCGGGTAATTTCACTTTATTTCGCAGCCGATCCTGCCCGGGTAAACCCCTGTCACGGCTGCCAGGAGTGTGGCGGCGCATTGGTGCCCGGACTGTCGCTGGTGAGTGATGGTACCGGGCATTTTACTGCGCGATATCCCCGTGCCCGGATGGACCTAGAGTTACGGGCAATCGTGATCAAGTTCTTCACAACGGACGGCAAGTTCAGCTTCATCAAGGTTGGCGCCCAGCTGCTGGTGCTTTGCGGCCTCGTGGCGGGCCTCGTAGCCTTCGTCGGCAATAACAAAACCATCACGCTGAACGTCGACGGCAAGGTCTCATCCGTCCAGTCGTTCGGCGGCACGGTGGGCCAGGTGGTCAAGAGCGCCAACCTGGACCTCAAGCCCAGCGACCGGGTCTCGCCCTCGCTCGACGCCACCGTCCACAACGGGACCGTGATCAACATCAACCAGGCCAAAGAGGTCAAGGTAAGCCTGGACGGGGCCGAGAAGACGGTCAACACCACCGCCCAGGATGTTGAAGACCTCGTCACCGAACTCGGTGTCGCGAGTGCCTCATCGGTTTCCGCCCCGAAGGACGCGCAACTCTCGCTGGCAGGCTCCTACGTCGCCATCACCACCCCCAAGTCCGTCAACATTGTGGCTGACGGCAAGGCAAGCACCGCGACCACCACGGCAGCCACCGTGGGCAAGGTCCTCGAAGAGGCCGGCATAACCCTCGGCGCGAACGACCGCACCTCCCAGCCGGCCAATGCCAACGTCGTGAACGACATGGTGATCAAGGTCTCGCGCGTCGATACCAGCCAGACCGCCGTCAGCGCCGAGGAGGTGCCTTTCCAGACTGAGACCGCCGAAAGCGCGGACATGCTCAAGGGAGAGAAGAAAGTAACGCAGGCAGGTGCCGCTGGCAGGATCGAACGCACCTTCAAGCTGGTGATGGTGGACGGACGTGAAGCCTCCCGCTCCCTCGTCTCCGAGAACGTCGCCGCTCAGCCCGTGACGGAAAAGGTCACCGTGGGCACCAAGGCCAAGCCGGCCGCGGAAGCTGCCCCGGCAGGCACCAACACCGGAGCCGCAGCGCCTGCCATGATGAACGAAGCCATGTGGGACAAGATTGCCCAGTGTGAATCCGGCGGCAACTGGAGCATCAACACCGGCAACGGTTACTACGGCGGCCTCCAGTTCGATATCCGCACCTGGATCGGATCCGGCGGCGGTGCCTATGCTCCGAACGCCAGCCTGGCCACCAAGGCCCAGCAGATTGACATCGCCAACCGGGTGTACGCCCAGCGCGGGCTGCAGCCCTGGGGCTGCGGCTGGGCAGCAAGCAGCTGATCCCTTCGGCATAGACCTTTAGACGGCAGTGGCCGGGCCCGTGGTTGCGGGCCCGGCCACTGCCGTTAAGCGGGCGGGCGGTGGCGCCGCGCGGGATAGGATACCTAGGTGACTGAACCCATCCCCGCCACGCCCGCCCCGCTGTTCGGTGCATCCGACATACGACGGCTGGCAGAGGAAATTGGGGTCAGGCCCACCAAGACACTGGGCCAGAACTTCGTCATCGACGGCAACACCATCCGCAGGATCGTCGCCGCTGCCGGCGTTCAGCCGCACGAAACCGTCCTCGAAGTCGGCCCCGGCCTCGGCTCGCTGACGCTCGGGCTGCTCGACGCGGCTGCCGCCGTCGTCGCCGTCGAAATCGATCCCGTGCTGGCTGCAAAGCTCCCGGAAACCGTTAGGGAATGGCGCCCGGCCGCGGCAGGATCCTTCCACCTGGTCCACGCCGACGCCATGAAAGTCACCGAGCTGCCCGTGGAGCCCACCGCGCTGGTGGCGAACCTGCCGTACAACGTGGCGGTGCCCGTGGTGCTGCATCTCCTGCAGCATTTCCCCAGCCTGCAGCACGGCCTGGTCATGGTGCAGGACGAAGTGGCGGACCGGCTGGCAGCAGGCCCCGGTTCCAAAACCTACGGCGTTCCGTCCGTCAAAGCCGCCTGGTACAGCCAGATGCGCAAGGCCGGCGTCATCGGAATGAACGTCTTTTGGCCCGCGCCGAAGATCCACTCCGGGCTCGTGGCCTTCACCCGGCGGGAGCCGCCGGCAACCAAGGCCACCCGGGAACAGGTCTTCGCAGTGGTCGACGCCGCCTTTGCCCAGCGCCGCAAGACACTCCGGGCCGCCCTTGCCGGATGGGCGGGCGGAGCGCCGGAAGCTGAGCGCTGCCTGCTCGCCGCCGGTGTCGACCCCACAGCCCGTGGCGAGGTCATCGACATCGCGGCGTTCGCAAGGATCGCGGAAGCCAAGGAAAACCGCCCGTGAGCGCGGGACGTGAAAGGGCGGGCACAGGGCGCTTCGCCGCCAGGACCGTCCGGGTCAAAGCCCCCGGCAAGGTCAACGTCTCGCTCTCCGTCGGCCCGCTCCGGCCGGACGGCTACCATTCGGTGGCCAGCGTGTACCTTGCCGTTTCCCTCTACGAAGAGGTCGCAGCGACCAGTACCGCCGCTCCCGGAATCACCATCAGCCTCAGCCCTGCGAGCACGCTGGACCTCGACGCCGTCGACATCCCCCTGGACAGCAACAACCTGGCCTACAAGGCGGCCGCCATCATGGCCGACGTCTCCGAGCATGCCACCGGCGTGCATTTGGAGATCACCAAACGGGTCCCGGTGGCCGGCGGGATGGGCGGGGGATCCGCGGACGCCGCAGCCACGCTCCTGGCCTGCGATGCCCTGTGGAACAGCGGACTGTCCCGGGAGGAACTTGCGCACCTGGCAGCGGAATTGGGCGCCGATGTGCCCTTCTCCCTCCTGGGCGGCACCGCCGTCGGCCTTGGCCTCGGTGACGAACTGTCCCCGGCGCTGGCCAAGGCACAGACCCACTGGGTGCTCGTGGTGGCCGACTACGGCCTCTCCACGCCGGAGGTTTACCGGACGCTGGACCGGTTGCGCGATGCCGAAGGGATCGGCGCCATGGAACCCACGGGCGTGGACCCCCAGCTCCTGACCGCCCTCCGCAGCGGCGACGCCGACTCCCTGAGCCGTGTCCTGGTCAACGACCTCCAGCGGGCCTCCATCGAACTGTCCCCGGCGCTGCGGGATACGCTGGGAATCGGCGAGTCCCACGGCGCCGTGGCGGGCATCGTGTCCGGTTCCGGCCCCACCGTGGCCCTGCTGGCTGACGGCTCCGCCGCGGCCGAAGCGCTGGCCGAGGACCTGCGGCACCACGGCCTGACGGCCCTTCCCGTCCATGGCCCGGTCCCCGGCGCACGCATCATCTCCGACACTCTCCTTTAGTTTCTTCCGGCCCGGCAGCAGAAAGCAGTTCCCTTTGGCACACCTTCTTGGCGGCGAAAACCTCACGGTCTCCTACGCAACCCGAACCGTCCTGGACGGCATCACCCTGGGGCTCGAAGAGGGTGACCGGATCGGCATGGTGGGCCGCAACGGCGACGGCAAGTCCACCCTGATGAGGCTGCTGGCCCTGCGCTCCACCCCGGATTCGGGCCGCGTCACCAAACGTGGAGACGTGAACGTGGGGTACCTGGACCAAAGCGATGTGCTCGACGGCGACCTGACAGTCGGCGCGGCCATCGTGGGCGACCAGGCGGACTACGAGTGGGCCCGGAATCCCCGCATCCGTGAAATCATGGGCGGCCTGGTGTCCGACGTCGACTGGCACGCCAACGTCCACGCACTCTCCGGCGGCCAGAAGCGCCGGGTGGCGCTGGCCAAGCTGCTCATTGAAGACCACGACGTCATCATGCTGGACGAACCCACGAACCACCTCGACGTCGAGGGCGTCGCCTGGCTGGCCCGGCACCTGAAGACGCGCTGGCGGGCCAACCAGGGCGCCTTCCTGGTGGTCACCCACGACCGCTGGTTCCTGGACGAGGTCTGCACCAAGACGTGGGAAGTGCACGACGGCATCGTGGACCCGTTCGAAGGCGGGTACGCCGCCTACGTGCTGGCCCGGGCCGAGCGTGACCGGATGGCCGCCGTGGTGGAGGGCAAGCGCCAGCAGTTGGTCAAGAAGGAGCTTGCGTGGCTTCGCCGCGGTGCACCGGCCCGGACCTCCAAGCCGAAATTCCGGATCGAGGCGGCCAACGCCCTCATCGCAGACGTCCCGGAGCCCAGGGATTCCACGGCGCTGAGCAAGATGGCCACGGCCCGGTTGGGCAAGGATGTCCTGGACCTGGAGCACGTCTCCCTCAATTTCCGGGATGGCGGCGAGGGCAGGAAACTTTTCGACAACATCACCCTCCGCCTGGCCCCGGGGGAGCGGCTGGGGCTGGTGGGTGTCAACGGCGCCGGCAAGACCACCCTCCTGAAGCTCCTGAACGGCGAGATTACGCCGGACGCCGGAAGGCTCAAGCGGGGAAAGACCGTGGTGACCGCCGTCCTCACCCAGGAGGTCAAAGAGCTCGACGACGTCGCCGACTTGCGCGTCATCGAGGTCATCGAGCGCGAAAAGCGTTCCTTTAATGTCGGCGGCAGGGAATTCACGGCTGGACAGCTGGTGGAACAGCTCGGCTTCACCAACCAGAAGCAGTGGACGCCGGTGAAGGACCTGTCCGGCGGCGAGCGGCGTCGCCTGCAGCTGCTGCGGCTGCTCGTGGGGGAGCCCAACGTGCTGATGCTCGACGAGCCCACCAACGACCTCGACACCGACACCCTTGCCGCCGTGGAGGACGTCCTGGACGGCTGGCCGGGCACCCTGGTGGTGGTCAGCCACGACCGTTACCTGCTTGAACGCGTCACCGACCACCAGATGGCGCTGCTGGGTGACGGCAAGCTCCGCGGCCTGCCCGGCGGCGTGGACCAGTACCTCGAGCTGCGGGAAGCCGCATTGGCCGGCTCCACCGTAGCCGGCGGCGGCAGCCCGGTCACCGGCGCGGCGCCGGCAGCAGCAGCGCCGGCCGTGTCCGGCCCCTCGGAGGCCGAAAAGCGGGAGGCCCGCAAGGCCCTCAACCGGATCGAACGGCAGCTCAAGAAGCTGGACCAAGAGGAAAAGAAGCTTCACGACCTGATGCTGAAAACCACCGAGGCCGGCGACTTCGACAAGCTCGCCGAACAAAACAAACAGCTCAAAGACCTGGCAGACGAAAAGGACGCCCTGGAAATGGAGTGGCTGGAGTCCTCAGAACTCCTCGGCGACTAGGGCTCCGACTGCAGCTCCGGCTCCTTTTTCAGGCCGGTCAGGCCGTTCCAGGCGAGGTTGACCAGGTGCGCGGCGACGGTGTGCTTGTCGGGCGTCCGGCTGTCCTGCCACCATTGGCCGGTCATGGCCACCATGCCGACGAGCATCTGGGCGTACATGGCACCGTCCTGCCCGCTGAAGCCGCGGCGGGAGAACTCGTCGGAGAGAATGTGCTCCACCCGGGCGGTCACGTGGGACAGCAGCGTGGAGAACGCGCCCTCCGGCTGGGATGGGGGAGCGTCGCGCATCAGGATCCGGAAACCCTCGGTCCGCTCTTCGATGTAGGTCAGCAGTGCCAGGGCGGCGCGTTCCACCAGGACGCGGGGCTTTGCTTCCTCTGTGAGGGCGGTGTTGACCGCGTCGAGCAGGATGTGGAATTCGTAGTCGACCACTTCGGTGTAGAGGCCTTCCTTGGAGCCGAAGTGTTCGTAGATGACCGGCTTGGACACGCCCGCGCACGCAGCGATTTCCTCGATGGTGGTCCCGTCCAGGCCGCGCACGGCGAAAAGCCCGCGGCCGACGTCGATCAGCTGGCTTCGGCGCTGCAGGCCAGTCATCCGCGTCCGCGGAAGGTTGTTGCTCACATTTCCATCATGCACCACCTGCCCGGGCCCGGTTTCCGGTGCGGCCGGCAGGGGGTGCAAGCCCCTTGGTCGCGCGCTGCCCTGAACCCATGGCAAAATAGGGACTTGTGCCCGGGCCTTGCGCCTACGGCACGGTCCGCTCTGGTGTAACGGCAGCACCCCGGCCTTTGGAGCCGTGGAGTATAGGTTCGAATCCTATGGGCGGAACTGCTGTGCGAGGAGCGTTCAGTAGGATGGCGCCCGGTGCGGGGCCGGCGAGCCGGCTGTACACCGCCAAGCGCCAGCACAACCAAGCAAGGAGAGCCCGTACGTGATCCCCGAGAATGCCGGCCCGGCCGCTGTAATCGTTCTGGCAGCAGGCGCCGGTACCCGGATGAAGTCGCGTACACCGAAGATCCTCCATGAAATCGGCGGGCTGTCCATGGTGGGCCATGCCCTCCGGGCGGCACGGAGCATCAGCCCCCAGCAGCTCGCCATCGTCGTGCGCCACGAACGCGACCTGGTCGCCGGGCACGTTTCCGCGCTGGATCCCAAGGCCGTCATCGTGGACCAGGACGACATTCCAGGTACCGGACGCGCCGTGGAGGCAGGCCTTGAGGCATTGGACGCCGAGGGGCACCTGACCGGCACCGTTGTGGTCACCTACGGGGACGTCCCCCTGCTCTCCGGCGAATTGCTCGCCGAACTCGTCGCCACCCACGAGCGCGAGGCCAACGCCGTCACGGTCCTCACCGCTGTCCTGGACGACGCAACGGGTTACGGCCGCATCCTCCGCGGCGAGGACGGCACCGTCACCGGGATCCGCGAGCACAAGGATGCCTCCGGGGACGAGCGGCTGATCCGCGAGGTCAACTCCGGCATCTACGCTTTCGACGCCGCCCTGCTGAGGGATGCGCTGGCCCAGGTGACCACGGAGAACGCACAGGGTGAGAAGTACCTGACCGATGTGCTGGCACTGGCGCGCGAGGCAGGCGGCCGGGTGGCCGCCGTCGTCACCGCCGACCGCTGGCAGGTGGAAGGCGCCAACGACCGCGTCCAGCTTTCCGCCCTCGGGGCCGAGCTGAACCGCCGCACCGTAGAGGCATGGATGCGGGCCGGCGTCACGGTAGTGGACCCCGCAACCACCTGGATCGACTCCTCCGTGACACTCGACGAGGACGTGCGGCTCCTGCCCAACACGCAGCTGCACGGGGCCACCACTGTGGCCAGGGACGCCGTCGTAGGCCCTGACACCACCCTGACGGACGTCACGGTCGGTGAAGGCGCACAGGTGGTCCGCACGCACGGTTCCGGCTCCATCATCGGCCCGCGCGCCGCCGTCGGCCCCTTTACCTACCTCCGTCCCGGCACGGTCCTGGGGGAGAAGGGCAAGATCGGCGCCTTCTACGAAACCAAGAACGTCACCATCGGCCGCGGCTCCAAGCTGTCCCACCTGGGCTACGCGGGCGACGCCGAAATCGGCGAAGACACCAACATCGGCTGCGGCAACATCACCGCAAACTACGACGGCGAGAAGAAGCACCGTACGGTGATCGGCTCAGGCGTCCGTACAGGTTCCAATACGGTCTTTGTTGCGCCGGTCACCGTGGGGGACGGCGCCTACAGCGGCGCCGGCGCGGTTATCCGCAAGGACGTACCGGCGGGAGCCCTCGCCATCAACGTGGCGCCGCAGCGCAACGCTGAAGGCTGGGTCGTAGCAAACCGGCCGGGCACCCGCTCCGCCGAACTGGCCCAGGCGGCCACCCAACACTCCTCAAGTACCCCGGCATCTACAGAAGAGGGCAAGTAACAAATGAGCGAAATTACGGCGCACGGCGAAAAGAAGCTGGTGCTCGCCACCGGGCGGGCCCACCCGGAGCTGGCGCGGGAAATCGCCAAGGAACTGGGCACCGACCTGCTGCCCGTGGACGCCTACGACTTCGCCAACGGTGAGATCTACGTCCGCGCGGGGGAGAGCGTCCGCGGAACCGACGCCTTCGTGATCCAGGCCCACCCCGCCCCGCTGAACAACCACCTCATGGAACAGCTGATCATGATCGATTCGCTGAAGCGGGCTTCCGCCAAGCGCATCACGGTGGTTTCGCCGTTCTACCCCTATGCCCGGCAGGACAAAAAGGGCCGCGGCCGCGAACCCATCTCCGCACGCCTGGTGGCCGACCTCTACAAGACCGCCGGCGCCGACCGCATCATGAGCGTGGACCTGCACACCTCCCAGATCCAGGGCTTCTTCGACGGTCCCGTGGACCACCTCATGGCCATCCCGCTGCTGGCCGACTACATCCGCACCCGCGTCGAAGCCGACAACATCACGGTTGTCTCCCCGGACACCGGCCGCGTCCGCGTGGCCGAACAGTGGGCGGAGCGCCTGGGCGGCGCGCCCCTGGCGTTCGTGCACAAGAGCCGCGACCTCACCGTGCCCAACCAGGCGGTCTCCAAAACGGTGGTGGGCCAGATTGAGGGCCGCACCTGCGTCCTCATCGACGACATGATCGACACCGGCGGAACCATCTCCGGAGCCGTCACCGTGCTGAAGAATGCCGGGGCCAAGGACGTCATCATCGCCGCCACCCACGCAGTCTTTTCCGATCCCGCAGCCCGGCGCCTCTCCGAATCCGGTGCACGCGAAGTGGTGGTCACCAACACGCTGCCGCTCACCGCATCCCAGCGCTTCCCGCAGCTGACCGTGCTGTCCATCGCCCCGCTGATCGCCCGCGCGGTCCGTGAAGTGTTCGACGACGGCTCGGTCACCAGCCTCTTCGACGGCAAGGCCTAAGCGACTCCTGACGCCGGGCCCGGGGATTTCAGGGAACGGGCCCGGCGCTGGTAGTCTTGTACCCGATACCTTGGCGAGGGAGAGCATAGCCTCCGTTATCGACTGGGTCTGCTTGTCCTTCCGATGAAGGACTGCCTTCTTGAAGGGCCGCCACAACCGGCCCGGCGTTGAAGGTCACACCAGACCTCCGCCCTTGCTGAACACACCGTTTAGTCTTCAAGGAGATATCCATGTCTGAGCAGAAGCTCGCAGCAGAACTGCGCACCGAATTCGGCAAGGGCTACGCCCGCCGCGCCCGTGCCAACCACCAGATCCCCGCGGTCATCTATGGCCACGGCGCAGAGCCCATCCACGTCACCCTGCCGGCCAAGGCCACCACCCTGGCGGTCCGCACGCCCAACGCCCTGCTGTCCCTGGACATCAACGGCGAAGGCCACCTGGCCCTGGTGAAGGATGTCCAGCGCGATCCCGTAAAGCAGATCATCGAGCACATCGACCTCCTGACCGTCCGCCAGGGCGAAAAGGTCACGGTCGACGTGCCGGTCCACGTTACTGGCGAAGCCGCTCCCGGCACCGTCCACAACCTGGAACTGGCCGTTGTGTCCCTCGAAGCCGAGGCCACCCACCTGCCCACGGCCATCGAGGTCAGCATCGAAGGCCGCGGCGCCGGCGAGCACGTCCACGGTTCCGACCTGGTCCTGCCCAAGGGCACCGTCCTCCTGACCGACGCCGAGGCCCTCGTGGTGAACATCTCCGAGGCCGTCGAGATCGTCGAGGAAGAAGAAACCGAAGCGGCAGCCGAAGGTGCAGCAGAGGAAGCTCCGGAAGCAGCCGAAGAGGCCGCAGCCGAGTAAGCACTTCCGCACTCATGCCGGTGGCCGGATCCCCCAGGGGTCCGGCCACTGCCATGTCAGCCCTGTCCGGCAGTGCAGTGCCCGTCCGCCCAAACCGCCCACCATAGGATTGATCCATGACTGACACCTGGCTGATCGTCGGCCTCGGCAACCCCGGAGTGCAGTACCAAGGCAACCGGCACAATATCGGCCAGATGGTCCTTGACGAACTCGCCGGCCGCATTGGCGCCGGGTTCAAGACCCACAAGGCCCGGGCGCAGGTCGTCGAGGGGCGCCTGGGGATCGGCGGCCCGCGGGTCGTCCTGGCGAAGCCCATGACCTACATGAACGTCTCCGGAGGACCCGTCGCCGGCCTGGCAAACTTCTTCGGCATCGCTCCGGACCATGTGGTGGCTGTCCACGACGAGATCGACATCCCTTTTAACACGGTGAAGTTAAAAATCGGCGGGGGCGAAGGCGGCCACAATGGCCTCCGCGACATCTCCAAGGCGCTTGGCACCAAGGACTACCATCGCGTACGCGTGGGTGTTGGCAGGCCTCCAGGCAGGATGGACACGGCCGACTTCGTCCTGCGCGATTTCGGTGCCGCCGAGCTGAAAGAGCTGCCGTTCTTGCTGGACGAGGCCGCCGATGCCGTGGAGTCACTGCTCCGTGACGGGCTCACGGCGGCCCAGCAGAAGTTCCACCCGGACAAATCCAGTCGTTTGCAATAAAAAACTTTAAGGTCCTTTGGCCTGTCTCGTTGTCTGCCCGGCAGGGTACTCTTCTTCCTATGCGGGGGAGCAATGGGGCTACATCCCGCTACTGCAGGATGTAGGGGATAAGTTCATGTCAATCGAGCCACTAAGCTGGGGACGTGGGTCAATACCTCCCGACGACGGGCTGCCCACGAAACCTTCCGCTCCGCCGGAGGGCAAATGGTCCGTGCCCGCCCGCAGCGCCAACCTCGAGGCCGTCCGCAGCGCGCTGACCAGCGAAAACTCCCTCGGTGTGGTGATCACCGGCGGCCGGGGCGTGGGCAAATCCTCCCTGGCCAGGGCCGCGGTGGCTGACCTCGGGCCGGATGTCTGGTCCCTGCAGCTTCGCACCGGCCCCTCCGGCTCCGCCACGCCGTACGGTTGCCTGTCCTTCCTGCTGGCCAGGCTGCCGCAGGCCTACATGGGCTCGCCCACCGCAATCCTCCGCGGCATCACCTCCCTCATCCGCAGCGACGCCGCCGGCAGGCCCTGCATCATCACCGTGGACACTTCCGGAAGCATCGACGACATGAGCGCGGGGGTGCTGCTGAACGTCATGCTCACCCGCACGGCCCGGATCATCGCAGTCGCGCCCAACTCCAGCGACCTGCCGGCCGACTTCCACTGGCTGCTGACTGAGCGGAGGCTGGCCGAGGTCCGGCTCAGCAACCTCAATGAACTGCAGACCAGGCAGGTCCTGCTGTCCCTGCTGGGGCACCGCGTCTCATCCTCGCTGGTTGCCACATTCCACCAGATGGTGGGCGGCAATCCGTTGCTGCTCAAGGCCCTGGTCACGGAGCAGCAACTGTCCGGCAACCTGGTGCTGTCCGATTCCGTGTGGACCCTCCGCGACAAGGTAGTGCTCGACGGCGCCGCCAGCCTTGATGACATCGTCCGGTCCCGCTGGTCACGCGAAGCACCGGAAACCCGTGAAGTGATCGAGATGCTGTCCTGCGCCCGGCGGGTGGAACTGTCAAGGCTCACGGCTGTCTACGGTGCGGACGTCGTGGCGGACATGGAAGACGGCGGTCTGCTGGAGATCGACGACTCCGACTGCCGCTGGGTTTCCCTGCGCGAGAAGTACATCGGTGACGTGGTCCGGACCTGGCTGAGCATTTCACGCCGCCGCGAGCTTCGCGCCGTCCTGCTGGGTGGCCAGGAGCCCGACCCCGCCACCATGACGGTGGAGGAGCTGATGTCCGCCGCCGCATGGACGCACGAGTGTGAGGCGGCGCTGAGCCCCGCGCTGGCGCTTGCGGCCGCGGAAGCTGCCGTGCAGCTCTTCGATCCCCGGTTCGCACTGACGTACGCGGACATGCTGCAACGGACCGACCGCCAGTGGGCGCCCGCGCAGCGGCAAAAGGCCGCGGCATACCTCCAGCTGGACATGCCGGTCCAGGCGCTCGCGGCACTGGACGACATCTCCCAGCCGGAGCTGGAAGCCCTGGATCTTGAAGAGTACGCCGAGGTCATCGCGGCCAAGGCACACGTCATGCTCAGGCTGCCCGCCCACGCGGCCAAGGTCCCTGACCTCCTCGCCTCGGCCCGGCAACGGCTCGACAAAGTGGGCCACCATGCAGCCTGGCCCGCGCCGGTCGCGGTGGCAGCGAACAGGATCGCGCTCAGCGAATTCGAGTACCGCGCCCACGCCGGCGACTTCACCGCCATGATTCCCGACCTGGAACGGGCGGCTGATCCTGCCCGGAACCCGGATACCGCGTTCCGGTTCCGCTCGGCCATCATCCTGATGGGCGCCCTGGCAACGACCGGCCGCGAAATGGACGCCCTGAGCCTGATGAGACAGCTCGGCGGCCAGATCAGCGACGCCTCGCATGTTGTTGGCCTCCGCGAGAGGTACGCGAAAGAGGCATACTTTGTCCTGCTGGTGGCCGGCCAGTGGCGGCGCTGCATCGACCTCCTCACCTCTACCGGCCAGGGACAGGCCAACGGCCTTCCGTACCGGAGTGCCGCCACGGAGTTGGCGGTAGGGATGGCCTATGTCTTCGCCGGCCGCGGGGAAGCGGCTTTGGAGCCCCTGATTTCGGCCGCCGCGCAGTTGGAGCTCCAGCCGGTCGAGACGGCGCTTCGCAGCGCGTATGCGGCTACCGCGCTGGCTTACGCCCAGACGGGCAACACGGCACAGGCGCGCAGATACCTCGGCAAGCTGCAAAGGACACCCGGAAAAGCAGGATTCGCTGCCGAAAGCATCATCGAGTTCTGCGCCCTCGTGGCAGGCCGGTGGCTGGGGGATTCCGAAGCCGTCACTACCCTGAAGCAAACGGCGCGCCGGAACATGGCAGCGGGGCGGTGGACCATTGCCGGCATCAGCTTGCTCGCAGCCACTGTTAACGGCAGCGACGCCGACTTCCGCCTGCTGGAGGAGATCGCCGGCCACCGGCAGGGCCCGCTGGCGGAAATCTCCCGGCTGACGGCCCTGGGGAGCAGGACGAAGGACGCCAAAGCACTCCTGGCCGGCGCCGAACTCGCTGCCACCCTCGAGCTGGACGCTGTCGAAGCCCGGTGCATGGCACTCGCGGTGGACTTCGCCCGCCAGGACGGGGACGCTGCGTCCGCCAGGACCGCCCAGGCCCGGCTCGACATCCTCGCCTCCACGGTGGCGAACCTGCCGATCGTGCCCAGCAGTGGCAGCCCGCTGCTGACCAGCCGCGAACGGCAAATTGCCCGCATGGCAGGCCGGGGTGCCTCCAACCGCGATATCGCCCTGGAGATGGGCGTATCAGTCCGGACGGTGGAAGGCCACCTGTACCAGGTCTTCACCAAGCTGGGCGTAACTTCCAGGGGTGATCTGACTGGACTCGTCTAACGGACACCGGCCCGCAGCGGCCCACCGGCTCCTCACCGGCCGCCGGGAACCGGTGGAACGGATCTGCAACATCATCCGCAGCGGCACAAGCCAGGCCGTCTTCGTCATGGCCGGACCGGGCGTCGGCAAGTCGTCCGTCACGGACGCTGTTACCGAGCGGCTCGCGGGCGAACTTAATGTCCTGCGGATCCACGCAAGTTCCGCGCTGTCCGCCGTGCCGTTCGGGGTGCTGACGCCTTACACAGGTGACCTCACGGCGGAAGAGTCAGTCTCGCCGGTGGCAGTTCTGCGGTCGATGTGGTCCTACTTTGAAAAGCTCAAGGCCGGCAACCAGGCGGGGGTCCTGCTGGCGGTAGATGATGCACACCAGCTGGACGACGCCTCGGCGGGCATCCTGGCGGACGTGATTTCAGCAGGCTGGGCCACCGTGCTGGCCGCTGCCAGCCCGCGCCCGGGCTTGCCGCAGCCCCTTGACCAGCTCTGGTACGACGGCCTCGCCGAGCGTGTGGACCTGCGCCCACTCAACCGGGAACAAATCGAAGAGGTCCTGGCCCATATCCTCGACGGCACCATTCCTGCCGCAACCGTCGACGCCGTCTGGAGCGCCTCCGGCGGCAATCCCCGCATCCTGGACGCACTGCTCCACGATGCCGCCGAGGCCGGCATCCTCGCCAAGCGCAACGGCATCTGGATACTTCTGGGCCCCCTGCCCGCGGACGGGCCCCGGCTCGCGAGCGTTGTTGCCAAGGACCATTTGCGCCGCAGTCCGGAGGAACAGGAAGCCCTCAAGCTCATTGCCCTTGCCGGGCCGGTGGGCCGCCGGGTCATTGAAGACATCAGCGGCGCAGCCCTGGTCAGGTCCCTCCTGGACCAGCAGATGGTGGTGGAGATGCCCGGAGTTCCCGCGGCGCTCAGCATCTGGAACGGCCTGTTCGGCAGTGCCATCCGGCACACCATTTCGGTGTCACGCAGCCTGCAATTGTTCGAAAAAGTCAAAGCGCACCAGGATCCAGGGCTCCTCCGGGGAGAGGGCCTGCTGCGGTCGGTGGAGTGGGCCCTGGAGTGCGGCCTCCGCCCGGACGACGACCAGATGCTGGCCGCGGCCAGGGAGGCACTGCAGAGGTTCCGCAACCACAGCGCACGTTCCATTGCGGCCCGGATCCACGATCCCTCGCTGCTTCCCCTCGCGCAGGCGATCCAGGCCCGCGCCCTCTACAATGAGGGCGCCTACGCGGACGCCGCCGCCCTCCTTGATGAATGCTGGCTGCACTTGGCTGATGATCCCCAGGGGCCGGCCATCCTGCTGCTCCGGGTCTCGGCCTGCCAGGCGGCCGGCCAGCCCCTGGCGGCGGTCGCGGAGGACGTCGGGAAGCTCGGCGCCGGTCCTGGCGGTGCGGCAGGCTGGCAGGAGGAACTGATGTGCATCCTGCGACTTGGCGCGGAGGTGGACTTTGAGGGGCTCAGCGGACGGGTTGCAGCTCTCCGGCAGTCATCCTCCGCGGACGATCACAGCGCCGATCCCTTGCTGGCCGTGGCGGAAGGCCTTTTGGCCCACGCCCTGGCCGCGGCGGGCCGCGCGGGCCAGGGCCTGGATGCTGCACTGCTGGCTGCCTCGGAACTGCCTCCCTTAACGGGCAGCCTTTTCTTCTTCCCCGAATTCGTGCTGGGCCGTCTGGTGGCCGGTTACCTGGCCATGGGCGAATGGGAGTCGGCTGAGCGGGAACTCGACAGCTACGCCGCCGGGCACCCGGCCGGTGCTGCCACGTTCAACGGGAGCCTCCAGGTTCTGCGCGGCTACTCGCTGCTGCGGCAGGGGAGGATGGAACGCGCCTACCAGGTCCTGCTGCCTGCGGTAGAGGCGCTCAGGCTCAATGATCCTCTGCAGCTGAACAGGTTCGGCTCGGCGTTGGGCTTCTATGTGGCAGCACGGCTCGGCGATGCGGAACAGGCCCGGCGCCTGGAACAGGATTACAAGGATGCCGTTGCCGGGGGACCTGCGCATGACTTCCTCGCCGAGGCGTACGCTGCCGCGGCAGCCGAGTACCTGGCGCGGGACGGCAAGGGCCTGGCTGCACTGCAAACCCTGATGACCACCCCTGAGGCAACCGCACGGGCAGGAAACCTGCTCGAGGTCCTGGCCATCTGCTGGGACCTGGGGGACCCTTCCGTGATCCCCATCATCCAAGAGGCAGCCCCGGGAGTGGAGGGACGCTGGGCCGAAGCCCTCCTGACCCTGTCCACCGCTTGGGAGAACGCTGACGGGGATGCACTGATGGCAACGGCTGCTTCGCTGGAGGAAGCAGGCTTTGCCAACCTCGCCCGTGAGGCTTACGCCCGTGCCAGCACCGTGCTGGAACAGTCCGGAGAACGTCGCCGCGCGCGGCAGGCCGTGGCCCAGCGCGAGCGGTGCGACCACGAACTGGGCGAACGGTTCCGCGAAGGCCGCTTCATCGCGGCGGCTCCTGCCGTCCATCTCACCCGCCGCGAACAGGACATCGTGGAGTTGGCGGTGCAAGGCCTGACGGACCGTGAAATTGCCCAGCGGCTTATGGTTTCCGTCCGGACTGTGGAGGGGCACCTTTACCGCACCTATGTAAAGCTCGGCGTGCGGAGCCGTGACGAGCTGGAGTCGGCCCTGCCCCGGTAGGGCCGGGCACGACAGACCCGGCCTCCGCCGCCAGCGCGGCCGGCAACAGCCCCTGCTGTCATGCCCCGCCCCAACGCCGCTCCCATGCCCCTTGGGCACCGCCGCGGCACTCGACTGAAGGCCGCGCGCGCCAGGCACCGGTTGTTGCGTAGCAGTGTCCGTGCACCCGGTAGTTCGCCGCCCCGGATTCGAGTACACCCTACTCGTGTACCACCGGGCGCCGCAGGCTTTACTTAAGGAGGCAAAGCAAAGCGGCAGCCGCCGCGGAGCAGGCCAGGAAAACCAGCAAGGCCCCATCAACTTCCGGTCCTTCGGGACCGGGCATAGACGGGGCCGGCGACGTTAGAGTCTTCTGAGACCGAGACTCTCCCCCCAGCCGTCGCCGGTCCCTTTGCTCCCTCGGCCGAAGCCCGGGGTGGTAGTGGCGGCCGCCCTCCCGGGCGGCCGCCACAGCCATGCTGTGGGACAATTGAGTGTCACCCGTTGGCAGCTCAAGGAGTTCGTTTTGGCCGTAGTATCAACGCCAGCCACACTGGAACGTGCCGTACCGGTCATGGATAACGCCGAGGTGCTGCGCATCCGCAACGACTTTCCGGTCCTCAACCAGCTGGTCAACGGACAGCCATTGGTCTACCTCGATTCCGGTGCCACGTCGCAAAACCCGGTGAGCGTGATCGAGGCCGAGCAGGAATTCTACGAGCAACGCAATGCTGCGGTGCACCGCGGCGCACACCATCTCGCCGTGGAGGCCACCGAAGCCTTTGAAGACGCCCGCCAGACCATCGCCGACTTCATCGGCGCGGACTACGAAGAAACGGTCTGGACCTCCAACGCCACCGAGGGCCTCAACCTGGTGTCCTACGCGCTGTCCAATGCAGGCCTGTGGGCAGCGCAGGGACGCGGGGACAGCCGGCTCAAGGACCTCGCCCTGAACCCAGGGGACGAGATCGTGGTGACCGAAATGGAGCACCACGCCAACCTCATTCCCTGGCAGGAACTGGCCTTCCGCACCGGCGCGACGCTCCGCTACATCCCCATCGCCGACGACGGCAGCCTTCGCATGGACCTGGCCGCGGACGTCATCGGACCGCGTACCAAAGTCCTGGCCTTCACCCACGCCTCCAACGTCCTGGGCATCATCAACCCGGTACAAGAGCTGGCTGCCCTGGGCCGGGCCGCCGGAGCCCTCGTGGTCCTCGATGCGTGCCAGTCAGCTCCGCACCTGCCGCTGGATGTCAAGGAACTGGACATCGACTTCGCCGTGTTCTCCGGGCATAAGATGCTGGCGCCCACCGGCATCGGCGTGCTGTACGGCCGGCAGGAACTCCTTGACGTCCTGCCGCCGTTCCTGACCGGCGGCTCCATGATCACCACTGTCACCATGGAACGTGCCGAGTATCTCCCGGCGCCCCAGCGCTTCGAAGCAGGCACGCAGCGCATTTCACAGGCGGTGGCCTTGGCGGCGGCGGCCAACTACCTCACCGAAACAGGGCTTGACCGCATCCACCGGTGGGAAGCGGAGCTTGGCCAGCGCATGGTTGCGGGACTGGAGTCCATCGCAGGTATCCGCGTGCTGGGACCGGCCGCGGGACAGGAGCGCATCGGGCTCGCCGCGTTCGACGTCGAAGGCGTGCACGCCCACGACGTGGGCCAGTTCCTGGACTCGCAGGGGATCGCCGTGCGTGTGGGCCACCACTGCGCCCAGCCGCTGCACCGGCGGCTGGGACTGACCGCCACCACCCGGGCCAGCGCTTATCTTTACAACACCACCGACGACGTGGACCGTTTCCTTGACGCCGTCGCCGGCGTCCGTGCCTATTTCCGCGCCTAACCGACGAAGGTCGAATCCATGAGTCTTGACCAGCTGTACCAGCAGATCATCCTTGACCACTCCAAAGCCCGCCACGGCAGCGGCCTCGCGGAGACCCAGGCACCCGAGGGCGCCTCCACGGGCCAGTCGCACCAGCTCAACCCGGTGTGCGGGGACGAAGTCACGCTCAGGCTCGCTGTGGAGGACGGCAAGGTGGCGCAGGTTGCCTGGGATGGAGCCGGCTGTTCCATCTCCATGGCGTCGGCCTCGGTCCTTACCGACCTCGCCGAGGGCCTTACCGTGGCGGAGCTGCACGAGGTGATCGACAGCTTCCGCGACGTCCTCCGCTCACGGGGAAAGGTGCACGCCGACCCGGAGCTCCTGGGCGACGCCGCCGCCTTCGAAGGCGTGGCCCGCTACGCTGCCCGGGTCAAATGCGCCATGATCTCCTGGGTTGCCGCTGAGGACGCGCTCAACCAGGCCGCCTGAGCAGGACAGCAAACAGCCCGGGCCCTCCTTCAACAGAAGGAGGGCCCGGGCTGTTTCGTGTGCAAAACGCCTGGCTCAGGAGAGCAGCCCGAGGATGCCGATCACCGCAGTGGCGAGTCCAAGCACCATGGAAATGCTCACCAGCACCACGTGGACGGTCAGGAACCTGGTCGCCTTGCCGGCGGCGTCGCGGGCACGCGGATCCTTCATCACCCGGCGCAGGAACTGCGGCCAGACCACCAGCGACCAAACGCCGGCGACAATCAGGACCAGCGCCGGGAAGACGGGAAGCACCATGGATTAGTGGCTTTCCAGCCAGGCCTGGGCCTGCTTTGCCTGCAGGTCCAGCGCCTTGGCCACCATCGGCTCGGCGGCGTCGGCGATCTTGCCGCCCAGGAACGGCACGGAGGACTTGACTTCGCCTTCAAGCTCCACGCGGGTTCCACCGGCCTCGGCCACCAGCCGCTGTACGGCAGTGACATCCACCGGTGCGCCGGCGACCTTCAACGTAATGTTGCTCTGGCGCGAACCATCGGCGGCGGGGGCATCCCAGCTTTCCACCTGCGTCACCTTGAGGTGCTCACCGACGAACTTGCGGGCAATTTCCGGCAGCCGGGTGGTGGGGAGGGTGCGTACCGACGTCGCGCTGAAGGCGCCGGCAACGTCGCCCTCCACGGTGAAGGATTCCAGGTCGCCACCCACAAGCTGGCTGACGTGGCGCTGGAAGTCCTCGTTGACCAGCACGGCAGCAACGCTGTCGACGGAGTGGGGAAGGGTGGTGGTTGCGCTCAGCGCCATGGGTCCTCCTGGGACGTGGGGAACGGATTAAGCCTCCAACATCCTACGGGGTCATCTGTGCCCGGTCCGCATCGGCCAGCTTCTGTGCCGCCGCGGTGATGTTCCGGGCCATGGCCGGGAAGATCAGGCTGTGGAAGGGCAGGACGGCGAGCCAGTAGAGCCGTCCACTGAGTCCTTTCGGGAAGAAGATGGCGCGCTGCCGGTAGCGGCTGCCGGTGCCGTCGGGCTCCACGGAGAGTTCCAGCCAGGCGCGGCCGGGCGCGCGCATTTCGGCGCGCAGCCGCAGCAGCCGCCCGTGCTCGATCCGTTCCACGCGCCACCAGTCCACCACTTCGCCAAGGGCGAGCGTGTGCGGATGGCGGCGGCCGCGCAGCAGGCCCGCCCCTCCGGTGAGCTTGTCCAGCCAACCGCGCACCTGCCAGGCCAGGGGCAGCGAGTACCATCCGTTCCTGCCGCCGATGCCCTCGATCACGGTCCAGACATGGGCAGGATCCACGTTCCCGTGGAAGGTGCGTTCATCGATGTAGACCTTGTGCCCGGCCCAGTCGGGGTCGCTGGGCAGCGGATCGGAGGCCACCCCCGCGTTCGCCCAGGTCGTTTCCACCTGGCCGTCGCGTTCCTTGCCCAGCGCCAGGGCGACGGCCGTGCGGTAGGGGGTCAGGCCGCCGTCGGGCTGCGGAATGTACCCGTCAATGTCATGCTCGTTGGACACCGCATCATGCTGCAGTGACTGGACCAGGGGCACGGCCATGGACAGCGGGATGGGCGTGGTCAGCGCCACCCACAGTCCCGCCAGTTTGGGCGCGGGCACGGGAAGCGCCAGCACCACACGGTACGGCAAGCCCGCCTCCGCAGCGTATTCCTTCATCATCCCGGCGTAGGTGAGCACCTGCCGGCAGCCTATGTCGAAGGTCCGGTTGATGTTGCCTTCCAGGGAGGCAGCCTCCACGAGGTAGTAAAGGACATCGCGCACGGCGATCGCCTCGATCCTGTTCCGCACCCAGCTGGGCGCCGGCATCAGCGGCAGAGTCTCGGACAGGTGGCGGATCATCTCGAAGGAGGCGGAGCCTGACCCGATCACCACCCCGGCCTGGAACACGATGGCGTCAACGGGGCTCTTGAGGAAGACCTTGCCGACGGCTTCCCGTGAACGCATGTGGGTGGAAAGCTGCACGCCCTGGGGGTGCAGCCCGCCCAGGTAGACGATCCGGCCCACGCCGGACGCCGCGGCAGCCTCCGCGGCCGTCCTGGCCATCGCCTGTTCCTTCGCCTCGAAGCCGGCACCGGCGGCCATCGAGTGCACCAGGTAGTAGAAAACGTCGACGCCGGCCAGCGCTTCACGGAGGGCGCCGCCGTCGTCGAGGCTGCTTTGGACCACCTCCACCTTGTCCCGCCACGGCACCCCGGCAATCTTGTCGGGCGAGCGCACCAGCACTTTGACAGTGTGCCCGGCCTCGAGCAGCTTGGGCACCAGGCGGCCACCGATATACCCGGTGGCCCCGGTGACGAGGACGGTCTTCGGCGAAGGCTGGACATTGCTTCCGGTCATGCTGGCTCCTGTTCGTCGCAATTCCTGGCCATCCGGCCCCAGGTCGTCATTGGGGGTTCGGCGCGGCAGCCCGCCCGGACGGCCGCGCCGCCGGAATAGTGCCCGGTCCTGCCAGCCTACTGACTGGATACAGCCAGCGCCGCTGCCGCCCGCTCCGGGATGTCATTGCTGCGCGGTAGGCTGGGTGTACCCGGGATTCGCAGCGAATTTCGGGTTTTCGCGTTGCCTGCTCTCCTTCGATGAACACCACAGGAGCTTCTGCCATGAGTCTTCCGGGCCAGCCCGCCGCCACTCCATCGCTGGACGGACTGCGCCGCGCCCTGGCGCATGACCAGACCTTCGCCCGCGTCCGCGCCGAGTCCGCCCGTGGCTTCGCCGTCCGCGGCCAGGACTACCAGATCAGTGCGCCCGCAGGGCTGCGTCCGGTGCTGCTGGCGGAGATGGCTGACGGGCTCGCGGCCGCAGCCGGGGACGCGGAGCCGGGCGTGGTGCTGGCCGTGACCGCCACCGGACGGGAAGCCGAAGACCTGTCCGCCGCCCTTCGCGCCTACCTGCCCGCTGACTCCGTGGCCGAGTTCCCCAGCTGGGAAACCCTGCCGCACGAGCGGCTGTCACCGCGCTCGGACACCGTCGGCCGCCGGCTGTCCGTGCTGCGCCGGCTGGCGCATCCGGCAAGTTCGACGGCGGCCCGGCTGCGCGTCGTCGTCGCGCCCGTCCGCGCCGTGGTCCAGCCGGTGGTGGCAGGCCTGGGTGATCTGGTCCCTGTCACGTTGAAGGTGGGCCAGGACGTCTCCTTCACCGAGGTGGTGAAGAGCCTTGCCGACGCCGCCTACGCCCGCGTGGACATGGTGACGCACCGCGGCGAGTTCGCGGTCCGCGGTGGCATCATCGATGTGTTCCCGCCCACGGAGGACCATCCCATCCGCGTGGAGTTCTTCGGGGACGAAGTGGACCAGATGCGCTGGTTCGCCGTCGCGGACCAGCGCTCGCTGTCTGCGCCCGGCATCCACCACCCCACGGAGCTGCACGCCCCGCCCTGCCGCGAAATCCTCATCACGCCGTCCGTAATGTCCCGCGCCGCGAAACTGAAGGCCCAGCTTCCGGCCGCGGCGGACATGCTGGAAAAGATCGCCGGCGGCATCGCGGTGGAGGGCATGGAATCGCTGGCGCCGGTGCTGGTGGATGCCATGGTTCCGTTCGTGGACCAGCTGCCCGCCGACTCCATCGCCGTCGTGATCGAACCGGAAAAAGTCCGCACCCGCGCGCACGACCTCGCCGCCACCAACGAGGAATTCCTCGAGGCGGCCTGGTCCACGGCGTCCGACGGTGGTGCGGCACCTTTGGACCTGAGCGCACAGGCCGCGGAGGCGTTGCATTCCGCCAGCTTCCGCTCGCTGGCTGAAACCCGCAGTTCGTCCCTGGCGCACGGCGTGTCCTGGTGGTCGATCACCTCGCTGGCGCAGGACGCGGAACTGCTGCCCGAGATTGACGTGCTGAACCTGCACGCCCGGGAACCGCGCGGCTACCAGGGCGATGTGGCGGAAATGATGGACTTCATCGGCTCGCACGTACGTGACCAGTGGCGGATCGTGGTGGCCACCGAAGGTCCCGGCCCTGCCCAGCGCCTGGCGGAGCTGTTCCATGAAAACGACATCCCGTGTGCCCGGGTAGACAGCCTGGACCACGAACCCCAGGCGGGCATTATCGAGGTGACTACTGCCGCCGTCGGACGCGGTTTTGTCCTGGACGGGCTGAAACTGGGCCTGCTCACCGAAGCCGACCTGCTGGGCCGTACTTCCGCCGGGTCCACGAAGGACATGCGCAAGATGCCGTCCAAGCGGCGCAACGCGGTGGACCCGCTGCAGTTGGTGGCTGGTGATCACGTGGTCCATGAACAGCACGGCATCGGCCGGTTCGTGGAACTGATCCAGCGCAAGGTGGCAGGCGGCGGCGTCCGTGAATACCTGGTGCTCGAGTACGCGCCGGCAAAGCGGGGCGCCCCGGGCGACCGCCTCTTCGTCCCCACGGACCAACTGGACCAGGTGACACGGTACGTGGGCGGCGACACTCCGGTCCTGAGCAAGATGGGCGGCGCGGACTGGGCCAGCACCAAGTCCAAGGCGCGCAGGGCGGTCAAGGAGATCGCCGGTGAGCTCATCCGGCTGTACTCGGCCCGGATGGCCTCCCGCGGCCACGCGTTCGGCCCGGACACCCCGTGGCAGCGCGAACTCGAGGAAGCCTTCCCGTACGTGGAAACCCCGGACCAGCTGACCACCATCAACGAGGTCAAGGCGGACATGGAACGGGAGATCCCCATGGACCGCCTGGTGTCCGGCGACGTTGGCTACGGCAAGACCGAGATCGCGGTGCGCGCCGCCTTCAAGGCTGTCCAGGACGGCAAGCAGGTGGCGGTGCTGGTGCCCACCACGCTGCTGGCCCAGCAGCACTATGAAACCTTCACTGAGCGGTTCTCCGGCTTCCCGCTGCGGGTCAAGCCGTTGTCCCGCTTCCAGTCGGCCAAGGAGGCCAAGGAGACGGCGGAGGGCGTCAAGAGCGGCGCCGTGGACGTAGTGATCGGCACGCACCGGCTGTTGTCCAAGGACTTCGAGTTCAAGGACCTGGGCCTGGTGATCGTGGACGAGGAACAGCGGTTCGGCGTGGAGCACAAGGAAGCGCTGAAGAAGATGCGCACCAACGTGGACGTGCTGGCCATGAGCGCCACCCCGATTCCCAGGACACTGGAAATGTCCCTCACCGGCATCCGGGAGACCTCCACCCTGGCTACTCCGCCGGAGGAACGCCACCCGGTGCTGACCTACGTGGGCCCGTACACGGACAAGCAGACCACCGCGGCAATCCGCCGAGAGCTGATGCGCGAGGGCCAGGTGTTCCTGGTGCACAACCGGGTGTCAACCATCGAGCGGACCGCGGCGAAGATCCGCGAGCTGGTCCCCGAGGCCCGGGTGGAGGTAGCCCACGGCAAGATGTCCGAAAGCCGCCTGGAGCAGATCATCGTCGACTTCTGGGAGCGCCGCTTCGACGTCCTGGTGTGCACCACCATCATCGAGACGGGGCTGGACATCTCCAACGCCAACACGCTGATCGTGGACGGGGCGGACAAGTACGGCCTGTCCCAGCTGCACCAGCTCCGAGGCCGCGTGGGCCGTGGCCGTGAACGTGCCTATGCGTACTTCCTCTATCCGTCGGAGAAGCCGCTGGGCGAGGTGGCTCTGGAGCGCCTCAAGGCCGTCGCCGCACATAACGAACTGGGCGCCGGCATGCAGCTGGCCATGAAGGACCTGGAGATCCGCGGCGCGGGCAACCTGCTGGGCGGTGAACAGTCCGGCCACATCCAGGGTGTGGGCTTCGACCTCTACATCCGCCTGGTGGGCGAGGCCGTAGCCGACTTCCGCGGCGAAGCCGAAGAGAAGGCCGCGGAGATGAAGATCGAACTGCCCGTGAACGCGCACCTGCCGCACGACTACGTTCCCGGCGAGCGGCTTCGGCTGGAGGCCTACCGGAAGCTCGCGGCGGCCCTCACGAACGAGGCCATCGACGAGGTCCAGGCCGAACTCGTGGACCGGTACGGCGAACTGCCGCTGCCGGCCCAGAACCTGGTGGCCGTGGCGAGGTTCCGGGTCGCCGCCCGCGAAGCCGGGCTGTCCGACGTCGCGCTGCAGGGCAACTTCATCAAGTTCTCGCCTGCCACCCTGCCGGAATCCAAGACCATGCGCCTGAACCGGATGTACCCGGGCTCGCAGTCAAAACCGGCACTGGATGCCGTGCTCATTCCCAAGCCCAAGACCGCGCGGATCGGCGGCCGGGACCTGCAGGACGCCGAGATCCTGGAATGGGCCAACGGCGTGATCCGGAACATCTTCTCCGACGCACCGCTGGCGGTGGGGTAGCAGGTGATGGGAGGACACCACGCCGCGTCGGGGGCCGCGGCGTGGGTAGCTGTTGCGTCCACCGGCCCCTACACCCTGGGCTGGTACCCGCTCGACCCCACGGGCATCCTCATCGGCGGGATGGCTACGGCAGGGACGGCACTGGTGTGCGACTGGGACCACCGGTCCAGCACCGTGGCCCATGCACTGCCTCCGCTGTCCAATGTCATCGCGCGGGGCATCGAGAACGCCAGCGGCGGGCACCGGCAGGGAACCCACTCCATCCTGGGCGCCGCGGCCTTCGTCTTCCTGGCCGGCCTGGCATCCCAGATCCACATGGACACCGCCTGGGGCCGGCTCTCAGTGGGCGCGGGCTTGCTGTGCATGTTCCTGATCAACATTGCCGCCAAGGCGCTGAAGCTCTTCCCCAAAAGCGGTTTCATCTCCAACTGGGTCTTCGCCCTGGCCATGGCCGGCCTGGTGACGGTGTACGCGCCGGAGCAATGGACCTGGCTGCCCATGTCGATGCTGATCGGCGTAGCGGTGCACATCGTCGGGGACCTCATCACCACCGGGGGAGTGCCGTTGCTCTGGCCGCTGGTGGTCAAACCGCCCAAGCTGCTGCGCCGGATGCCCCTGCTGCGGAACGTGTGGCGGGCCAACGGTGCGCTGTCCGTACCCCTCCTGGGCCGGGCCGGGTCCAAGCGGGAATGGCTGGTGCTGATCCCGGTCAGCGCATATGCCATGGTGGGCCTGTGCATGGCCGGGTGGTCCATGGCGCAGCACCACTGGCCGGCGGTGGCGGCCGCCGCCGGGGCCTGGCTGCGGCTCTGGTTCTAGCGGCAGCACCCAGGACGGACAGCAAAAGACCCGGACAGTGCGAAGTGTCCGGGTCTTTCAGTCTGTTGCTGGGGGCTTAGTGCTCGCCTGCGGAGTCCGAGCGGCCCAGGAGGGTCTGCGGGATCCAGAAAGCCAGGGCAAACAGTCCGAGGCACACAGCCATCGGCCAGGGGTTGCCCAAAGAGAGGAAGGACAGCGAGTAGATGGAACCCAGGAAGATAGCCATGTGGATGACAAAGAGGACAATGCTGCCGGAGAGCTTGTTCTCGTTCTGCGGGGTCCGGACGTAGCCCTGGTTCGACGTAGTGTCCTGGCTGGACGCATTAACCTGGCTGGACATGTGTTCCTCCTCGGCCCCGCGGGGCTCAATCTGTGGCGGCTTTCCGTTCCGGTCAGTATGCGGCTGAACCCTGTTCACCCTTGACGATGGCAATCCCGGAACTCGCGCCAATTCGTGTTGCACCTGCAGCAATCATAGCCTGAGCGTCAGCCAGGGAACGCACCCCGCCGGACGCCTTGACGCCCACCTCCGGGCCTACGGTCCTGCGCATCAGGGCCACATCCTCCACGGTGGCGCCGCCGCCATTGAACCCGGTGGACGTCTTCACGAAGTCAGCACCTGCATCCACGGCAGCCTGGCAGGCCAGCACCTTTTGCGCGTCCGTCAGCAGTGCTGTTTCGATAATCACCTTCAGGATGGCGCCGCCCTCGTGGACGGCCTCGGCCACGGCGGCGATGTCCTCCACCAGGGCGCCCTTGTCATCGGCCCGCGCCGCGGCAATGTTGATGACCATGTCCACCTCGCCGGCACCGTCCAGCACGGCTCCGCGGGCCTCGAACGCCTTGACGTCGGTGGGGGTGGCGCCCAGCGGGAAGCCCACCACGGAGCATGTGAGGACCCCCGAGCCCTTGAGTGCGGTGGCGACGGTCTTAACCCAGATGGGGTTGACGCAGACGGATTTGAAGCCGTACTCGGCCGCCTCGGCGCAGACCTTCAACACATCGGCTTCGGACGCCTCTGGCTTGAGCAGGGTGTGGTCGATGTACCGGGCGATGTTTCCCGGGCCGGCCGCGGCCGCGGTCCCGGCAGTGGCGGAAGGGGTGGCTTCGTTGCTCATGATGGTCCTCTCGAAGGGCCTCGTGGGCCCGGCGGGTGTCCTTGACTCGTCTCGGGAACCATCTTGTCACAGCAGGCCCGCCCCTCAGCGGCGTCTGGCCCGGGCAGCCTACGGCTCAGGCGGCCGCCTGCAGGGCCCGTGCGCCCGAGGGCGCCGTGGCAGGTGACGCCGAAACAGCGGTCAACAATTCCGTGGCGCAGGCTCCAGCGGCGGAAGCTGCCGCCACCAGCAGGCCCAGGCGGACGCCGTCGAACGCTGCGGCGTCCCCTATCGCCCAGATGCCGGGCACGGACGTGCGGAAGTCCTTGCTGATGACGATGCCGCCGCTGGCGGCAGTCGCCAGGCCGGCCGTGGCCGCCAGGCTGTCCAGGGACACGCGCTCCTCGGCCAGGACCACCAGGTCCCCGCTCATGCTGCTTCCGTCCTCGAAGACCACCGCGGACGCCGCGAGCCCCGGGACGGATTTTGCGGGGACGACGGCGGCGGGCCGAGCGGTGGTGCGGATGGGCCGGACGCCCTTGGCGCGGAGCACCGCTTCGGCCTGCCCGGCTGCTGCCCCGTTGCCCACCAGGATGCCCAGGGGCCGGCGGCCGAGTTCCCTTGCGACTTCCTGGACGGCCTCCGCGATGCGTGGTGCGTCGTCGATCGTGGAGTAGTTCAGGCACTGCGAGGCGCCCTCGACGGGGCTGGCTACAGGGGCGGAGCCGGTGGCGATGACCAGCTGGTCGTAGCCGAACTCCATGCCGTCCGCGGTGGCCACCGTGCGCCCCACGGCGTCTAGGTGGCTGGCAGGCTGGCCGAAGCGAACGGACACCTGGGGCAGCATGGCCAGCTCCAGCAGCTCCTCCGGCGCGTCGTCGCGGTTGCTCAGGACCGTGATGGTCCCGGCAAACTGTGCCCGGGACAGTTGCGCCACCAGGGCCTGTGCTGCGGGGCCGGCCCCGGCGATGACGATGCGGGTGGCGGTGGAGGTGGAGGAGGGTGCCGGAGCGGACATGTGCTGGCCCTTTCGCTGGCGGCCGGTGGATCGGCCGGGACTTCGTGATGGAACCCAGCGTAGGGGCCTGCTTTTTCGGTTGTGTTACCCGTCCATTGCCGTTTGGCACGGCCGTGTTCGCCAGTATTTACCGGCCGGTAACAGAACCCGTGACCCACCTCTCATCCGGCCGGTGGCGGACACATTCGGGCCGCTGGACCAGTGCGTGGCGTTACAGCTAGACCCGGATCCGGTAGCCCCGCTTGACCACCGTTTCTATGAGCTTGCCGTCGGGCAGCGAGGACCGGAGTCGGCTCACCGTCATGTCCAGGGCGTGGACGGAGCCGCGCAGTTCCAGCAGGTCGGACAGCGATTCGCGGGACAGGACGGCCCCGCCGGCGCCGAGCAGGGCGCGCAGGAGCAGCAGGGGAGCGGGCGCCAGTTCCACGGGCTGGCCGTCAATCCGGAGGCTGCGGCCGCGAAGTTCGATGTTGCCGGACCTGGTGTCCAGCCGCCGGACATGGTTCAGGGCCAGGTGCTCGCACACCAGCCGGATCAGGGCGCCCATGCGGAACCGTTCAGGAATCAGGGGCGTGACACCGGCGTCGAGCAGGGGCTGCGCGGTCACCGGCCCCACCACGGCGGTGGTGACATTGGTCTTCAGGCTGTCGATCAGCTGCTTGTACAGGCCCATCTCGTGCGCGGTGCTCCACAGGGCATCGACGGCGGGCGCGCTGGTGAAGGTGAGGACGTCCAGGTTTCCGCTGCACACTGCCTCGATGAGGCGGGGGAGCTTATCCTCGCCGTCGGGCTTCACCCAGCGGTAGGGCGTGACGGTCAGGACGGTGGCGCCGGACATGCGCAGGCGCTCCAGCTGCCGGACATCCGTATAGCCGTGCAGCTGCACGGCCACTGTCTTGCCCCGCACACCCTCGGCGAGCAGCATGTCCACCAGCGTTGCCGTGGTCTCGTCACTGCTGATTCCGACGTCGGCCAGTCCGGCCGCGCGCACGGCGCCCCGGGCTTTGGGGCCGCGGACAAACATCCGGCAGGCACCCAGCGTTTCGAGGAGTTCATCGCCGATGCCGAAGGAGTCTGCGGCCTCGCACCAGCGGCGCATGCCGTAGGCGGTGGTGGCGATGCAGAGGTCCGGCCTGGCAGCGATGATGGCCCGGGTGTCCTCGATGAGGCGCATGTCTTCCTGCACGGGGGCGATCTTCAGGGCAGGGGCGTGCAGCACCTCCGCGCCCCGGCGTTCAAGCGCATCAATCAGGTCCTGGGACCGCCGGTCCGAAGTGACGCCGATGCGGAATCCCTCCAGGGGTGCGTCCGCTGCGTCTGGCGATTCTTCGACCTGGGCGGATTCGGCCGGTGCGAGTGCATTCATGGAGGTCAATCCTTTCACGAGCCCAGCAGCGAGGCCGCCAGCCTGTCCAGGTCGGCGGCGGCCCCGGCGTGGCCCTGGTTGGCCTCAGCCACCCGCACCACCTCGCCGATGACGAGCACTGCCGGGTTGCTGCAGCCGGCGGCGGCGGACGTGATGGTGCCAAGGTCCGCGATCGTGGTGCGCTGTCCGGGACGGTAGCCCCGCTCCACCACGGCCATGGGCATGTCCGGGCGCATTCCTGCGCGGCGGAGCCCTGCGGCCAGCTGGTGGAGCGTTCCGATCCCCATCAGGACAACGATGGTTCCGCCCAGGCCTGCGAGGTGCTGGTGCTCCTTCTCGGTCAGCGGGGCGTGCCCGGAGACCACGGTGAACATGTGGCTGACTTCACGGTGGGTCACGGGGATCCCGGCGGTCGCGGGCACCGAGATGGCGCTGGTCACCCCGGACACTACCTGCACCTTGAGCCCGGCTGCCACGCAGGCGGCCACTTCCTCGCCGCCACGGCCGAAGACGTAGGGATCGCCGCCCTTGAGCCGGACCACGTTGTTGCCCGCCAGTGCGCTTTCGACCATGAGCTTTTCGATGTCCGACTGGCCCACTTTGTGATGTCCGGGCTTCTTTCCAACGTCCACCAGCTCAGCGGTGGTGAGTTGTGGCAGGTCCTGGCAGGGGGCGAGCCGGTCGAAGAAGACGACGTCGGCGTCGCGCAGCGCCTTGATGGCGGCAACGGTGAGCAGGTCCTTGGTGCCCGGCCCGCCGCCTACGAGGGTGACGTGTCCGGCGGGGCCGGCGGCCGGTTCGGCAGCGACGGGGATGCCCGCGGCGCGGCAGCGCTCCAGCAGGGCACCCCAGCCGGGCTGCCCGTCGTCGACGGCCGCCACCAGGAAGGGCTTCTCCGGCAGGGGGCCGTCATGGCCGGCGCCCTGCGGGGTGCTCAGGCGGTAGACGACGGCGCCCGCGGCTTCGTAGCGGCGCACGGCCTGCCGCGCGGCAGTGTCCGTGCCGGTGACCAGGACGTCCCGGCCCGTGAGGTCGATACTGAGCTGCATGGTTATGCCTCGTTCCCGTTGGGTTCCTGCGAGCCGGAGCGGACCGGGATGGAGGCACCGATCAGCACCTTGCCCTTTTCCTCGGCGGTGGCGGGCCGCATCTGGCCGCGCTCGTCGGGGACAAAAGTGATGGAGTCGTCCTTCTGGTCCGGGGCGTTGACGAAGGAGCGGAACCGGCGGAGCCGCTCGGGGTCCTTCAGGGTGTCGGCCCATTCATCGACGTAGGTGTCCACATGCTTGGCCATGGCGGCCTCCAGGTCCTCGGCGATGCCCAGGGTGTCCTTGACCACCACGTCCTCGACGTGCTTGATGCCGCCGTCGAGTTCTTCCTGCCACCGCGCGGTGCGCTGCAGCCGGTCCGCGGTGCGGATGTAGTACATGAAGTAGCGGTCGATGTACTTGATCAGGGTTTCGTCGTCCAGGTCCTTGGCAAGCAGCTGGGCGTGTGCCGGGGTGGCGCCGCCGTTTCCGCCGACGTACAGGTTCCAGCCGTCCGCGGTGGCGATCACGCCAACGTCCTTGCCGCGGGCCTCGGCGCACTCACGGGCGCAGCCGGAGACACCCATCTTCAGCTTGTGCGGGCTGCGCAGGCCCCGGTACCGGAGTTCGAGCTTGATGGCCATCGCCACGGAGTCCTGGACACCGAAGCGGCACCACGTGGAACCGACGCAGGACTTCACGGTGCGCAGGCTCTTGCCGTAGGCCTGGCCGGATTCGAAGCCGGCGTCCACCAGTTCCTTCCAGATTTCCGGGAGCTGCTCCAGGCGGGCGCCGAACATGTCGATCCGCTGGCCGCCGGTGATCTTGGTGTACAGGCCGTACTTTTCGGCGACGGCGGCGATGACGCCGAGCTTCTTCGGCGTGATCTCACCGCCGGCGATGCGGGGGACCACCGAGTAGGTGCCGTCCTTCTGCATGTTGGCCAGGGCGCGGTCGTTGGTGTCCTGCAGGGTGCCGCGGCCGGCGTCCAGGACGTAGGCGCTGTTCTGGCTGGCCAGGATGTTGGCAATGGTGGGCTTGCAGATGTCGCAGCCGGCGCCGGTGCCGTACTTCGCCATGATCTCCTCGAAGGAGGTCAGCTCCAGGACGCGGATGGCGTCGAACAGTTCCTGGCGGGACAGCTCGATGTGCTCGCACAGGGCCTTGGAAACCTCGACGCCGGACTTGGTCAGCTCGGTCTCCAGCAGCTTTTTCAGCATGGGCACGCACGAACCGCACTGGGTGCCGGCGCGGGTGCAGCCCTTCAGCTCACCGAGCTCCTGGACGGGGGCGTTGCCTTCGCAGGCGCCGCAGCCGTTGATGGCGTCGCGGATGCTGCCGGCGGTGACGTTGTTGCAGGAGCACAGGGTGGCATCGTCGGGGAGCTCGGTTTCGGGCGCTTCGCCACCGCCTGCCGCACTGAGGAACGCGCCGGGCTCGGCCGGAAGTTCGCGGCCCAGGAGCGGGCGCAGGCTCATGTACGGTGACGCGTCGCCGACGAAGATGCCGCCCAGGAGGGTCTTGGCGTCGTCGGTGGTGACGATCTTCTGGTAGACGCCCCGGGCGGGGTCGGCGTAGACGATCTCGAGGGCGTGTTCGGTTTTGGCGAAGGCGTCACCGAAGCTGGCAACGTCAACACCGGAGAGCTTCAGCTTGGTGGCAGTGTCGAAGCCGGGGAAGGTGGCGTCGCCACCGTGCAGGCGGTCGGCGACAATCTCCGCCATGGTGTTGGCGGGTGCCACCAGGCCCAGGCACATGCCGCCGAAGTTGGCCACTTCGCCGATGGCCCAAATGCCCGGCACCTCGGTGGCGCAGTAGTCGTTGATGACCACGCCGCCGCGGGGGCCCAGGCTGAAGACCTGCTCTTCGCCCTCGGCGGTGCGGAAGAGTTCGTCGCGGGGCTTGACGCCGATGGCCACGATCACGAGGTCGGCCGGGATGATGCGTTCGTCGGCCATCAGCACTCCGGTGACCTGGCCGTCGTCGTCCGTCAGAATCTCCGACGGGAAGACGCCGCCGTGCACCTCGAAGCCCTTCGCCTCGATCAGGCGGCCCAGCGCCTGGCCGGCACCCTCGTCCAGCTGGGTGTTCATGAGCCAGGGAGCCCCGTTGATCACCACGGGGGTGGCACCGAGCTGCTCGGTGCCTGCCGCCGATTCGAGGCCCAGGAGGCCGCCGCCGATGGTGACGGCGTTGATCTTGCGGCCAAGTTTTTCCGTCAGCTCTGCAATCGCCTTGTTGATGGCCCAGACGTCCTCAAGGGTCCGGTACACGTGAGCGTGCTCCGCACCCGGGAGCGGCAGGCGCGCTGCGTCCGAACCGGTGGCAACCACCAGTTCGTCGTACTCATAGGCGTTCCCGGCCGCGGTTTCCACCGTCTTTGCCTCTGCGTTGATCTTGACCACGCGTTCCCCGGTCTTCAGGGCCAGTGAGCCGTGCTCCCACATGGAAGCCGTTCCCAGGGTGAGGTCCACGCCGGTGTCGGTCAGGGCTTTGGAGAGCGCCACGCGGTCGTAGGGGAGGTGGGCTTCCTCGGTGAGGACCGTGACATGCCAGCCGTCGAGGCCGCGGGCATGCATGGCGTCCGCAAAACGGTGGGCCGCTGGGCCGCCGCCGGCGACGACGATGCGGCGCGGAGTCTCTGTGCTTGAAGTCTGTTCGGTCACTGTGGGCCTTTCGCATGGGCCGCAGACGGTGCTCTGCAGCTTGTGCATCCAGCCTAGGGAGGGGCAGTTTCGCCTCAGTTTCCCAATTGTTTCGCCAACTTAACTTCTGCATCACGAACGCATTTCCGGCCGGGTTAGCTCTCTTTTACCCGCCGGATACATTCACCGCACCCGGTTGAAACACCCGGAGCCTAGCGTGGGACACGGCCGCAACGACAGCTGCTGCCAGGACAACAAGCGATAACAAGCACAGGAAAACAGGCACAGGAAGGAGCCGGACATGACGGCAACACTGGAACTTGGGGCGCTCGCCGCCGAATCAGACCTCGCCGGACTCGAAACCGGCTGGCACCGTGTTTGCGCCGTGGAGGACCTCGAGCCTGCATGGGGTGAAGCCGCCCTGGTGGACGGACGCCAGGTTGCCCTCTTCCGCACCGGTCCCGGCGAGGTTTTTGCCGTCGCGCACCGGGACCCTGCCACCGGCGCGCACGTGATGGCCCGTGGAATCCTGGGTTCGAAGGGTACCCGTCCCACCATCGCCTCACCGCTGCACAAAGAGGTCTACGACCTCGAGACCGGCGAATGCTTCAGCACCCCCGGTCTTCGTCTGGAGGCATTCCGCACCCGCATCGCCGATGGTTTCGTCGAGGTGGAGCTGTAGCTCATCCCGGATATCAAAAAGGGGCGCCGGCGGCGCCCCTTTTTCTGGTTTAAGGCTGGCCCGGATGTAGAGCCAGGTCAAAGCCCCAGCGCTTCGCTGACGTCGCGCAGGACCTCGTCCAGCGCAGCGCGTGCCGCCTGGCGTGCGGCAGGCAGCTCTGCGGCGGACGCGGCGTGCTCAATAACTTCCAGGTAGCACTTGAGTTTGGGCTCCGTGCCGCTGGGCCGGATGATCACCCGGGTCAGGTTGCGGGTGACGTAGAGGAGCCCGTCGGTGGGCGGCAGCTGGTCGCTGCCTTCGGCGAGGTCGGTGAAGACCTCCACCGCCGAGGAGCCGAATGATTCCGGCGGGGAGACCCGCAGCCGGTTCATCATGGCGTCCAGGAGTCCCAGGTCCGCCACCCGGATGCTCAGCTGGTCGCTGGCGTGCACGCCGTGCTGCAGGTACAGCTCATCCAGGGTGTCGAAGACCGTCCTGCCCTCCGCCTTCGCCGCAGCGGCGAGTTCGGCGATCAGCACGGCTGCCGAGATGCCGTCCTTGTCCTTGACCAGGTCCGGGGCGACGCAGTATCCCAGCGCTTCTTCATAGCCGTAGACCAGTCCCGGCACCCGGGAGATCCACTTGAAACCGGTCAGCGTTTCCGTGTGGGCGAAGCCGGAAGCGGCGGCAATCCGCGCCAGCAGCCGGGAGGACACGATCGAATTGGCGAACACGCCCTTGCTGTCGGCGTCGGGGCCGGCGCTCACGGCGCCCCCGCCCGCCGCGAGCCTGGCGGCTATGTGCGCCCCCAGCAGTGAGCCAACCTCATCGCCGCGGAGCATGCGCCAGGCGCCGGTGTCCGGGTCCTTCGCAGCAACGGCAGCCCGGTCCGCGTCGGGGTCGTTGGCGATGACGATGTCGGCGTCCAGCCGGGCGGCGGTCTCCAGGGCAAGATCCAGCGCACCGGGTTCCTCCGGGTTCGGGAAGCTCACGGTGGGGAAATCAGGGTCGGGTTCGGCCTGGTCGGCCACGACGGTGACATCCGCGAAACCTGCCGCGTTCAGAACCTCAAGGGCTGTGCCGCCGCCTACGCCGTGCAGCGGGGTGAGGACAATGCGCAGGTCGCGTGCCGGGAAGAGGTCCGCCCTGGCGAGTGCCGCCGCCGCCTTCCGGTAGCCGGCCGCCAGCGAGCCGTCCAGGACGGTCCAGCCCTCCGCTGCCAGCGGGATGGATTCCACCGGCCCCACCGCGCTGATCCGCGCGGCGATCTGTGTGTCGTAGGGCGCCACGATCTGCGCCCCGTCCCCGTCGGAGCCCACGGCGTGCCGGCCCAGGTAGACCTTGTATCCGTTGTCCTGCGGGGGGTTGTGGCTGGCGGTGACCATCACGCCGCCGTCGCATTTGAGGGCGCGGACGGCGTAGGCCAGGACGGGGGTGGGGAGTGCTTCCGGAAGCAGGAACGCCTCGACCCCCGCCGCGGTGAAGATGGCGGCGGTCTCTGCGGCGAAGATGTCCGAGTTGTGCCGGGCGTCATAGCCGACGACGGCGCGCGGCCGGGTGCCGGGGGCGGCCGTGGCCACGGCGTCGAGCAGGAAGGCGGCGAGGCCCGCCGCGGCGCGGCGCACCACCATCCGGTTCATCCGGTTCGGCCCGGGGCCCAG
The DNA here is from genome assembly GCF_058266945.1 of Arthrobacter sp. E70. Classification (NCBI taxonomy): domain Bacteria; kingdom Bacillati; phylum Actinomycetota; class Actinomycetes; order Micrococcales; family Micrococcaceae; genus Arthrobacter; species Arthrobacter sp. E70. The sequence continues at coordinate 250,037 of NZ_JBYQFR010000006.1, read as the reverse complement.
CGCTGCGCGGAGCCCGGCGGTGCCGAACTGCAGCGTGCCGCGGAAGCTGTCTTCCAGTTCCTGCCGGGCAGCCAGGTCACCGTCACCGGCGAGCCGGACGAGCTCCAGCAGTGCAGCTTCCGTTGCGGGATCCGGGTCTTGGGCAGCCCATTCGCGGGCTTCATCGAGCAGGCGAACATCGGCTTCGGAAGACGTCATGGGCATAACGCTATCGTCATTACCCGTCCCGCACCTGCAAGCGCAGGCCCTGTCGGGGCCTAGAGCTTGGCGATGATGTCTGCGAGCAGCCGGGAAATCCGGGGGCCCGCCGCCTGGCCCGACTCGATGACTTCCTGGTGGCTGAGCGGCTGGGGGCTGATGCCGGCCGCGAGGTTGGTGACCAGCGAAATTCCGAATACTTCCATCCCCGCATGCCGCCCGGCGATCGCCTCAAGGGCCGTGGACATGCCGATCAGGTCCGCGCCGATCCGCTTGGCGTACTGCACCTCCGCGGGCGTTTCGTAGTGCGGGCCGGGGAACTGTGCGTACACGCCTTCGTCCAGGGTGGGGTCCACTTCGCGGGCCAGGCCGCGGATCCGGGGGGAGTACAGGTCTGTCAGGTCAACGAACGTGGCACCCTCCAGCGGAGAGGCCGCGGTGAGGTTGATATGGTCCCGGATCAGCACCGGGGTGCCGGGCGCCCATGCTTCGTTGAGTCCGCCGCAGCCATTGGTGAGGACCAGCGTTCCGCACCCGGCGGCTCCCGCGGCACGGATGCCGTGGACCACTGAGCGCACGCCCTTGCCCTCGTAATAGTGCGTCCGGGCGCCCAGGACCAGGGCCCGCTTTCCTGCGGCGGTCAGGACGGAGCGGATGGTGCCTACGTGGCCTTCCACGGCGGGCGCGTGGAAGCCGGGGACTTCCTCGGCGGACAGGGTCGCGGTGGTGTCGCCGATGAGGTCGGCGGCCTCGCCCCAGCCGGAGCCGAGCACGAGTGCGACGTCGTGGCGGTCCACCCCGGTTTCCTCGGCGATGTAGTCGGCGGCGGCGCGGGCGGCAGCGAACGGGTCCGTGTTCAGGAAGTCTGTTGTACTCACCAGTAAAAGGTATCCTGCCTGCCCGTGTTGCCCCCGTCACGGCAGGCTCCCGGGGAGCCCGGTTTTCTTGGTGGTCCGGGCGGTGATGGACCAGAATGGGTGATTGTGACTACGCATCCAGACTTCAGCTCACCCCGGATCGCAATCCTTGGAGGTGGTCCGGGTGGGTACGAAGCCGCCATGGTGGCCGCCTCGCTCGGGGCGACGGTCACCATCATCGAACGCGCCGGCCTGGGCGGATCCGCAGTGCTGACCGACGTCGTGCCGTCCAAAACGCTCATTGCCACGGCGGACCTGATGACCCGCGTTGCCGAGGCCGGGGAGCTGGGAGTGAAGTTCGACGTCGACGACGGCGACTTTGTGCCGGTGATGCGCGCCGACCTCAAGCACATCAACGACCGCCTGCTCAACCTGGCCCGCAGCCAATCCCGGGACATCCGCGACGCCCTGGACAAGCAGGGCGTGCGGATCATCGCCGGATCCGGCCGGCTCCTGGACAACCACACCATCGAAGTGATCACGGTGGACGGCACCGAGACGGTCGAAGCGGACACCATCCTGCTGGCCGTTGGCGCGCACCCGCGCGAGCTGGAAACGGCCCGGCCGGACGGTGAACGCATCCTGAACTGGACACAGATCTACAACTTGGACGAGCTTCCCGAGGACCTCATCGTGGTGGGGTCGGGCGTGACCGGCGCCGAATTCGCCTCCGCCTACAACGGCCTCGGTTCCAAGGTCACGCTGATCTCCAGCCGCGACCGGGTCCTGCCGGGCTCGGACGTCGATGCCGCCGTCGTCCTCGAGGAAGTCTTTGAACGCCGTGGCGTCCGGGTCCTGTCCCGTTCCCGCGCCCAGACCGTGGAGCGCACGGACGACGGCGTGCGGGTGACCCTGGGCGACGGCACGACCGTGACCGGCAGCCACTGCCTGCTCTGCCTCGGTTCCATCCCCAACACGGCTGGCATTGGCCTGGAAGAGGCCGGGGTCGCCGTCAGCGAAAGCGGCCATATCAAGGTCGACGGCGTCTCCCGCACCAGCGCCCCCAACATCTACGCCGCCGGCGACTGCACCGGTGTCCTGCCGCTGGCGTCCGTGGCGGCCATGCAGGGCCGCATCGCCGTGGCGCACTTCATGGGCGACGTCGTGACGCCGCTCAAGCTCCACCAGGTGGCATCGAACATCTTCACCTCGCCCGAGATCGCGAACGTGGGTGTGTCGGAGGCCGAGATCGAGTCGGGCAAGTACCAGGGCGACGTCATCAAGCTGTCGCTGCGCAGCAACGCCCGTGCCAAGATGCGCAATGCCAAGGACGGGTTCGTCAAGATCTTCGCGCGGAAGGGCTCCGGTACGGTGATCGGCGGCGTGGTGGTAGGCCCCAACGCCTCCGAGCTGATTTTCCCGATCGCCATCGCGGTGAAACAGAAGCTGCACGTGGACGACGTCGCCAGCACCTTCACGGTCTACCCGTCGCTGACCGGATCGATTTCCGAGGCTGCCCGCCGGCTGCACGTGCACATGTAGCAGGTCCCCGCACCCGGGGGCATGTGATCCCAACGGTACGGCCGGGAATTTCCAGCAGGAGATTCCCGGCCGTGCCTTGGTCCGACGCTAAGGCACTTCCTCTATTTCAGTGGCAGGTTGTTCGGGTTGCAGAGCACACCGGGCCGCTCTATGTTTGCCTGGTCTGTCGGGTCGATCGCACCATTGCTGACCAGTTGCCCGAAGGACTGTACCCGTCCGCCTTCCGGATATTCAGCGTCCGGCGTGTCGTTCAAACCGGAGAACGAGCAGATGGACTTGGCGTGGTCGGGACCTTTTTCAATCTGTCCGGCAGCCAAGGCAGGGCCGGCGCCCATTCCGATCAGCGCGACCGTGCAGGCGGCGGCACTGAGTAATGACTTCTTGTGCATAGCTTTCCTCGATTTCCAGAAGTTCCATAAATTCGGGACCAGGCCCGTGCCGGGAACATTACGGTGGCTTGGCTACCACCGGAAGGCTGCCATGAATGCCCTGTGGAAACCCGCAGGGGTCCTCGTGGTGCATCGGTGCGGTACGGAGGCCGCTGCTACACTCTGCCCATGATCGGGCTTCCCTTTGCGGGAAACGCGCTGGTGCATGGCGGCATGGTAGGGCTGGGAATCCTCGCGGCCCTCCTGTTCTACGCCTATGAGAAGCGCCGCCGCGGCCTCACCGACCCCCGCTTGTGGCCTATTGCCGGGTTCGCCGTGGCTTTCGGGGCCGTTGGTTCCAGGGTGCTCACCTGGGACATTTCGCGCCAGGTTTCACTGGCCGACTGGTGGGGCAATGGCGACCGCAGCATTCTCGCCGGCCTGGTGGGCGCCTGGTTTGGCGTCCATCTGGGCAAGCGCCTGACGGGCTACAAGGACTCCACCGGGGATTTGCTGGCGCCCGCGGTCGCCCTGGCCATGGTGATCGGACGCGTCGGCTGCCTGCTCACTGAACTTCCCGGCACTCCGACCGGGATGGCTTGGGGGATTGTCCTCACCCCCGCGCAGGCTGCACTTACAGGCGCCCCGGCGGGAATGCCGCTTCATCCGTCTTTTGCCTACGAGATTGTCTTCCATCTGGCCGCCTTCGCCCTGATGTGGCGTTTCCGCGACCGGCTGCCACATCCAGGCGACCTTTTTATCTGCTTCGTCAGCGCTTACGCGGTGTTCCGGTTCCTTGTCGAGTTTGTCCGGGGCAACGAGGTGCTCTGGTGGGGGATGAGCCGTCCGCAGTGGTTCCTGCTGGCAGTACTGCCCCTGCTCGCCTGGCGGATAAGGCGCGTCTTCAGCTCACCGCTCCGCCCCGAGATGGAAGGAACCGCAGCATGAGTGGAAACACGCCTGACGTTCCGAATATCCCGCCGCCACCGCGGGAGAACGAACAGGACAGCGAGCCGCGGGGCGGCTCGCTGGGGATAGGGGCCGTGGTTGGCGCTGTGGTGCTGTACGCGGTCTACGTGCTGGGAACGATGGCCCAGGGGCCCTACGCCTGGTCCGCGAGCTTGCTCGCCGTGCCGGCCCCTTTCATCCCCATCATCCTTTACCTGGCCGTGGCGATCGCGTTCGCAGTAAGGCGCCGGACGTCGCTCTGGGGGGCAGGGCTGCTGATCGGCCTGGGCGCGTTTATCCTGCTCGGCGGGGGCCTCTGCATCAGCTTCCTTGTCCAGGCCCGGGCATGACATGAACGATGCCCCCGAACTTCCACCGGCAGGGGAACGGCAGGCCGGCGAACCGCAGCCCGGCGAACCGAAGATCGGGTCCGTAGGAGCGGGAGTCCTGGTCGGTGGATTTGCCCTCTATGCGCTCTACATCAGCGCAACACTTCCCCTCGGCGGGCCCACTATGTGGTCCTCCAGCTACCTCAGCGGCCCGCTGGCGTTTGTACCCCTTGCCTATTACCTGCTGATGGCTATCCTGCTGGCGGTCCGGCGGCGAACCTCGCGGCTGGGCACGGGGCTGCTGATTGGGTTCGGCATTTTCACACTACTCGGCGGGGGACTGTGCGTCGGTGCCCTCGTGCAGGCCGGAATCTGAGAAAGGGCGCTGATCAATGGGAACTCGGGAGCTGCCAGGACCGGGCCAGCCGCTGCGCGGCGACAGGATCCACCGCTACGTCACCGCGTTCTGCCCGCACTGCCATGAGACGAACCCGCCGCTTGCACAGGTGCGCCGGTTGTCGGGAGCACTGCTGGTCCGGGACGGTCGCGTCTGGCTTGAACGGGGCTGCCCGGACCATGGCCTGGTGCGGACTCTGTACGACGAGTCACCGGAGATCCTGCGCTACCTGGAGAAGTGGCAGGCGCCCACCAAGCAGCACGTACCGGACCAGCCAGACAATTTCCGCCCCGTGCCTGAGGCATACGCGTATGGGCTCCCCGCCCTGCAGACCCAGCACACCTGCATCCTGCTCCAGGACGTTATCGAGCACTGCAACCTGCGGTGCCCCACCTGTTTCACCGCCTCCGGCCCCCAGCTGCAGGGAGTAGCGCCGCTCGCCGAGGTGCTTGGGAACGTTGATACCCGCCTGGGCCGGGAGAACAACCGCCTTGATGTGCTGATGGTTTCCGGTGGCGAGCCGACGCTCTACCCGTACCTGGAAGAACTGCTGGACGAGCTCGTCGCCCGGCCGATCGTGCGCATCATGGTGAACAGCAACGGCCTGCTGATCGCCACGGACGATGAACTGCTTGCCCTGCTCGCACGGCACCGGGACAGGGTAGAGGTGTACCTGCAATACGACGGGTCTTCCCGGGAAGCGTCCATATACCACCGTGGCGGCGACCTGACCCGCTACAAGGATGCGGCGATCTCTCGGCTCTCCGAGGCCGGCATCTTCACCACCCTGACCATGACCGCTTCCCTTGGCGTCAACGACGGCGAGATCGGCGACGTGGTGATGCGGGCACTGGAGACTCCGTTCGTGGGCGGTGTGTCGCTGCAGCCAGTCTTCGGTTCCGGCCGCGGGCACGGCATAGATCCGATGGAACGGCTCACCCACACAGGCGTCCTGGACAGGCTGGCCGGGCAAACCGGAGGGGTCGTCTCGTGGCACGACCTCACCGCCCTGCCGTGCTCGCATCCGCACTGCGCGTCGGTGGGCTACATGCTGAAAGACGACGCCGGGGCCTGGCGTTCCCTGGCAGCATTGATCGGTCACGACCAGTTGCTCGCCTGGCTGGAGCTCAATCCGGAGAGCATCGCGAACAGGATCGCCGACAGCGCTATCCCGCTGGAGTTGCGGAACCTCATGAAGAGCACGTTGCTGGACTTGCTGAGCGAGCAGTCATCGCTGTCCCATCCGCGGACAACGGAACTCTGGAAGAACATTTGCACGCAGTGTGACCTGGGCATCGGGACGCTCACCACCCTGGCTTCGGGCAAACTGCCTGGCCAGCGGCAGCGCCTGCGCCGGCTTCTCGCCGAGCGGGTCACCCGCATCATGGTCAAGCCCTTCATGGATATCTCCACCATGATCGAGGAACGGCTCACCCAATGCTGCGTCCACGTGGGCACCAAGAGCGACGCCGGTAATCACCAGTGCGCGCCGTTCTGCGCCGTCCAGGCATGGCCCGCGCTTGCCAGGCAACGGATGAGTACGGCAACGGGCGCGCGCTTGCTCCCGGTGCGCCAGCTGTAGGAGGATCTGTGGACCCTGATTCGGACGCCCGCCGCATTGCCGCCGGGACCCCGCCGTCGCAATTCATTGGCGGCAGGCACCTGCGCTCCTCCGCAAACCCCGCCGGACACCAGGATGCAGCCGGGGGCGGCACGAAGGAGCCACCCTTTGATCCGCTCCGGCTCTGCATCTTCGCCACCGTCGCGCTGCTCGGGTGGCTGGCCGGCCCGATTGCGTTGGTCGTCTTTGCCGGCATCGGATTTTTGGGGTACTGGAAGGCGCGCCGGCGTGGCCTGGAAAGATCGAAGTGCTTCCTGCGCGATACACGGCTGGTGCTGGCTTACCTGGGTGTCCTCCTGGCCGCCGGCGTTTGGGGCGCATACCTGCTGGCGGGCCAACTGCTGGACTTGTGACGCGGCACTACCTCCTGGTCAGGCGGCCGCCACCGCCTGGAAGTGCCGTTCTATCAGGCCCTTGATGTCCTCGTGGCAGCCGCCGCACCCTGTTCCTGCCCGGGTGGCCTTGGACACCTCCGCCACGGTGGAGCAGCCTTCCTCCACCGAGTCCTGGATGGTGGCGCCGCTGACTCCGGCGCACCGGCACACTGTTCCCGCGGGATCGGCGGCAGCAGCACCAGGCAGCTGGTCCGGTCCGTCGAGGCGCAGGAGCAAAGACCGGTCCGCGGGCAGCTCGGCGCCGCGTTCGAAGAGCCCCACCAGCTCGGCGGCCGTGCGTGGCATGCCCACTGCCACCAGGCCTTCCAGCACGCCGCCGCGGGTGGTCATCTTGATGTAGCGGCCATGCTCCGGATCAGCCCACTGGGCCACCTGCAGGCGCGGCCGCCCGTTCGCGGCGCCGGCGGTCAGGGCCTCCTCGTCCCAGGGATCGGCGCTGTTGTCCCCGGCCACGGCCATGTTCAGGCCGCGCGCCTTCAGCACGATCACGCCGGGCTGTTCTGCTGGCAGTTCCGGCAGCAGCCCGGCCTCTTCGGCCAGGTCCGATGCCAGGAACGTGAGGTATTCGGCCAGCCATTCGGCCTGCCGCCATCCCGGCCCCACCAGTCCCGAAGGACCCTTGGCATTGCGGCAGGTGGCGCAGCCGGGGTCGGGGCAACGCACCTCGGCGCAGTCGCCAATGGCGAAGATGTGCGGCTCATGGTGGGCGCGCAGGCGGTGGTCCACCAGGATCCCGGCGCCCGTGGACAGCCCGCAGCCCTCAGCCAGCTCCGTCCGGGGACGGACGCCGCATGAGATGACCAGGAGGTCGCCGTCAATCGCGGACCCGTCGTCGAGCAGCAAGGCCGAGAAACCGCCGTCGGGCGCATTGTGCTCCACCCCCGTGGAGCGGGCGTTGCCGGCCATCCGCACGCCGCAGCGGCGCAGGCCCGCGGCCAGGACGGCCCCGCCGCCGCGGTCGATGTTCCGGCCCAGCGGATGCGGCCCGTTGTGGACCACCGTGACCGTGGCGCCTTCCTCGGCCGCCGCAAGTGCGGTTTCCAGGCCCAGGACCCCGCCGCCGAGCACCACCACGCGCTTGCCGCCGGCCACGGCGCGGCGGAGGACGCCGGCGTCGCGGAGGTCGCGAAGAGCCGTGACGCCGGCGGGCAGCACGGGCGAGGAGGGGTCGGGGTTGATGCCGGTGAGGTTGGGGATGACCGGGCGCGACCCCGTGGCGAAGACCAGGCGGTCGTAGTGCACGGGCCCGCCCTCGGTGAGCAGGACCTGCTGCCGGGCCCGGTCCACTCGCCGTACCCGGACGCCGAGCCGGACGTCCACGCCGTCGGCAGCCAGTGCGGCGGCGTCGGCGAGTGCCAGTGCGTCCGCCGTGGTGCGGCCTACGCCCAGGTCGGCGACGAGGACCCTGTTGTACGCCGCCTCCGGCTCTTCACCCAGCACCGTGAGCCGGACGGTCCCGCCGCGCACTGCGGGCAGGAGTTCGTCCACCAGCCTGGCGGCCACCGGGCCGAATCCCACGATGACAATCTGCTCGGTCATGAGGCCTCCGTCGTTTGAAGCATGCGGGCGGAAACGGGTGGGGCCACGGGCCGGACCCACACGGTGTTGAACTTGAACTCGGGCATCCCGGAGACTGGGTCCGTGGCGGCTTCCGTGAGGCGGTTGGCGCTTTCAAGTTCCGGGAAGTGGAAGGGCAGGAACACTGTTTCGGGACGGATGGCGGTGCTCAGTTCCGCCCGGCACACCACCTCGCCGCGGATATTGGACACGGAGACCAGCGCCCCGGCGGTGATGCCCATTGCCTCCGCGGCCGAGGGGTGTATCTGGACTGTCGCCTCGGGCCGGGTGGCCAGGAGTTCGGCGACCCGGCGGGTCTGGGCCCCGGACTGGTAATGCTCCAGGAGCCGGCCGGTGATGAGGGTCATGGCCCGGGCGGCGGGGGCTGTGCCGTCTCCTGCGGGGGGTGCGGCAGGAGTACGACGGCGGCGCGGCGCCACGGGGACCAGGACCGCCTTGCCGTCGGGGTGCGCGAAGCCGTCCCGGAACAGCCGCGGAGTTCCGGTGCTGCCGGCAGGGAAAGGCCAGTAGGCGGCGTCACCGCGGTCCAGCATGGCGTAGTCGATGCCGGAGTAGTCGGCCAGGCCGCCAGCGGAGGCGAGGCGGAGTTCCTCGAAGACTGTTTCCGGGTCTTCGCTGTAGGTGGAGGGGGCGTCCAGCCGCTCCGCCAGCCGTGCCATGATCCACAGTTCGCTGCGGGCACTGGCGGGTGGGGTGATGGCGCGCCGCCGCCGCAGGACCCGGCCCTCCAGGTTCGTCAGGGTGCCTTCCTCCTCGGCCCATTGCAGTACCGGCAGGATGAGGTCCGCCTCTGCCGCCGTCTCGGACATGAAGAAGTCGCAGACCACCAGGAAGTCCAGGCTGCGCAGGCCCTTGATGACCTCATTGGCGTCGGGGGCCGCAACCGCAATATTGGAGGCGTGGACGAAAAGGCACCGGACGCCGTCGGGCTTTCCGAGCGACTGCAGCAGCTGCACGGCGGGCAGGCCGGGACCCGGGATCAGTTCCTCCGGAACGCCCCAGACGGCGGCCATGTGGGCGCGGGCGGCCGGATCGGTGATCTTGCGGTAGCCGGGCAGCTGATCCGCCTTCTGGCCGTGCTCGCGGCCGCCCTGGCCGTTGCCCTGCCCGGTGAGGGTGCCGTATCCGCTGCGGGCCGAACCAGGCAGGCCCAGCAGGAGGCTGAGGTTGATCGCCGCGGTGGCGGTGTCGGTGCCGTCCACGTGCTGTTCCACGCCCCGGCCGGTGAGGATGTAGCTTCCGCCTGCACGGGCACCTGCGGCCAGCCGGCGGGCAGTTTCCCGGATCAGGTCGGCCGGGACTCCGGTGAGGGACTGGACGCGTTCGGGCCAGAACGCGTTGACGCTTCGGGCCACGGCGCTGTAGCCCGAGGTGCGTTCCTCGATGAAGGCGGTGTCCGCCAGGTGTTCGTGGATGACCACGTGCGAGAGTCCCAGGAGCAGGGTGAGGTCGGTGCCGGGGAGGGGCTGCAGGTGGATTCCGCCGCCGTCGGCCGTGAAAGCAGCCGTGGCGGAGCGTCGGGGATCCACCACGATGAGGCCGCCGGCGTCGCGGGCACCCTGCAGGTGCTGCACGAAGGGCGGCATGGTTTCGGCCACGTTGGAGCCCAGCATCAGGATGGTGCTGGCGGAGTCCAGGGCTTCCAGGGGGAACGGCAGGCCCCGGTCCACGCCGAAGGCGCGCATGCCGGCGGCGGCTGCTGAGGACATGCAGAACCGGCCGTTGTAATCGATGCGTGAGGTGCCCAGGGCCAGCCGGGCGAACTTGCCCAGCTGGTAGGCCTTTTCGTTGGTGAGCCCGCCGCCGCCGAAAACACCGACGGCGTCCGCGCCGTGGCCGGCGCGTGCATCCCTGACCGCGGCGGCGGCGAGGTCCAGCGCGGTGTCCCAGCTGATGGGACGGTGGACGCCGTCGGGGCCCTTCAACAGGGGTTCGGTGATCCTGCCCGCGTGGTTCAGGAGGGTGGCGGAGGTCCAGCCCTTCCGGCACAGGCCGCCGCGGTTGGTGGGGAAGTCGCGCGGGCTGACCTCAAGCGGTGCCCGGACGGGTGCCGGTAAAACGGGCGCGGCGCCCGGCCCAGGCTGGGAAGCCGGGGCCGGGTCCGCCGGGGACGTCAGCGTCATGGCGCACTGCAGGGCGCAGTAAGGGCAGTGCGTGTCGGCGCTTGTGGTCATGTTAGACGTGTCCCATCGCGTTTCGGTTGGCCTTGCGGAGGTAGCAGGCCCAGCAGACAACGAGCATCACGGCGTAGGCGCCGACGAAGCCGTAGAAAGCCGGGGTGTAGGAACCGCTGGCGGTGTTGGAAGCGTTCAGCACCTGGGGGATCACGAAGCCCCCGTAGGCTCCGATGGCGGAGATCAGTCCGAGGGCCGAGGACGCCAGCCGCTGGGTGGCCTGGGAGCTGGCGCCGGAGCGGGCGGCACGGCTGGATGTGGCGAAGATGACCGGGATCATCCGGTAGGTGGCCCCGTTGCCGAAGCCGCTGGCGGTGAACAGCATCAGGAAGAGCACCAGGAAGAGCCAGAAGTTCTTCAGCGGCAGGGTCCAGATCATGGTGAGCGTGATGACCGCCATGGAGGCAAATGCCGCCACGGTCATCCGGGCGCCCCCCATCCGGTCCGCCATGCGTCCGCCGTAGGGGCGGGCCAGTGAGCCGACCAGCGGGCCGAGGAACGCCAGGGAGAGCGCCACGGTTCCCACCGCGATGGAGGAGAACGCCGGGAAGTAGTCCTTGATGAGCTTGGGGAAGACGCCTGCGAAGCCGATGAAGGAGCCGAACGTGCCGATGTACAGCAGCGCCATGATCCACAGGTGCGGCTCCTTGAGTGCTGCAACAGAACCTGCCACGTCACCCTTGGCACTGGTGAGGTTGTTCATGTACTTGAAGGCACCGAAGGCGGCCAGCAGGATGAAGGGGACCCACATCCATCCGGCCATGGGGAGGTTGACGGTGCCGGCGGCCAGCAGGGTGATGACGATCGGCACGGCAAGCTGTGCGACGGCGGCGCCCAGGTTGCCGCCGGCGGCGTTCAGTCCCAGCGCCCAGCCCTTTTCCCGGGCCGGGTAGAAGAAGGTGATGTTGGCCATGGAGCTGGCGAAGTTACCGCCGCCGAAGCCCGCCAGGGCCGCCACGAGGAGCATCACGCCGAACGGGGTTTCCGGATTGGAGACGCACAGGGCCAGCCCAATGGAGGGGATCAGGAGCAGCAGGGCGGAGACGATGGTCCAGTTGCGGCCGCCGAAGCGGGGGACCATGAAGGTGTAAGGGATGCGCAGGGTGGCACCCACCAGGCTGGGCATCGAGATGAGCCAGAAGATTTCCGAGGTGGAGAAGGTGAAGCCGGCGGCGGGAAGCTGGACCACCACGATGGACCAGAGCTGCCACACGACGAAGCCGAGGAACTCGGCGAAGATGGACCAGTTCAGGTTGCGGCGCGCGATGGACCGGCCGGCGGTTTCCCACTGTTCCTTGTTCTCGGCATCCCAGTTGGCGATCCAGCGGCCGGTGCGGAATTCAAGGACGGGGGCGTCTGTGGTGCGGGTAGAGCCGGGCTGTGCGCTGGCTGATGCGGCAACGGCTGCGGGCCCTGCGGCGTCATCCAGGTCAAGGGAATTGCCGGGGGCGGCATCAACGGTGCGGTCAACAGTCACGGGTTACCTCCTTTGGGGGGATGTTGTTCCTCCACGGTAGGTACGGCGCGTTTCACGGACAGTCGATGTTTGTTTCGGCACTGTGACTTTTGCCTATCCGGCATTCCGGACCCCCGTGAGGCCCAGTGACGGACCATCAGGTGAGACGCACAACACAGGTCCGCATAGTGGACCATTCGTCCATTGACTGGACGTGGGGAAGTAAGATCGGACTCTAACTACTTGAGCCGGGAGGCAATCCTGCCTGGGTCCCGGCCGGTCTCACGAAAGCGTTAACCTATGCCATCCACCGATACCACCGCGCTGTCTGCGCGCCAGCCGGTGAACTCCCGCGGCCGCGTCATCGTGGCGAGCCTGATCGGCACCACCGTGGAGTTCTACGACTTCTACGTCTATGCCACGGCCGCCGTGCTGGTCTTCCCGAAGCTTTTCTTCCCCAGCGCGAACGAAACCACCCAGCTGCTGAGCTCCTTCGCCGTCTTCGGCGTAGCCTTCATTGCCCGCCCCCTCGGCTCGATCGTCTTCGGGCACTTCGGCGACAAGTTCGGCCGCAAGGGCACACTGGTGGCTTCACTGTTGACCATGGGCATCGCCACTTTCCTCATCGGCTGCCTTCCCACTGCCCTGGTTCCGGGCTGGGAGTTCTGGGCTCCGGCCCTGTTGGTGGTCATGCGCTTCGCGCAGGGCCTGGCGCTCGGCGGCGAATGGAGTGGCGCCGCGCTGCTGGCCACCGAGAACGCCCCCGCCAACAAGCGCGCCATCTACGGCACCTTCCCGCAGCTGGGTGCCCCGATCGGCTTCATCATCGCCAACGTCATCTTCCTTGTTGCCAGCTACACGCTGGCCCCGGAGGCCTTCCAGGCGTGGGGCTGGCGCGTGCCGTTCCTGCTCAGTGCCGTCATGGTGATCCTGGGCCTCTACGTCCGGCTCAAGCTGATCGAGACCCCCGCCTTCACCAAGGTGGTGGAATCCAACGAGGTGGCCAAGCTGCCCCTGGGCCGCGTCTTCAAGGGCAGCTGGCGCCAGCTGATCCTGGGCACCTTCATCATGCTGGCCACGTACGTGCTCTTCTACCTGATGACCACGTTCACGCTCACGTACGGCACGAAGCCCACCTTGGAGGGTGCCAAGGCCGCGGCCGAAAAGGCCGGCAAGCCCATGACTGAAGCAGCCGCCGCCGCGTTCGTTCCCGGCCTGGGCTACAGCCGCAACGACTTCCTCTGGATGCTGATTGCCGGCGTCGTCTTCTTTGGCATTTTCACCCTGGTTTCCGGACCGCTGGCCGAAAAGTACGGCCGGCGCAAGATGCTCCTCGCCGTCACGGCAGGGATCTTCGTCTTCGGCCTGCTGTTCGTCCCGCTGTTCAGCGGCGGCTTTGTGGGAACCATGGGCCTGCTGGTCATCGGGTTCTCCCTCATGGGGCTTACGTTCGGACCCATGGGAGCGCTGCTGCCGGAACTGTTCCCCACCAACGTGCGGTACACCGGCTCGGCCATCAGCTACAACTTCTCCAGCATCCTGGGCGCCGCCGTTGCACCGTTCATCGCCGTTGCCCTCTGGGAAACCGCCAAGGGCAGCCCCGTCCTGGTGGGCATCTACCTGACCGCCATGGCGGTGCTGACGCTGATCGCGCTGTTCCTGACCCGCGAAACCCGCGACGTGGACTACGAGAACAACGTGGCCTGACGCACGCGCGTGCATTCCAGCCCAGTTAGTGGCTGACATGCCCGGCGCCGCCCTGCAACGACGGGGATGGCGCCGGGCATGTGCGTTAAGTGCCCGGAGGTAACAGGGCAGGAGTGCACGAGGGCATGGTCCGTTCAGCGGGCGTACCGGGCCACGAAGTTCTTCAGGATGTTCATCGGCGCCGTGACCGTGAACCGGCGGGCGGCCGCCATCAGGTCCTCCGCGGACTCGGGCGGGAAGTAGCCGGCGTGCCGGTAGATGTCGATGCGGGTGCAGAGGCCTTCCGCGTCCAGTTCGGGGTGGAACTGGGTGGCATATAGGTTGGTGCGGATCCGGAACATCTGCACCGGGCAGGCGGCCGAGCGTGCCAGCAGCACGGCATGCGCGGGCAGCGAACTGCAGGCCTCCTTGTGGCCGGCGAAGGCGGTGAAGGTTTGGGGCATGCCCTGAAGGATGGGGTCCTGCAGTCCGGCGTCGGTCAGGCTGATCTCCACGGCCGCGAGCGGCTCGCCGTAGGTCCGGTCGATCACGGCCCCCTGGTGCCGGCCCAGCGTCCCCACCCCGTAACAGGCGCCCAGGAAGGGAAAATCGCGGGCCACCAGCTCGTCCAGCAGGCCAGACAGTTCCTTCTCCACCCGGTGCTGGACGGGGCTCTTGCTGTCCGGCGGGTCGCTGGAGGTGAAGGGGCTGCCGCCCACGATCACGCCGGAATACCCGGAGAGGTCGAGCTCCGGCAGGGGAGCCGCTTCGAGCCGGATCCGCCGGAGCTCCCGTTCCTCCAGGCCGCCGTACCTCAGGTACGCGGCGTACTCATCCTCGGCGGCGGCGTCCTCGGCGCGGGAGGCCAGGAGCAGGAAAGGCAACACGTGCTAAGTGTGCCTGCTGTTCCCGTCCTGTGCCAGCAGTTGGGTCAGCTGGCCGCGGGCTGGGTCAGGGACCGGCGGGACTGGGGCCGCGCCGCCGGGTCCGCATGGCGGTGCACCAGCTTCCAGTAACCCTCCTCGCGGCGGAAGATGCTGGTGACCCGGAGTGCGAATTCCTCGGTGGCGGCCGCTCCGTCCAGCCGGGCCCGGAAATGTTCGGTCTCCAGCAGGTAGGCGGTGTCGCGGGCCGTGTACGAGGTCACGGTGTCGAAGCCCAGCATTTCGCCGTCCTGGAACTGCCGCGCGGCCTGGTCCAGACGTGCCTCCACCTGCGCCCAGCCGCGGGCGATGCCGCCGAACGGGTTGGCCAGGGTGACGTCGTCCGCCCTGGAGTACAGGTCCTTGACCGGGCCCGGGTTGCCCCGGGTGATCTCGGGAACCGCCAGGTGGTAGCGGTCCACTTCTTCCTGGAAACTTGGTGCGAGCATGCCTGTGGCGCTTCCTAGTCTTCGATCGTGGCGATGATGGCGCCGGCGGAGACCGTCTCGCCGGCTGCCGCCGCCAGGCCCGTGATGGTTCCGGAGCGGTGCGCGGTCAGCGGCTGCTCCATCTTCATTGCCTCGAGGACCACCACCAGGTCGCCCTCGGAGACCACGTCGCCGTGGGACACCGCGACCTTCACGATGGTTCCCTGCATCGGCGAGGTCAGCGCGTTGCCGGTGGCAGCGGCAGGGCCGGCCGAGCGGGAGCGTTTCTTCGACTTGCCGGGCTTGCCGGCAGCGGCAACAGCAGTGCCCGGTGTACCCAGGGACGCGGGCAGGACCACTTCAAGGCGCTTGCCGCCGACTTCGACCACCACGCGCTGGCGCTCCTCGGCGGACTCGCCTTCGGCGGTGCCGTCCGGCGTCCAGACCGGCAGGTTGTTGCTGAACTCGGTTTCGATCCAGCGGGTGTGGACCTTGAACGGCCCTTCAGCGGGTGCAAAGGCGGGGTCGGTCACCACTGCGAGGTCGAACGGGATCACGGTGGGGATGCCCTCCACCACCATCTCCTCGAGGGCGCGGCGGGCGCGCTGCAGGGCCTGCGGCCGGCTGGCGCCGGTGACGATGAGCTTGGACAGCATGGAGTCGAAGTTGCCGCTGATGACGTCGCCCTGCTCCACACCGGAATCCACCCGGACGCCGGGGCCCGTGGGGTTCTTCAGGACGCGGAGGGTGCCGGGCGCCGGCAGGAAGTTCCGGCCCGGGTCCTCGCCGGTGATGCGGAATTCAATGGAGTGCCCGCGCACCTCGGGATCGCCGTAGCCGAGCTCCTCGCCGCGGGCCAGTCGGAACTGCTCGCGGACCAGGTCGATGCCGGTGACTTCCTCGGACACGCAGTGCTCCACCTGGAGCCGGGTGTTGACCTCCAGGAACGAGATGGTCCCGTCCTGGCCCACCAGGAATTCACAGGTGCCGGCGCCCAGGTAGCCGGCCTCCTTCAGGATGGCCTTGGAGGATTCGTAGAGGCGGCGGTTCTGGTCCTCGGTGAGGAACGGGGCCGGCGCTTCTTCCACGAGTTTCTGGTTGCGCCGCTGCAGCGAGCAGTCGCGGGTGGAAACCACCACGACGTTGCCGTGGGCGTCGGCCAGGCACTGGGTTTCGACGTGGCGGGGAGCATCCAGGAAGCGTTCGATGAAGCATTCGCCGCGGCCGAAGGCCGCTGTGGCTTCACGGACGGCGGATTCGTAGAGTTCGGGGATTTCCTCGCGGGTGCGGGCCACCTTGATGCCGCGTCCGCCGCCGCCGAAGGCCGCCTTGATGGCGACGGGCAGTCCGTGCTTGTCCACGAAGTCCAGCACCTCGTCCGCGGACTCCACGGGGTCGGCCGTGCCGGGAACCAAAGGGGCGCCTACTTTTTCGGCGATGTGCCGGGCCTGGACTTTGTCGCCCAGGGCGGAGATGGCTTCGGGGGAGGGGCCGATCCAGGTGATGCCGGCCTCGATCACGCGGGCGGCGAACTGGGCATTTTCGGCCAGGAACCCGTACCCGGGGTGGATGGCGTCCGCGCCGGACTGGCGGGCGGCATCGATGATCTTGTCCATCACCAGGTAGGACTCGGCGGCTGTGCTGCCGCCAAGGGCATAAGCCTCGTCAGCCAGGCGGACGTGCAGGGCGTCGCGGTCCGGGTCGGCGTACACCGCTACCGAGGCGATCCCCTCATCCCGGGCCGCCCGGATGATCCGAACGGCGATTTCGCCGCGGTTGGCAATCAGCACCTTTGTGAGGCTCGGCTGCGTGGTTCCTGCGGACTGCTCCAAATTTGCTGACAAGGCGTCTCCTTCTTTCCTTCAGGGAGCCTAGCGCGGTTTTGGAGGTTCCGCCGATATTACTTGCGGAATCCGCGTGTAAACCGGTCCTCCTTTGTAGGGAAGCTACAAGCGGTTCCGAAAAAGGGCGCCTTTACCGCGGCGGCCAGAGGTCCGTGATGCGCACGTTGGCGGCCGCCAGCAGGCCCCGGAGCGTGGAGACGGACAGGCCGACGACGGCGTGCGGGTCGCCGTCCACCTTCCGGATGAAGGCCCCGCCCAGGCCGTCGATAGTGAAGGATCCGGCGCAGTGCAGCGGCTCGCCCGTGGCGATGTAGGCATCGATCTCGGCGGCGTCCATCTCCTGGAAGAAGACCTCGGCGGAGGCGACCGCCCCCAACGTGGCGCCCGATCCCTCGGCGTCCCCGCCGCCGTCGGCCTCCGTGTCCCGGCAGTCCACCAGCCAGTGACCCGTGTGGAGAACCCCCGTGCTGCCGCTCATCCGCAGCATCCGTTCGCGCGCGACGTCGGGCGTGTAGGGCTTGCCGTGCGCCTCGCCGTCGAATTCGAAGACGGAGTCGCAGCCCAGCACCAGGGCACCCTCGGCTTCCGGCAGCGACGCCACGGCCTCCGCCTTGGCCCGGGCCAGCAGCAGCGCGGTGTCGTGCGGGTCGGTGACGCCGTACCGTTCCTGGACGGCGGCCTCGTCGACGTCGGACACCAGCACGGTGTGCCGGATGCCGGCCTCGGCCAGGAGCTTGGTGCGGGCGGGGGACTGGGAAGCGAGAATCAGGCGGACCACGGGTTCAGCCTAGTGGACCAGCTCGGCGGACGCCGGAACAGCCTGGCCGCGGTTGAGCTTGGCGCCCTCCACGTCCACGTCCGGCAGGATCCGGTCCAGCCAGCGCGGCAGCCACCAGGATTTACTGCCCAGCAGGTACATGACGGCCGGGACGATGGTCATGCGCACCACGAAGGCATCGAACAGGACCCCGAAGGCCATGGCGAAGCCCAGCGGCCGGACCATGGTGAGGTGGCTGAAGATGAATCCGGAGAAGACGCTGACCATGATGATCGCCGCGGCGGTCACCACGGCGGCGGCGTGCCGGAAGCCCACCCGGACCGCTTCCTTCGCCGTGGAGCCGTGCATGTAGGCCTCGCGCATGCCGGAGGCGATGAACACCTGGTAGTCCATGGCCAGGCCGAACAGCACACCGATCAGGATGATCGGCAGGAAGCTCAGCACCGCACCCGGGTTCGCGACGTCGAAGATGCCGCCCAGCCAGCCCCACTGGTACACGGCCACCACGGCGCCGAACGCCGCGGACAGGGACAGCAGGAAGCCGCCCGTGGCCAGCAGCGGGACCACGATGGAGCGGAACACCAGCAGCAGCAGGATCAGGGAAAGTCCGACGACGATCGCGAGGTAGGGCGGCAGGGCGTCGCCGAGCTTGGTGGAGACGTCCACGTTGCCGGCAGTCTGCCCGGTCAGGCCCATGGCCACGTCATAGTCGGCCTTGATGCCGCCGTTGAGGCCACGCAGTTCGGATACCACCTGCACCGTGCTGGCGCTGGCGGGGCCCTCCTTGGGGATGACCTGGAAGACGGCGGTGCGGCGGTCTTTGCTGAGCGCCACCGGTACGGCGGCCACCACGTTGTCCACGGCGCGGAGCCTGTCCGCGATGTCGTACTGCAGTTTCTGCGCCTGGGCTTCGTCCAGGTTGGCTGGGAACTCGCCGACGGCCACGATGGGGCCGGTGACGCCTTCGCCGAAGCTGCGGGCGGTCAAGTCGTAGGCCTGGTACGCCTCGGAATCCACGGGCTCGGAACCGCCGTCGGGAAGGGCCAGCTGCAGCTGGGTGGCGGGAAGGGCCAGGGTGCCCAGGAGGAGGACACCGGCCACCAGGGCTGCCCACGGGTGCCTGGTGACCAGGCCGCCCCAGCCCCGGGTGCTGCGTTCGCGGTCGATGGCGTCATCTGCCGCTTCGTGGCCGGGCTCGGCGTTGTGCGCCTCGGCCTTTGCCCAGGCCCGCTTGGAGATGATGCGGCGACCGATCAGGGACAGCATGGCCGGGGTCAAAGTGATGGCAACGAGCACGGCCACGGCCACGGTCCCCGCGGCGGCAAGGCCCATGACGGTAAGGAAGGGAAGCCCCGGGACCACCAGGGCAGCCAAGGCAATGATCACGGTAAGCCCGGCGAACACCACCGCATTGCCGGACGTGCCGTTCGCCCTGGCCACGGATTCCTCCGGATCCATGCCGGCCAGGAGCTGGGTCCGGTGCCGGTTGACGATGAACAGGGAGTAGTCGATGCCCACGGCGAGGCCCAGCATGAGGGCCAGCATGGGGGAGATGGAACTCATGTCAAAGAGCCCGGAGAGGGCGAACGTGATGCCGACGCCGACTCCCACGCCGATGATGGCCATCAGCAGCGGAAGCCCGGCGGCAACCAGGGTGCCCAGCATGAGGATCAGGACGAGGGCGGCCACGGCGATGCCGACAACCTCCGCGGTGCCGAACAACGCCGAGATGTCCTCGGTGATCTCCTTGCTGGCAAATGCCGTAACGCCTGCCGAGGATGTTTGGTGCGCGATCTCCTGTACCTGCTTGCGCACCGTTGGCGCCAGCCCGTTGATGGAGGTGTTGAACTGCACCTGGGCCACGGCCGCATTATTGTCCTCGGAAACGAAGCGGATGGCGGAGGCGGCCTGGGCCTGGCGCTTGCCGAGTTCCAGCTTGGCCTTGTTGGCCTCCAGTTCCTGGGTGCCGGCGTCGAGCTTGGCCTGGCCGGCCGCCAGCGCTGCCTTCTGCTGGCCCAGCTGCGCGTCGACCAGGGCTGCCGGCGCGCCGGCAGCGGTGAGCTGCTGCTCGGCTGCGGCCAGCTGTGCCTTCCCCGCTTCCAGCTGCGTCCGTGCGGCATCAAGCTGCGCCTTGCCGGCTGCCAGCTGCTGCTCGCCGTCGGTAACGGCCTTGCCGGCCTGGTCCACCTGTGCCTGGGTGGCGAAGGGATCCACGGTGCCACGGACCTCGGGAAGGGCCTGGAGCTTCTTCAGCGCATCCGACACCGCCGTCCGGCTCGCATCCGTAAAGCCGCCGCTGGGGGCTTCGAAGACGATCGTGGCGCTGCCGCCGGACGCCGAGGGCAGCTCCTGCTTGAGCTTGTCCGCGATCCGCTGGGTTTCGGTCCCCGGGATCTGGAAGTTGTTGGACAGCGTGCCGTGGAACGCTGCCGCTGAGCCGCCCACGGCCACCAGTATGGCGAGCCAGAGAGAGATGACCAGCCAGCGGTGGCGGTAGGAGAACTTGCCGAGGCGGTAGAGGAGGAGTGCCATGCGCAGAGCCGATCTGATCAGGAGGAACGGGAAGCGGAAAGGAATGCAGGATTGGTGAAGCCGGCGCCCAGCAGGGCCATGGAATCGATGAGCAGCTGGCGGAGCTCTGCCAGGGAGGCGGGGGACAGGTCCGGCCCGCGCCGGTTGAACCAGACCTCCATGGCGGCTTTTCCGCAGGAGATGATGGACCCGGAGAGTGCATGGACGTACAGGTCCTCCTGCTCGCCGCGGCTGCCCCCCAGCCGCTCCCGGGCGACGTCGAACACCTGGGCCCTGCAGTGGTCCCAGGCCTCAAGCTCGCTGTGCTGCATGAGCGGGCTCTGCTGGGTCAGGGTGAACAGCTCCGCCAGGGGGGCCACGGCTTGAGGGTCGGCGAGGGCGGTCAGGGCCGCCTGGGCTGACTCGAGCAGCGGTTCGTCCGCGGGCCGAAGCCGCAGCTGCTGGATGGCATTGTCCAGGAAGCCGTGCACGATGGAGGCGAGGGCGGCGTCCGTACTGGCGAAGTAGTTGAAGAACGTACGGCGCGAGATCCCTGCAGCGTCCGCTATGTCCTCCACAGTGAAGTTCCCCGGGCCCTTGGCGCGCAGGAGCCCGAGGGCGGCGTCCGTAATGGCTTGCCGGGTGGCGGCCTTGTTGAGTTCGCGGCGGGAAGGTGCGGCAGGTCCGGCCTCGCCTGCCGGAGTGGGGGAGGTCACGGGATTACACTACGTGCAACTTTGCACTCTGCGCAACTTAAATTCACAGCAGAACGAAAGGTTCCCAACAGGCTCTCCAGAAGCTGGCTGCCGATGCTGGACATGTCTCGAAAGAGGCAGACCACCCGCCGTCAAGCGACGGCCCATCGAGGAGACAGAGAAGATGACACGCACGAAGAAAATGACCCTGGGCCTGTCAGCGGCTGCGCTGGCACTGGCAGGCGGGATCGGGGTGGCCGGCATGGCCTCCGCCACCACCACCGCGCCCACGCCGGCACCGAGCACGAGTTCCAGCGCCCCGGCCGATGGCAGCACCGCGCCGGACGGCATGGGCAGGCACGGTGGCCGCGGTGGCCACGGTCCTGTCCAGGCTTCCGAGCTGGCAGCGAAGCTGGGCGTCGATGAGGCCAAGGTGACCGATGCGTTGAAGGCCTTCCGCGAGGCCAACAAGCCCGCCACGCCACCGGCGGAGGGCCAGAAGCCGGACCCGGCCGAGCGCGAGGCGGCGCTGGCCAAATCACTGGCCGAATCTCTGGGAATCGACGAGTCGACGGTGACCGCAGCCCTGCAGGAGCTGCGCACCGAGGAACAGGCTGAGCACGCCGCCGAGCTCAAGACCCGGCTGGACAAGGCCGTGGCGGACGGCAAGCTGACACAGGCTGAAGCGGACGCCGTCACCAAGGCCGTGCAGAACGGCATCATCGGAGGCGGCGGGCGTTAAGGCAAGAAGCCCCCGGGAACCTGAGGAGTTCAGATTCCCGGGGGCTTCACGGAGCACCCTGCGGTTACCGGTGCAGGCTAGGCCTTCGCATCCTGCAGTTCGCGTGTTGCGGTATCGGCGCTGTTTCCGTCGGTGGCGGTGCTGTCGCCCGCCGCGTCCTCGTCAACGAAGGGGGTGCCGTTGCGGGGCGCGTTGTAGAGCGACTCGTCCAGGATGCCCTGGCGCTTGGCCACGAGGGTGGGGACCAGGGCCTGGCCTGCCACGTTGACGGCGGTACGGCCCATGTCCAGGATGGGGTCGATGGCCAGCAGGAGGCCGACGCCGGCCAGCGGCAGCCCCAGCGTGGAAAGCGTCAGCGTGAGCATAACGACGGCGCCCGTGGTTCCGGCGGTTGCCGCGGAGCCCAGCACGGAGACCAGGGCAATCAGCAGGTACTGGCTGAAGTCGAGCTGGATGCCGAAGAACTGGGCCACGAAGATGGCAGCGACGGCCGGGTAGATGGCCGCGCAGCCGTCCATCTTGGTGGTGGCGCCCAGCGGGACGGCGAAGGAGGCGTACGCGCGGGGGACGCCCAGGCTGCGCTCGGTGACACGCTGGGTCAGCGGGAGGGTTCCTACCGAGGAACGCGAGACGAAGGCCAGCTGGACGGCGGGCCACACGCCGGAGAAGTACTGCTTGATGGACAGGCCGTGGCTGCGGACCAGGACGGGGTAGACCGCGAAGAGCACCAGGGCCAGGCCGATGTAGATGGCGACCGTGAACTTGCCGAGCGAACCGATCGTGTCCCAGCCATAGACGGCCACGGCGTTGCCGATGAGGCCGACGGTGCCCAGCGGCGCGATCCGGATGATCCACCAGAGGACCTTCTGGATGACGGCCAGGGCGGACGCGTTGAGCTTGAGGAAGGGCTCTGCGGCCTTGCCCACCTTCAGGGCGGCGACGCCCACGGCAATGGCGATCACCAGGATCTGGAGGACATTGAAGCTGACGGATGTGGTGACGGTGCCGGACTCGGCAACGGTGGAGCTGGCGCCCAGGCCGAGGAAGTTCTTGGGGAACAGGCCGATCAGGAAGGACCACCAGTCACCGGACTTGCCGGAGTATTTGGCCTCGCCGGTAATCCCCGTGTTGGCGCCGGGCTGCAGCAGGACGCCCAGGCCGATGCCGATCAGCACGGCAATGAGCGACGTGATGGCGAACCACAGGAGCGTGTTCCAGGCCAGCCTTGCGGCGTTGGACACCTGGCGGAGGTTGGAGATGGAGCTGACGACGGCCGTGAAGATCAGGGGGACGACGGCGGTCTGCAGCAGGGAGACGTAGCTGGAGCCGATGGTCTGCAGCGTTGCCCCGAGGCCGTTCGGGTTGGCCTTGGTGCTGCCGGTGTACTTGGCCAGCAGGCCAAGACCCAGGCCCACGATGAGGGCGGCGATGATCTGGAAGCCGAAGGAGCCGGCCCATTTGGGCAGCTGGAATCCGGTCTTTCCTGCGGAGGAAGGGGTGTTTGTCTGAGTGCTCACCAGAACAAGCTAGACGGCGTGCACATACCACGTCGAAAGAACATTGAGAAATATTACGTCAGGCAAAAATACGCACCATCTGGAAAACGGCGCAAAATCAAGCATTCCAGCACCTTTTGTTACTTATTCCCGGCGGGGATGTGCTTAATGTCTCGCGGAGGAGGGCGCGTTACCTCAGCAGCGCCCGCCGCAGCGTGTCGAGCCCCACGGAGCCGATGTTCAACGCGTTGGTATGGAACTCCTTCAGGTCGAACCCGGGCCGCGCTTCAAGTTCGGCGCGGATCTGTTCCCAGAGGCGCTGGCCGACTTTGTAGGAGGGGGCCTGCCCGGGCCAGCCGAGGTAGCGGGTGAATTCGAAGTTGAGCTGGCCTTCGCTGATGGGCAGGTTCTGCTGGAGGAACGCGTAGCCCTTGTCGGCGGTCCACGTGCCGGAGCCCCACTTTGCCGGCATCTCGAGCTCGAGGTGGACGCCGATGTCGAAGACGACGCGCGCGGCGCGCATGCGCTGCATGTCCAGCATGCCCATGTGGTCGCCGGGGTCGTTGAGGTAGCCCAGCTCCTGCATCAGCTTTTCTGCGTAGAGTGCCCACCCTTCGCCATGGCCGGAGGTCCAGCACACGTTCCGCCGCCACTTGTTCAGCAGTTCGCGCCGGTAGGTGGCGGTGGCTATTTGCAGGTGGTGGCCGGGGACGCCTTCGTGGTACACGGTGGTGGTTTCCGCCCAGGTGGTGAACGTGTCCTCGCCGGCGGGGACGGACCACCACATGCGCCCGGGCCGGCTGAAGTCCTCGGACGGGCCCGTGTAGTAGATGCCGCCCTCGTCCGTGGGGGCGATCCGGCATTCGAGTTTCTTCATGACGTCGGGGATGTCGAAGTGAACCCCTGCCAGCTCCGCGATGGCCTTGTCGGAGAGTTCCTGCATCCAGGTCCGCAGGGCGTCAGTGCCCTTGAGCTGCCGGGCGGGATCGTTGTTCAGGATCTCCTTGGCTTCGGCGATGGTGGCGCCGGGCTTGATCGTGGCGGCCACCTGTTCCTGTTCCGCGATCAGCCGGTCCAGTTCCTGCACGCCCCAGGCATACGTTTCCTCAAGGTCCACCTCGGCGCCCAGGAAGGAGCGGGACGCCAGGGCGTAGCGGGCCTTGCCGACCGCATCTTTTTCCGGCGCGGCGGGCAGCAGTTCGGTGCGGAGGAACTCCGCCAGCCGGGTGTAAGCGTCGCGGGCGGCGCCAGCGCCGGCGTCGAGCCTGTCCTGCAGGGCGGCGGGCAAGGGCCCGGCAGCGGTGGCGGCACCTGCCGCGAGTTTGGCGAAGAAGCCGTCCGGCGCCGCGTACTTAACGACCTGTTCAATGACAATCCGCACCTGGCGTGCTGCCGCTACCTTGCCGGCGTCGCGGGCCATGCGCAGGGATTCCATGTAGCCGTCCAGTGCCGCGGGAACATTGTGCGCGCGTCCGGCGATGTGCTCCCAGTCCCGTTCGGTGGCTGTGGGCATGAGATCGAAGATGGCGCGGATGTCCTGGGCGGGCGAGGCGATGTTGTTCAGCTCCGCGTATTCCCATCCGGAGGCGTGGATGAGCAACTGCAGGCCCAGGCGCTCCCGCATGGCGTCCAGGGTGACGGCGTCCACGTCATCCTCCGGCTCCAGGCCCTCCAACGCGGCCAGGGCACCCCGCGCGGCCTCAGCGAATCCGGCGATGCCCGCAGGGGAGAAGTCCTGGTATTCCGTCTCATGCCCGGGCAGGCCGAGGGTGGTGGCAAGCGTCGGGTTGAGCCGGATCAGGGTGTCCGTGTAGGCGTCTGCGACGGCGTCGATCCGGGTGTGCGGACGGGAAGCGGGGGCAGTCTCGATAGTCACCCCCTGAGCCTAACGCCGGGAGTGCTCGGGGCCCTGCTAGCGGCCGCTGCGTTTCCAGGCTCCCGGTCCCGGCGTGGGGGCGAGGCGCAGCTGTTGCCTGCGCACCCAGTGCCGGACGCTCGGTGCGCCTGCCGTGGCAGGGGCCGGGACGCCGAGGGAAAGAACGACGGCGGTCAGGGCGGCGAGTTCCTCGGCGTTCGGCTCCCCTTTGACAACAGAGAGCAGGGGAGCGGCCTGGGCTTCGGACGCCTCGACCGCCTCCGGCATGCGATCCTGTGCCGCGGTCACAGCGGGATGTTCCCGTGCTTCTTGGCGGGGAGGCTGGCGCGCTTGTCGCGCAGTGCCCGCAGTCCCTTGATGATCTGGATGCGGGTATCGGAGGGGGCGATCACGGCGTCCACGTAGCCGAGTTCGGCTGCCTGGTAGGGGTTCAGGAGCTCTTCCTCGTACTGCCGGATGACTTCGGCGCGCCGGGCCTCGACGTCCCCGCCGTTCTCGGCGACTGCAGCGAGGTCACGGCGGTAGAGGATGTTGACGGCACCCTGGGCGCCCATCACGCCGATCTGCGCTGTGGGCCAGGCCAGGTTCAGGTCGGCGCCGAGCTTCTTGGAACCCATCACGATGTAAGCCCCGCCGTAGGCCTTGCGGGTGATCACGGTGAGCTTGGGGACGGTGGCTTCGGCGTAGGCGTAGAGGAGCTTGGCGCCGCGGCGGATGATGCCCTGGAATTCCTGGTCCTTGCCGGGCAGGAAGCCGGGAACGTCAACCAGGGTAATGATGGGGATGTTGAAGGCGTCGCAGTGGCGCACGAAACGGGCTGCCTTCTCGGAGGCGGCGATGTCCAGGGTCCCGGCGAACTGCAGGGGCTGGTTGGCCACGATGCCCACCGTGTGGCCCTCCACGCGGCCGTAGCCGATCATCACGTTGGGGGCGTACAGGGCCTGCATCTCCAGGAAATGCCCGTCGTCCACGATCTGCTCGACGACGGCGCGCATGTCGTAGGGCTGGTTAGCGGAATCCGGCACCAGCGTGTCCAGGGCGAGGTCGTCGTCGTCGATCTCAAGCTCCTGCTGGTGGCCCAGCACGGGCGCCTCGGACAGGTTGTTGGACGGCAGGAAATCCAGCAGTTCGCGCACGAACTCGATGGCGTCGGTTTCGTCGGAGGCAAGGTAGGTGGACGTGCCGGTGGTGGCGTTGTGCTGCCGGGCGCCGCCCAGTGTTTCCATGTCCACGTCTTCGCCGGTGACGGTCTTGATGACGTCCGGGCCGGTGATGAACATGTGCGAGGTCTTGTCCACCATCACCACGTAGTCGGTGAGCGCGGGGGAGTACGCGGCGCCCCCGGCGGAGGGGCCCATGATGAGCGAGATCTGCGGCACCACGCCGCTGGCGTGGACGTTGTTGCGGAAGATGTCCGCGAACATGGCCAGCGAGGCAACGCCTTCCTGGATGCGGGCGCCGCCGCCGTCCAGGATGCCGACCACGGGGCAGCCGTTGCGCAGCGCGAACTCCTGCACCTTGACGATTTTTTCGCCGTTGACCTGGCTCAGCGATCCGCCGTAGACCGTGAAGTCCTGGCTGTAGACGGCCACCAGGCGGCCGTCCACGGTGCCGTAGCCGGAGACCAGGCCATCACCGAGCGGCTTCTTCTTCTCCATGCCGAAAGCGGTGGACCGGTGCACCGCCAGGGCGTCGAATTCGACGAACGAGTCTTCGTCGAGCAGGAGCTCGATGCGCTCGCGGGCTGTGTTCTTGCCGCGGGCATGCTGCTTTTCGATGGCTTCAGCGCCGGAGGGCTGCTCGGCACGCGCCTGGCGGTCGCGGAAATCGGCGATCTTTCCCGCTGTCGTTGTCAGATCGTGGCTCATCAAGTGTCTCCGGCTCTGTAGCAGATTGGTTCTGTTCGCTGGCGGGTCCGGCGCTGCGGAGATTAAGTAGCATCCACACAAAAGACGAACCCTGGTGGCAAGTCTAGTGACGGTTTGGGCGCCCACAGCTGTAGGGAACCTACAATTTTCTGCTGATCCGGCAACCCGCGGGCGATGTTACTCGGTAGTAACTTACCTGGGTTACAGTGTTTCCATGATTTCAAGCGATGACGCTTTGCCCGCTTCCGGCAGCCCGTACCAAGCCTCCGGCACCCTCGCCGGACGTACGCTCCTGATCTCCGGCGGAAGCCGCGGCATAGGCCTCGCCATTGCCAGGCGTGCTGCCCGGGACGGGGCCAACATTGTGCTGCTGGCCAAGACCGGGGAACCGCACCCCAAGCTGGCAGGCACGGTATTCACGGCGGCCGAGGAACTGGTGCAGGTCGGCGGCCAGGCGTTGCCGCTGGTGGGGGACGTCCGCCGGGACGAGGATGTGGCAGGGGCGGTGGCGGCGGCCGTGGAGCGCTTCGGCGGCGTCGACATCGTCGTCAACAACGCCTCCGCCATCGACTTGTCCACCACCGATAGCGTGGACATGAAAAAGTACGACCTGATGCAGGACATCAATGTCCGCGGCACCTTCCTGCTGTCCAAGCTGGCGCTGCCCGCACTGCGCGCCTCGGCGCAGCCGCACATCCTGACGCTCTCGCCGCCGCTTAACCTCGACCCCCGCTGGGCGGGCAAGCACCTTGCCTACACCATGGCGAAGTACGGGATGAGCCTGACGACGCTGGGCCTTGCCGAGGAACTGAAGGAGGACGGCATCAGGGTCAATTCGCTGTGGCCATGCACCTTGATCGACACCGCAGCCATCCGGAACATGCCCCACGGCGCCACCATGGTGCTGGCCGCCCGCGGGCCGCAGATCATGGCCGATGCCGCCCACGCGGTGCTGACGGGCGGCAACCTCCATGCCGGCGCGGCGGCCACCGGGAACTTCTACACGGACGAGCAGGTCCTGGCGGCGGCAGGAGTGGCCGATTTCCGCCCGTACAGCCTTGGCGCGCCGGAGGACCAGTTGGTTCCGGACATCTTCCTCTAGCGCCTTCCGCCAGCGCCGGCGCCCGGACGGTGCTGCGCCCGGCGGGATTTGGCTCGGTAGGATTTAGCTATGGACGACGCACACGCACCGGGCACCCCCCTGGACAGAAGCGACCTGGCCGACGAGCGCTTCCTTTCGGCTGTGGGGATTCCCCGGATCGACGTGGTTGACTCCACCGGCTCCACGAATGCCGATCTCCTCCGCGCCGTCGCGGTCGAGCCCGCGGCCTGGCCGGACCTTTCCGTCCTCACCGCCGAATACCAGACCGCCGCCAGGGGGCGCCTGGACCGGCGCTGGGAAGCGCCGCCGCTGAGTTCGGTGTCCGTCTCCGTGGTCCTTCGCCCCGCCAACGCCGACCGCAGGCCCCTTCCCACCCACAGCTACTCCTGGCTGTCCCTGATCGCGGCCCTGGCGTTGCGCGAGACCCTCCTGGAAACGGCAGGCCTCCCCGCCGAACTCAAGTGGCCCAACGACGTCCTGGTGCGGGGACGCAAGATTGCCGGCATCCTGGCCCAGCTTGGTCCGATGGCGGACGGCAGCGTCCCGCCGGTGATCCTTGGTACCGGGCTGAACGTGACCCTGGGCGAAAAAGACCTGCCGGTCCCCACGGCGACGTCCGTGCTCCTGGAAGGCGCGCGCACCACGGACCGCACCGCCCTCCTGAAGAGCTATCTGTCCCACTTCGCGGTCCTGTACCGAAGCTTCTGCAACGCCGACGGCGACCCCTCCGCGGGCCTGGCAGGGGGCCCCTCACTGCACAAGCGGGTGGAAGCAGCCATGGTCACACTCGGCAAGCAGGTGCGGGCACAGCTTCCCGGCGACCACGAGATCATCGGACATGCCACCAGGCTGGACGACTACGGTTCCCTGCTGGTGGTGGACAAGGACTCCCACGAGCACGTGGTGACAGCGGGGGACGTGGTGCACCTGCGGCCGTGGAGTGCGCCCGAAGAACCCGGCGAAGGCGGTTATGCGTAAAGGCCTCGTCCCGGGCGAACAAGTCATCGTTACCACCCGCCCGCAGCCGAGGAAACTCGCCGGAGCAGCCCTGGCCTTCGTGCTGGCACCGGCACTGGCCGCCTTCGCTTCCGCATGGATCATCCGCGGCGGCGCCCGCGCGGTGCTGGGCCTCGGTGCCCAAGGGACACCCTGGCTGGTGACCGCCTGCATCGCAGCGGCCGCAGCGGTGTGGCTCGGCTACTGCCTGCCCCGGCTGCTCCGCTGGCAGGGCACGCGGTACACGCTGACCAGCCGGCGGATGGTTGCCCGCTACGGGATCCTCAACCGCCGGGAGCAGCAGGTCAATCTCGCGTCGGTGCGCAACCTGAGAGTCCACGAGACGCTGCTGCAACGCCTGGTACGGTCCGGGAATATATCCTTGGAAACCGGGTACCAGGGCGTGGTGGTCTTCCGCGACGTGCCCGAGGTCTCCAGGTTCCGGGACTTTATCCTCGACGCCATCGGGGAACTGCCGGACGAACACGACGCTGGGCCGGATGCAGCGGGGCAATACCCAGCCGGCGCTTTACCGGAAAGTTTGAGAGAAGGTGGACGGGATGAACGATGAGGACCAGCAGGAACGCATGAACAGCATCACCCCTGACGCCCGCCCCCTTGACACGGCCTCCTTTGAATACTCCGCGACGACGCCGGAACCCGCCGCGCCGCCCGGGATGGACAGGCATCCCGCCACGGGCGCCATGTCCGCCGAGCGGCTGGCCATGAAAGCGCTCGAGGCCCGGCTCCTCGGCGGCGAACGCAAGCTTCGCCGTCGTGAAGTCGCTGCCGGTGCCGGCCTCTCACTGCTCTCTGCTCGGAAACTCTGGCGCGCCCTTGGGTTTCCCAACTTCGGGGACGAGGACGTGGCCTTCACCGAACGCGACCAGGCGGCCCTGTCCACCGTGGTGGACCTGGTCCGCGCCGGCAAGCTGACCGAAGAAGCGGCGATTTCCGTCACCCGTGCCATCGGCCAGATGACCGACCGCATGGTGGTCTGGCAGATCGAGGCCCTCGTGGAAGACATGGTCCACGAGCAGGGCGTCACGGACGCGGTAGCCCGCAAGCGCCTGGTCAACGAACTTCCCGCCCTGGTGGACGCACTCGAGGAGGTGCTGGTCTACTCGTGGCGCCGCCAACTTAATGCCGGAGTCCAGCGGCTCGCGGTGCGGGCCGAGGCCGGTCTGCAGGCAAGCGAAGAGGGCCGGGAGGGCGACGAGGATGACGCGCCGCTGCCCCTGGCTCGCGCGGTCGGCTTCGCCGACCTGGTCTCCTACACCAGCCTGTCCCGCCGGATGAATGAGAAGACCCTCGCCCGGCTGGTCCAGCGCTTCGAAAACAAGTGCGCGGAAATCATCTCGGTGGGTGGCGGCCGGTTGGTCAAGACCGTCGGCGACGAAGTCCTCTACATTGCCGAGACCCCCGCGGCCGGCGCCGAGATTTCGCTGGCGCTGGCCGAGGCCTTCACCGAAGACGAGATCCTGCCGGAAGCCCGCGTGGCGATGGTCTGGGGCCGCATCCTGTCCAGGCTCGGCGACATCTACGGCCCTACCGTCAACCTCGCCGCACGCCTGACAAGCCTTGCCGATCCGGGCACCGTCCTGGTGGACTCCATGACGGCGTCGGCCCTGGAACACGACGAACGGTTCATCATGATCCCGCAGCCGCCGGAAAACGTCCGCGGTTTCGGCGAAATCCGGCCGGTCCGCCTGACGCGCGGCCGCGGCAGGGGCCTGGTTCTGGATTAAGGAATCCTGGACCAGGACTTCCAGGCTGGAAACAAGGCTGCTGTGTCAACCGTCACCGCTGCAGTGAATTTATCCACTTGTTGGTGCATTGGCGGTATTGTTGTGGTGCCCGGCTCCTGAGGAAGCCGGCCACCGGCTACGGGCCACATATTTTCGGGGGATTCAAGGAATGACACGTCGCGGGCAAACGCGCGCCCAAGGCCCGGCCACAGGTGTCCCCGCATGGCGCCGCCTGCTGCGTTCCCGCCGCCTTGGTGGGATGGCGTTTGGTGTTGTTTTGGCTGTTGTGGTGACGGGTGCTGTGTTGTATCCGGGGTTTAAGACCACTGAGGTGGAGTTGAACGACGGTGGCGTGTGGGTGGTCAGTAAGTCGAAGAATGCGGTGGGGCGGTTGAATTATCCGTCGCGTGTTTTGGATGGGGCGGTGACGCCGGCGTCGGCGACGTTTGATGTGTTGCAGCATGCCGGTGAGGTGTTTGTTGATGATGAGGCTGGTTCGACGTTGAACCAGGTGTCGCCGGCGAATATGCGCCTGGGTGGGGATAAGCAGTTGCCGGGGGCTGCGGATGTGAGTTTTGGGGCGCGGACGATGTCGGTGACGGATGCTGCGTCGGGGAAGGTGTGGGCTGTTTCGCCGTCGACGGTGAATGGTTTTGATCGGGAGTCTTCGGAGCCGGTGTTGGTGGGTTCGGAGGGCACGGTGTCCGTGGTGGGTTCTGATGACCGGATTTATTCGGCGGATCCGAAGACCGGGACGGTGACGGTGACGGGGGTGGATGCCGACGGTGGGGTTGCGTCGTCGGAGTCGGATACCTGGGCTGAGCTGAAGGGGGCGGGGGATCTGCAGATGACGGTGGTGGGGGACCGGCCGGTGGTGTTGGATGCTGCGGCGGGGAACCTGTTTTTGCCTGGTGGTAAGCGGCTGCGCCTGGAGGATGCGCGGGATGCGAAGTTGCAGCAGGCGGGGCCGGGCAGTGAGTTCGTTGCCGTCGCCACAAGGAAGGCGTTGCTGAAGCAGCCGTTGGATGGCGGGGCTGCGAGGACGGTGTTGTTCGACGGTGAGGGTGTTCCGGCGGCTCCGGTGCAGTTGGGTGGGTGTGTGCATGCGGCGTGGTCGGGTGCGAACAAGTATGTGCGTGATTGCGTCAATGATGGTGATGACAAGAACGTTGAGGTGCCGAAGGCGAGTGCGTCGCCGTCGTATGTTTTCCGGGTGAACCGGGATCTGGTGGTCCTGAATGATGTGAACTCGGGGAATGTGTGGCTGGTGAACCAGAACATGCAGCTGGTCAACAACTGGGACGACGTCATCCCACCCAAGGAAACCTCGGACGACGCCGACAAGGACTCCGCTGACGAAGTCCAGCAGACGGTCCTGCCGGACCGCACCAAACCCAACAGCCCGCCCCTGGCCCAACCCGACAGCTTCGGGGTGCGCGCCGGGAAGACCACTATCCTGCCCGTCCTGGACAACGACTCCGACCCCGACGGCGACATTCTCACCGTCCGGACGCCGGACCCGCTCAAAGCCGGCGTGATTACCCCGGTCTACGGCGGCACTGGCTTCCAGGTCAGCGTCGGGGCGGACAAAACCGGCTCGGAAACCTTCAAGTACACGGTCGACGACGGCCGCGGCCTTTCCGCCTCCGCCGACGTCACGCTCAACATCGTCCCGCCGGGGGAGAACTCCGCCCCGCGGCAAAAACCGAACCGGAACACCACCCTGGTGGTCCAGGCCGGCAAGAGCGTCAGCCAGAACATCCTGCCCGACTGGATCGACCCCGACGGCGACGACCTGTTCGTCGTGGGTGCCGCAGGCAGTGATCCCCGGGACCAGGTCAAAGTCCGGCCCGACGGGCTGCTCAGCTTCCAGGACTTCGGAGCCGAACCCGGCCGCAAAACCGTCACGGTCACCGTCTCGGACGGCCGCTCCACCACCGAAGGCAAAGTCACCGTCGAGGTGCGTCCGCCCGGTGCCCTGCCGCCAATCGCCAACGCGGACCACCTCGTGGCCGTCGCCGGGGTGGACACGGTGATCACCCCGCTGAAGAACGACTCGGACCCGCAGGGCGGTGCCCTGCGGCTCGCCCAGGTCACCCCGGACGGCAACTCGACCGCCACCATGGGCGCCGACCAGCAATCGTTCACGTTCAACTCCACCGCGGTGGGCGCCCACTACGTCACCTACCTCGTCACCAACGGACCCGCCAGTGCCCAGCAACTGGTGCGCGTCGACGTCGTCCCCGGCGGCGGCGACGGCGCCCCGGTGGCGGTCCGCGATACCGCGCTCCTGCCCAGCGGCGGCAGCGTGCTGGTGGACGTCCTCGGCAACGACTCCGACCCCTCCGGCGGTGTCCTGGTGGTGCAGTCAGTGACCGCTGCGGACGGGCTGCCGCTGAGCGTCGCCGTCCTTGACCACTCCGTCGTCCGGATCACCGATGTCCGCGCGCAGGGCCAGCTGACGGTCACCTACACCGTCTCCAACGGCAAGTCCTCCGCCACCGGCGAAATCGCCGTCCTGGTGGTCCCCGCACCCGCCAAGCTGCAGGCGCCACAGGCAAAACCCGACGAAGCCACCGTGCGCGCCGGCGACGTCGTCACCATTCCCGTCCTGGACAACGACACCGATCCCAACGGCGGAAGGCTCGTCCTGGAACCGGAACTGGCGCAGCAACCGGATGCCGCCGACGGCCGTATCTTCACCTCGGGCCAGTCCATCCGGTTCATTGCCGGGGACGCACCCAAGACCGTCTACGCCATCTATAAAGTCACCAATGAATCCGGACAATCGGACTCCCAGCAGGTGTCCATCCGGATCCGTGCCCGCGACGACGAACTCAACACCCGGCCGGAACCGAAGAACCTCACCGCCCGGGTGGTGGCAGGCATGACGGTGCGCATCCCCGTCCCCCTGGACGGCATCGACACCGACGGCGACTCCGTCCGGCTGACCGGGGTGGACAAGCCTCCTGCGATGGGCACTGCCGTGGTCAAGGACGGCTACCTCGAATTCACCGCCGCCGGCAACGCCGCCGGAACGGACACCTTCACCTACCGGGTCCAGGACCGCATCGGCGCCGAAAACACCGGCACCGTGATCGTCGGCATCGCCCCGCAGGAAGCCAACAACCAAAAGCCCATCGCCGTTGACGACGCCGTCGATGTCCGTCCCGGCCGGAAGATCGCCGTTGACGCCCTCACCAACGACTCCGACCCGGACGGCGACCCGATCAGCCTGGTATCCAACGGCTTCGAGGCGCGCCCGGACCTCGCCGTGGAAGCAGCCGACGGCGGCAAGGTGCTGCTCACGGCGCCGGCCCAAGCAGGCAACGAAAGCGTCAGCTACAAGATCCAGGACGACAAGAAATCGCAGGCCGGAGCCGTGATCCGGGTGAAGGCCACCCCCGACGCTGCGCTGAAAATTCCGCTGGCGAAGGATGACGTGGTCACCCCGGCGGAGACCCTCGGCAAGTCCGCCGTTGATGTCCCGGTGCTCAAAAACGACGCCGACCCCGACGGCGTCGCCTCCGAGCTGAAGATCACCCTGCCCGACGGCAACCCCAACGCGCGCGCCACCGGCGACGGCACTGTCCGGGTCACGCTGGCGCCCAAGGACCAGCTGGTGCCCTACACCGTTACCGACATCGACGGTCAAAGCGCGACGGCGGTCATCTGGGTCCCCGGGCAGGGTGAACAGCACCCCACCCTGGCCAGGACCGACGTCGTTGAAGTGATGTCCGGCAAGGAAACCACCCTGGACCTGGCGGACTATGTCCGGGTCCGGGATGGCCGCACGCCCCGCATCACGCAGGTCGACAAGGTCCGGGTCCAGGGCGCCGAGGCAGACAACGTGGTGGCAGGAAACGGCAGCGCCCTGCGCTATGCCGCCCTGAAGGACTACGTGGGCCCCGGGTCGGTCACCTTCGAAGTGACCGACGGGACCGGACCGGACGATCCCGCCGGCCTGAAGTCCACGCTCAGCATCATCACCAAGGTCATCCCGGACCCGAACGCCAACCACCCGCCCACCTTCAGCGGCGCCACCCTGGATGTGCCCAAGGGCGAATCCGCCACCCTGGATTTGGGAAACCTCGCCAAGGACGTGGACTCCGGCGACCAGGACAAACTCAAGTTTGAACTCGACGGCGCAGTGCCCGACGGCTTCACCGCGAGTGTGGACAAGGCCGTGCTGAAGGTTACTCCGGACCCCGCCAAAGCCGCCGGCTGGAAGGGAAGCATCCCGCTCAAAGTCACCGACGGCCGCTCCGAACCCGTCCGGGCCACCGTCGCCGCCACAATGGTGGCCTCCAACCGGCCGCTGCCCGTGGCCAACGAGGACGTGGTGGACAAGGCGAATGCCGGCAAGTCAGAAACAGTCAACGTCCTGGCCAACGATTTCAACCCGTTCCCCGAGGCCGCCCTGCGGATCACCGCCGCAACAGTGGAAACCGGCTCTGCCGCAGGTCAACCGGCCGTATCAGGCGACTCCATCACCGTCACTCCCGCCAGCGGTTTCAAAGGCGTGATGGTGGTGCGGTACACGGTCATGGACAAGACCGACGACGTGTCCCGGCAAACTGACGGCAGGATCCGGATCACCGTCCGCGACCGGCCTGACGCGCCGTCAGCGCCTACGGCAACCGACGTCCGAAGCAGGACAGCGGTCCTCAAATGGACACCGCCGTCGGACAACGGCGCCCCCATCACCAAGTACACCGTCCGCTCCGCCAACGGCTTCAGCCAGGACTGCGCCACCACCACCTGCACGCTGAGCGGGCTGACCAACGACGTCAAATACGTCTTCACGGTCACCGCCACCAACGAAGTCCGCGAATCCGACCCCTCGCCGGCATCCAACGAAATCCGCCCGGACGAGAAGCCCTCGCCGCCGGACGCCCCAACGGTCAAGGCGGCGGACAAGACCATGGACATCGCGTGGTCCGCCGCCAGGACGGAAGGCTCGGCGGTGAAGAACTACAACCTGGAGATCTCCCCGCCGCCGGCCAACGGGGTGGCGGTCAAGAACGGCGTGGCCGGCCTCAACTACACCTGGACCGGGCTCACCAACGGGGTGCGGTACAAAGTCCGCGCCCAGGCCGTCAATGAACTCGGCCCGTCCGACTGGGGCCAGTACTCCGCCGAGGACAATCCGGCCGGTGTCCCCGCAGCACCGGGAGCGCCGACGACGTCCGTGGCGTCCGCCGTGGGAACCTCCAACCAGATCAGGGTGGATTGGAAAGAACCCAACACCAACGGTGACCCGATCCGGAACTACTACGTCACCATGAGCGGAGGCGGCGGTGCAGACCAGACCCAGGCGGTGGCCGGTACGGTCCGCACTGCCAACTTCACCGCCAACAACTCGGAAGCGTCCTACACCTTTACCGTGCAGGCAGAGAACAAGGCCGGCAGGGGCGCCGTGAGTGCTCCCTCGGCACCGCGCCGGGCCACGGGCAAGCTTGGCCAGGTCTCCGGCGTCACCGCGACCGAAGCCAACACCGGCGGAGCCGGCCGCTCCGTCACCATCGACTTCCGCGAGCTCACCTCCGCCGAACGAAACGGCTCAACGTACGCCGAAGTCAGCTACACCTACCGTGCCAGCACCGGCCAGTCCGGTCCCATCAGGCCGGGACAGACCGTCGGCGGGTTCACCAACGGCGATGCCACTGCGATCACCGTGATCGCCAATTCGTCCGTTGCACCAAGCTCGGACGCCAGCACCGCGGACACTGCGAACCCCTACGGTTCACCCGGCACGCCCTCCGCGTCCGGTGCCGACGGTGCCGAAAACCAGAAGAGCCTGACCCTGAGCTGGGCATCGCCGCCTGCCGGCAGCTACGACATCGCCTACACCCAGATCAGGATCGACGGCGGCGGCTGGGAACGCGTGGCGGCCTCCGGCAGCCGGACGATCAACACCGCAGGGTTCAACGAACGGCACTCCATCGACGTCCAGACCGTCAACTCGCGCGGCACCGGTGGCCCCGTCGCCTCAGCGTCGGCACAATCAGGAGCGGCCAAGACGCGCTGGACCACCCGGCTCAGCAGCGGCATGGACCGCAGCTGCACCGACCTGCCCGGGGCCACGTCCTATGACCCCGTCGCACACACGTGCGACGGCCAGAGCGGCTACGACCGGCCCTGGATGTCCCAGTACGACACCTTCGACGTGATGTGCTGGAAGCCCCATGGCACCACCTACAGCGGCGACGGGCAGTGGTACTACATCATGCGCGGTTCACCGAACGCGACGCGGTGGATCCAGTCACTGCACACCACCATCGGTTCGCCCGCGCAGAGCGGGGTGCCGCTGTGCACCTTCCCGACGGGAGCGACGCCATAGGCGCCGGCGGCCGGTGGGCGGACCGGCATGGGATAGAGCTCCCCATCGCGGGGGCTTGTGGGGCTTCGGTACGCTTGCCCGGGGGAAAGAAAGCCTACTGCCTGTCCTGCGAACAGGCCGCCATCTGGCTACACAATCTGAGGGAAAAGTAACGCTGTGACAACTCTGCTGGGGAAGCTTGGGCTGAAAAAGCGACATAGGAAAGCCGTCGGTGGGATGGCGTTTGGTGTTGTTTTGGCTGTTGTGGTGACGGGTGCTGTGTTGTATCCGGGGTTTAAGACCACTGAGGTGGAGTTGAACGACGGTGGCGTGTGGGTGGTCAGTAAGTCGAAGAATGCGGTGGGGCGGTTGAATTATCCGTCGCGTGTTTTGGATGGGGCGGTGACGCCGGCGTCGGCGACGTTTGATGTGTTGCAGCATGCCGGTGAGGTGTTTGTTGATGATGAGGCTGGTTCGACGTTGAACCAGGTGTCGCCGGCGAATATGCGCCTGGGTGGGGATAAGCAGTTGCCGGGGGCTGCGGATGTGAGTTTTGGGGCGCGGACGATGTCGGTGACGGATGCTGCGTCGGGGAAGGTGTGGGCTGTTTCGCCGTCGACGGTGAATGGTTTTGATCGGGAGTCTTCGGAGCCGGTGTTGGTGGGTTCGGAGGGCACGGTGTCCGTGGTGGGTTCTGATGACCGGATTTATTCGGCGGATCCGAAGACCGGGACGGTGACGGTGACGGGGGTGGATGCCGACGGTGGGGTTGCGTCGTCGGAGTCGGATACCTGGGCTGAGCTGAAGGGGGCGGGGGATCTGCAGATGACGGTGGTGGGGGACCGGCCGGTGGTGTTGGATGCTGCGGCGGGGAACCTGTTTTTGCCTGGTGGTAAGCGGCTGCGCCTGGAGGATGCGCGGGATGCGAAGTTGCAGCAGGCGGGGCCGGGCAGTGAGTTCGTTGCCGTCGCCACAAGGAAGGCGTTGCTGAAGCAGCCGTTGGATGGCGGGGCTGCGAGGACGGTGTTGTTCGACGGTGAGGGTGTTCCGGCGGCTCCGGTGCAGTTGGGTGGGTGTGTGCATGCGGCGTGGTCGGGTGCGAACAAGTATGTGCGTGATTGCGTCAATGATGGTGATGACAAGAACGTTGAGGTGCCGAAGGCGAGTGCGTCGCCGTCGTATGTTTTTCGGGTGAACCGGGATCTGGTGGTCCTGAATGATGTGAACTCGGGGAATGTGTGGCTGGTGAACCAGAACATGCAGCTGGTCAACAACTGGGACGACGTCATCCCACCCAAGAACGAATCCGATGACCAGGACCAGGAATCGGCGGACAACAACACCATCAACGTCCTGCCGGACCGCACCAAACCCAACCGGCCGCCGGAAACCAAGCCCGACGCCGTCGGTGTGCGCCCAGGCCGCACCACCATCC
Source organism: Arthrobacter sp. E70 (assembly GCF_058266945.1). NCBI lineage: Bacteria > Bacillati > Actinomycetota > Actinomycetes > Micrococcales > Micrococcaceae > Arthrobacter > Arthrobacter sp. E70. Next base: position 211,724 of record NZ_JBYQFR010000006.1, on the reverse strand, counting down.
TCAGCGTTTTGGACAACGATTCAGACCCCGACGGCGACGTCCTGACCGCAGCCGTGGGCGACTCCGGGCCCAAGTCCGGGACGCTGGAAAACATCTACGGCGGGACAGCCTTCCAGATCACCGTTCCGGCTGACGCCAAGCCCGGTACCGAAACCTTCAATTACAGCGCCTCCGACGGCCGCGGGTTGTCCGCCACGGGACAGGTCACCCTCAGCGTGGTGGGCCCGGACGAGAACAAGCCGCCGAAATTCAAGCGTGGCGAAGACACCACCATGCTGGTGGAACAGGGCAAGACCGTCAGCCAGAACATCCTGACGGACTGGATCGACCCCGACGGCGACGACCTCGTCCTGCTGGACGCGAAGGCCGACAACGACCAGGACCAGGTGAAGGTGCGGCGCGACGGCCTGCTCACCTTCCAGGACTCCGGCGCCACCGCCGGCAAAAAGAACGTCCAGGTCACCATCTGGGACGGCCGCGCCACGGTCACCGGCAAGGTTGTGGTCAATGTCCAGCCGCCCGGAGCCCTGGCGCCCGTGGTCAACGCCGACCACGTCACTGCCGTGGTGGGCCAGGACCTGGTCATCTCGCCGCTGAAGAATGACGTCGACCCCAACGGAGGCGCCCTCCGCCTGGCCCAGGTGGAAGCCAACGGCCCGGCCGAGCTTGGCCCCGTCACCGACGGCGGAACGTTGACGTTCCGCAGCAGCACCCCCGGACCTGTCTACCTGACGTACATTGCCAGCAACGGTCCCCAGAGCAGCCAGGGGCTCATCCGGGTCGACGTCGAATCCGGCAACGACGGCGGCGACCCCGTTGCCGTCCATGACGTGGCCCTGATGCCCACGGGCGGAAGCGTGCTGCTGGACCCCCTGGCCAACGACTCCGACCCCTCCGGCGGCGTCCTGGTGCTGCAGTCCGTGAAACTGCCGGAGAACGCCACGGTGTCGGTTAGCGTCATCAATCACAGCGTCCTGCGGATCACGGACATCCTGGGCACCAAGGACCCGGTCCTGTTCGAATACACCATGTCCAACGGCAGGAAATCCGCCACCGGAAGCGTTTCCGTCGTGCCTGTCCCGGCCCCGGCCGTCGTCGAAGCGCCGCAGCCCAAGCCGGACGAAGTCAACGTCCGCGTCAACGACGTGGTCACCATCCCGGTCCTGGACAACGACACCCATCCGCAGGGCCAGGAACTGACCGTTGACCCCGTGCTGCCGCAGGCCGTAGACCCGGCGGACGGCAAGAGCTTCGTCTCCGAGAACACGCTGCGCTTCATTGCGGGCAGCCAGCCCAAGACCGTGCGCGCCATCTACAACGCCGTGGACCCGCAGGGCCAGAAGAGCGCGGCCGCGGTGACCATCCACATCCTGCCGCTGGAAGGCGCCGAGAACTCCCGGCCCCAGCCGCGCAACCTCACCGCAAGGGTGGTGGCGGGCGGCACCGTCCGGATCCCGGTACCGCTGGACGGGATCGACCCCGACGGCGACTCCGTTCAGCTGACCGGCATCGACAGCACCCCGGCCATGGGAACCGCGACGGTAGGCAGCAACTTCATCGACTTCACCGCTGCCGGGGACGGCGCCGGAACCGACACCTTCCGCTACAAGGTGGTTGACCGCCAGGGCGCCGTGAACACCGGCACCGTGACCGTCGGTGTCGCGCCGCGCGGTGACATGAACCAGAAGCCCACCCCGGTGGATGACGAGGTCCGGGTCCGCCCGGGCCGGCAGATCGCAGTGGACGCGACGGCGAACGACACCGATCCCGACGGTGACCGCATCCGCATCCTCACCGACGGCATTGAAGCCGATCCGGCGCTGCAGGCGACGGTCAGCAAGAACAGCGGCCGCATCATCCTGCTGGCCCCGAACGAGGCCGGAACGGTCAACGTCCGCTACACAGTTGCCGATGACCGGGACGCCTCGGCCCAGGCCACCATCCGCTTGGTGGTTGACAATGAGGTGCCGCTGAAGGCCCCGATCGCCCGGGACGACAGGGTGACCTCCGCCCAGACTATGGGCAAGACCGCCGTCGATGTTCCCGTCCTCAAAAACGACGAAGACCCGGACGGCGTGGGGGAGAACCTCAAGATCAGCACCGACGCCGCTACGGCCCGGCCCGGGGGCAGCGGGAATATGCTGGTGGACCTCACCGAGCAACCCCAGCTCATCCCCTACACCGTGGAAGACGTGGACGGACTCAGGTCCACGGCGGTCATCTGGGTGCCCGGCCTTGGCCAGCAGGTGCCCACCCTGGCCAAGGACGAGGTCCTTGAGGTGGTCGCCGGACAAACCGTCAACGTCGACCTGAAGGAGTGGGTCAAGGTCCGGGATGGGCGGTCGCCCCGCCTGACCCAGGCTGACCGGATCAAGCTCATCGGGGCCGACGGCGGCAACCCCGTGACGGGGGACGGCACCGGCCTGAAATACACTGCCGGCGCCGACTACGTCGGGCCAGGCTCGCTGACCTTCGAAGTGACCGACGGAACCGGGCCGGATGATCCCGCCGGCCTGAAGTCCACCTTGAGCATCCGCACCAAGGTCCTGTCGGATCCCAATAAGAACAACCCGCCGGAACTGCTCGGCGCCAACGTGGACGTCCCCAAGGGCGACTCCGCCGGCACCGACCTCGGCAAGCTGACCTCCGATCCGGACCAGGACGACGTCGGGAAGATGAAGTATGAGCTGGTGGGCGCCCCACCCGGCGGCTTCAACGCCCGCATTGAAGGAAAGACGCTGAAGGTGTCGGCCTCCGATTCCGCCGCCACTGGAACCCGCGCCGCCGTACAGGTCAAGGCGACGGACCCCAGGGGACTCGAAGCCACGGCCACCTACCAGCTCACGGTCACCGCCTCCAACCGGCCCAAACCGGTGGCGAACGACGACGTCGAAGCCAACGCCGCGGCCGGCAAACCGGTCACCATCAATGTCCTGGCAAACGACGCCAACCCCTTCCCGGAGACGCCGCTGAAGATCATCGCCGCCAACACCGAATCCGGCAGCGGCAACGTGGGCGTGGAAGGTGATTCGGTGACGGTCACTCCGGCTCCCGGCTTCACCGGGACCCTGGTGGTGGCGTACACCGTGGAGGACAAGACCGGGGATGCGTCACGGCACGCCACTGCGCGGGTCCGGCTCACCGTCAAGGACAAACCGGCGGCACCCACCACGCCCCAGGCGCAAAGCGTGGGCGACCAGACCGCGTTGCTCATCTGGTCCGCGCCCTCGGACCGGGGCTCCGCCATCACCAAGTACACCGTGTACGGCGAAGGCGGCTTCCGCCAGGACTGCCCGGCCAACACCTGCACCCTGAACGGACTGACCAACAACACCACCTACCATTTCCAGGTCACGGCCACCAACGAGTTCGGTGAGTCCGACAGGTCCCCGGCCTCTGCTGATGTGCGGCCTGACGTGAAGCCGGATACGCCGTTGGCCCCGTCGCTGAAGTTCGGTGACAAGCAGCTGACAGTCAACTGGACCGCTCCCGCCAGCAAGGGCTCCCCGGTCAAGTCCTACGACCTGGAAATCTCGCCCGCACCTGCGGGCCAGAACGCCCAGATCCAGGGCCTGACCTCGGTCAGCTACGTGTGGAAGGGTCTGCAGAACGGCGTGTCCTACAAGGTCCGGGTCCTGGCCCGCAACGACGCCAAGGACCCGTCCGAGTGGAGCACCTACTCTGCGGCCGAGGTACCGGCAGGTGTTCCGGCCACGCCTTCGGCGCCTACGGCGTCGCAGGCGGCGTCCGTGGGCTCGCAAAGCCAGCTGAAAGTCTCTTGGTCCGCGCCCAATAACAACGGAGACGCAATCTCCGGCTATACCCTGGCAACCCTCCGCGGCGGTGCCGTGGTGGCAAGCCAGCAAGTTGCCGGAACCTCGCAGAACGTCACGGTGGACAACTCGGAGACCAACTACACCTTCACGGTTTCGGCTACCAACAAGGCCGGTACCAGCGCCACCAGTGCACAGTCGGCGGCGATCCGTGCCGTGGGCAAACCGGGCATGGTGAGCAGCGGAAGCGTGGCGCCCACCGGTACAAGCGGGCAGCTCAAGGTGACGTTCACGCCCCTCACGGAGGCCCAGCGCAACGGCTCCACCGCCGGTGAAATCGTCTACTCCTATAACGCCGACGGCAGGAGCGGTCCCATCGCGGCCGGCGGCGGCACTATCGGCGGCATGACCAACGGCCGGGACATCACCGTGACCATCATCGCCACGTCCACCAAAAACAATGTTTCCGGCGACGCCAGCGCCATCGGCAGCGGGAACCCGTACGGGCCGGCGAACGCACCGAACGTCAATGGCACTACCTCGGCAAAGGGCGACGGCCAGGTGCACTGGACCTGGAACGACCCCAACACCAACGGCCGGCCGCTCAAGTACTACGAGGTCAGCATGGACGGCGGGGGCTGGCAGAACGTCGGGACTGCAAACAGGTTCGATGCCGGTGCCGGTGGCTGGGACCAGAGCCACAGGCTGCGCGTACGTGCCGTGACCGTGGTGGACGGTGCCATCGGCGGACCCGCCACGTCCACGTCCGGCGCCGACCCGACCCCGCCTCCGCCCACGTCCTGGAACGTCACCGCCAGCCCGGTCCGCAGCTGCACCGAGCCCCGCAAGGGCACGGACAGCTATGTTGCCGGGAACCCGTCCCAGTGCACCGGCGAGGGAATCTGGCTCGACGCCGGCGCCTACTCCCGGGCCGACCGCTACCAGGTCTGGTACAAGACCTCGAACAACCCCAGCGGCATCTGGTACCACCTCAGCGAGGGGATGGCAGCGGGCAACTGGCTCCGCTGCGATACCTCCAATGTCGGGTGCAACCCGCCCGCCGGGATGCCCAACCGCTAACCGACCAACCGCAACGCAGCCGCGGGGCCCGCCGGGCCCCGCGGATAACCTGACCACAGCAAAAGGAACCAACCATGACCATGACCACCGAGCAGGCCGCGTGGTTTGCCGACACGTTCGAAAAGCTCGTTGCCAACGTCGGCCAGGCAGTGCTGGGCAAGGAACACGTCATCCGGCTGACCTTCACCGCCATGCTGGCCGAGGGGCACGTTTTGTTCGAGGATGCACCCGGCACGGGCAAGACCTCCCTGGCCCGGGCCCTGGCCGCCACCGTGCAGGGCTCCAACAACCGCATCCAGTTCACCCCTGACCTGCTGCCTTCCGACGTGACCGGCGTGACCATCTACGACCAGAAGACGCAGAAATTCGAGTTCCACAAGGGCCCGATCTTCAACAACATCGTCCTGGCCGACGAAATCAACCGCGCCTCGCCCAAGACGCAGTCGGCGCTGCTGGAGGTCATGGAGGAATCCCGGGTCACCGTGGACGGCGTCACCTACTCGGCGGGCCGCCCCTTCATGGTCATGGCCACCCAGAACCCGATCGAGCAGGCCGGCACCTACCGCCTTCCCGAGGCCCAGCTGGACCGCTTCCTGATCAAGACCTCCATCGGCTACCCGGACCACGCCTCCACCGTCCGGCTCCTGGGCGGGTCGAACCTCAAGGACCGGTCCAAGGAACTGAATGCCGTCATCACCACGCAGGCGGTGGCAGACATGGCTGACCTCGCGGCCACCGCCCACGTGGACACCGCGGTGCTGGAGTACATCTCCCGGCTGTGCGAGGAGACCCGGAACGCGCCGGAGACCCGGCTCGGTGTTTCCGTCCGCGGCGCCCTGGCCATGGTCCGGGCCGCCAAGGTCTGGGCAGCATCGCAGGGACGGAACTTCGTCCTGCCGGACGACATCAAGGAACTGGCGGCAGTGGTGTGGACCCACCGGTTCGTCATGGACCCGGAGGCCGAATTCTCGGGCGCCACCGCCGAAGCGGTGCTGGCCAGGATCCTGGCCGACGTCGCCGCCCCGCAGCAGCGCACCAACGCCTGACCCGCCGGGCACGCGGCCCCAGCACAGTCCATTCCAGCGCAACAACGAAGGCACACCCTATGTCCGACGGCACGTCCAGCGGCACCCCGCTGACCTGGCTCGCGGAGCGACTCCAGCAACCCTTCCACCGGAACGGCCGGCCCACCCGCCTGCACCCCGCGGCCGTGTGGGCCGAGGCCAGCAACACGGCTGCCCTTGCCCTGACGCCTGCATGGCACGCCGTCCGGGACACCTGGCTCAAGTACGCCTGGCCGGTGCTGTCCGTGGTCAGCATCCTCGGCTGGTCGGTCCTTGCCGCCGCCATCCTGCTCTGGGCAACCGGGCAGGCATTCGGGTGGCAGGAAGCCACGGCAGCGGCCATCGCGGCGTTCGCCATGTTCATCATCGCGGTGGCCTTCATCCTGGGACGCTCGTCCTACGGGGTGGTGCTGGACCTCGCCCGGACCCGGGTGGCAGTGGGGGACAGCGCCGTCGGCAGCATTGCCGTGTCCAACATGTCTGCCCGGCCGCTGCTGCCGGCCGCCCTGGAGCTGCCGGTGGGCAGCACCACTGCCGTCTTCCACCTTCCCCGGATGAAACCCGGCCAGGTCCACGAGGACCTGTTCACCATCCCCACCGCCCGGCGCGCCGTCATCGTGGTGGGGCCGGTACGCTCCGTCCGGGCAGACCCCCTGCACCTCCTGCGCCGCCAGGTTCTGTGGACGGACCCGGAGGACCTCTTCGTACACCCCCGCACCGTTGCCCTGGCCGGTTCCGCCGCAGGTTTCATCCGGGACCTGGAAGGCATGCCCACCACGGACCTGTCCAGCGCCGACGTCTCCTTCCATGCCCTGCGCGACTACGTTCCCGGCGATGACCGCCGGCACATCCACTGGAAGACCACCGCCCGCACCAACAAGCTGATGGTGCGCCAGTTCGAGGAAACCCGCCGCGCCCACCTGGCCATCTCGCTGTCCATCAACACCGAGGAATACGCCTCCGAAACCGAATTCGAAATGGCCATCTCCGTGGCCGCCTCCATCGGACGGCAGGCCATCCGCGAGCAGCGCGAACTCGACGTCCTCACCCAGAAAGGGCCGCTGCGCTGCGAAACCGGGCGCAACATGCTCGACGACATGACCCGGATTGTGGGGGCACCCATGCGGCGCACCGCCGTCGACCTTGCCCGGACCCTGGCGGACACCGTCCCCAACGCCTCCGTGGTGTTCTTCGTGGTAGGGAGCAACGTCACCGCCACCCAGCTCCGCTCCGCGGCAGCCTCGGTCCTGCCCGGCGTGCGCAGCCTGGCGGTCCGGGTGGAAGCCGGCGCAGCACCCACCCGCGCCAACATCGCGGACCTGACCGTCCTGACGCTCGGTGACCTGAGCGACCTTGCCATCGTGCTGAGGAAGGCGGCCGCATGAGCACCGCAACGGGCACCTCCCCACACCTGCAGCCCCCGCGGACCCGTACCAGCCGCAAAGCCGCCAGCAGGGACTCCCTTTTCGCGGACGGCCAGCCGCCGTGGCACTTCCTGCTCGACGCCGGAGCCCTGGTGGTCCTGCTGGGGCTCGGCCTGCTCGGCTTTGGACTGAGCTTCGGCGGGGACCCCTACTACTTGCTGTCGGGATTCGGCGGCATCATCCTGGGCCTGGCAATCGGCGCAGCCAACGCCCACCTGCGGCTGGGGCTGCTGATCACCAGTGCCCTGGCCCTCGGCGTGTACCTGGTCCTGGGAACCTGGCTGGCCGTCCCCGACGCGGCGATCGCCGGCTTCGTGCCCAGCCTGGAGTCCCTTCGGACCCTGCTCCTGGGCATCGTGTTCGCCTGGAAGGACATGCTCACCGTAGGGGTCCCGGTGGGAACGGCGGGCGGTGTGCTCATCGTCCCGTTCCTCAGCAGCCTCGTGACGGCGCTGGTGGCAGCGGTCCTGACCTGGCGGGCCAGAAGCCCCTACTTGCCCCTCCTGCCGGTCCTGGTCCTCTTCGTCACCGGAATCGCTTTCAGCACCAACGCCGCGTTCCTGACGCTGGAGCGGGGGATCGGCCTGACGGTCCTGGGCATCGCCTGGGCCACCTTCCGCCGCGATGCCCTGCGCCGGAACAACACCCGGCGCGTGTCCGTCAACTCTCCGCAGACCGACTCCGCAGCTGCCCGGCGCGCCAGGATCCGGAGGCTGGGCATGGCCGCGGGCGTGATCGCGCTGAGCGTCGGCGTCACGGCAGTGTCTGCCCCGCTGGTGAGCGCCGGCGACGAACGGAAGGTCCTCCGGAACGTGGTGGTCCCGCCGTTCGACCCCAAGGACTACATCACGCCCCTGGCCAGCTTCCGTACCTACGTGAAGGACAAGAAGGACGACACCCTGTTCGTGGTCAAGGGCCTGCCACGGGACGGCCGGGTGCGGCTCGGCGCCCTGGATGCCTTCAACGGCACCAACTACAACATGGATCCGAACGGTTCCGGCAACTTCAGCAAGGTGGGGGACGCCAAATCCATCAACACCCTCGCCGATGCCTCCGGCGTGGTCCCAACGAATGACTACTCGATCAGCATCAGCATCGAGGACTACCAGGGCTACTTCGTTCCCGGTGGCCGCAAGACCACCGGCATCAGCTTCGGCCAGGGTGGCTCCGCCGCGGCCTCCGGCCTCTACTTCAATGCGGGCACGGACACGGCCGTGACCACCAAGGGGCTGTCACGAGGCGATTCCTACAGCGTCCAGGTGTCCGACCCCGTCAGGCTCGAACACGGCCAGCTGACGCAGTACGACTTCGCGAAAGTCTCCCTGCCGGATCCGCTGGAGGTACCACCGGTGGTCGGCTCCCAAGCCAACGACCTGTCCGCGGATGCGCCCACGGCCATCGACAGGGTCCGCCAGATCGAGGCGCACTTCCAGAAGACCGGCGCCTTCAGCAACGGGCTGGTGAGCGAGGGGCAGCTGCCCAGCGTCTCGGGCCATGGGTCAGCGCGGATCCGGAACCTGTTGACGGCCAAGCAGATGCTCGGCGATGACGAGCAGTACGCCGTCGCCATGTCCCTGATGCTCCGGCACCTGGGCATCCCGTCCCGCGTGGTGATGGGGTTCTACCCGGAACCGACCAGCCCCGAAAACGGCGCCGGCGAGGTGAAGATCACCGGAAAGGACGTCCACGCCTGGGTGGAGGTCGCGTTCGAGCGGGTGGGCTGGGTCAGCTTCGACCCGACGCCGCCGAAGGACAACATCCCCATCCCGCCGGACCCCGAAAACAAGTCCAAGCCCAAGCCGCAGGTGTTGCAGCCGCCGCCCCCGCCGCAGGAGCCCGCGGACCTGCCGCCGGACTCCTCGCCCGACGCGCTGGACGCGGACCAGAAGAAGAACAACCCATGGCTGTTCTGGGGCGCCCTCCTGGGTGCGCTGGGCGTCGTGGCAATCCCGCTGGCGATCCTGGCCCTGCCGCTGCTGCTGATCGCTTTGCTCAAGGCACGACGCCGGAAGTCGCGTTTCAGCGACGGCCATCCGGCCCAGCGTGTGGGCGGAGGATGGAGCGAGGTGGTGAGCCTCGCCACCGACCTGGGCGCCGCCGTCGACACCCGCTCCACGCGGCGCGAGAGCGCTGCCGTGCTGGCCGAGGCGTTCCCGGCGACCCAGGGCACCACCACCATGCTGGCGCGCCGGGCAGACGCCTCCATTTTCGGCGCCGGGGAGCCCACCGAGGAAGAAGTCCGCGAGTACTGGACCATCGTTGACGGTTCCCTCAAGGAAATGACCTCCTCCATGGGCTTCTGGCGCCGGCAACAGGCACGGTTCTCACCGCGCTCGCTGCTGGCCGATGCCCGAACGGCAATGGACTCCGGCAAGGGGTTCAGGCTGCGCGGTACCCGCCTGGCGCTGCCGACGGTGCCCGGGATCCTTGCCGCGCGCCGCCGTCGAACGTCCGGCAGTTCCACGCCGCCGCAAGGACATAGCCAGCCGTGACCTCCGACGCCGAACGCTGCCCGCGCTGCCACCAGCACGTCCGCGCGGGTGCCACCTTCTGCACTGCCTGCGGCGCGCCGCTGCCCAACCGGGCGGCGCGCCGCCCCCGCACTCCCGGCCCGGACGGAAACGCCAGCTTTGACGCGGCACAGGGAGCGGGGCCCGCGCATGCACCGGGGATTCCCGGTACTATCCCGGTAGTGGAAAGGCCCCCGGCAGTCCAGCCGGCAGGCTTCGCAGCCGCTCCAGGGGGAGGAACGGGAATGGCAGTGAACCTTCAGCTTGTTCCGGCTACGGCGGGCAAGCGCCTTGGTGCTGCCGTCATCGACTGGCTGCCCGCCCTGGCCGTACTGGTGGTGACCTTTGCCATCGGCTTCGCCGGAATCACCCGGACCCGAAGCGGCGGGTTCATTGTCTACGACACCTCCTCCCTGGTGCTGTTCGGCGGCATCGGGCTCGGCGCGACCCTCGTGTACCTTTTTGTGCTCCTGGGGCTGGAGGCCCGCACCGGCAAGACACCGGGCAACCTGCTCATGGGGATCCGCAGCGCCGATAAGGACGGCTACGCGCCCGGCGCCGGCGGTGTCTTCCTGCGCGGACTGATCACCGGCGCCGGTGTCCTGCTGGCCGTGGTGGCCGCGGTGCCCGTGGTGGTTTTCAGGTGGTTCGATGCCGCGCTGTTCATCCTTGGTCCGCTGCTCCTGCTCGGTGCGGCGTGGGCTGTGCTGGTGGTGGTCTCCAACCGGTGGGACAAGGACGGCGGCCTGCGCGGCTGGCACGATGCCGCCGCCAAGACGCTGGTCTTCGACGTCAAGGCCGGCCGCGACCCGATCACCACGGGCGGCATCCAGGGCCCCTACAGCTTCGCGCCGCTGGACCTTCCGCCCGTCCAGCAGGTGGTGTCCCCGGTGGCAGGCGCATCCCAGGCTCCGGTTTCCCATACTCCGGTTTCCCATACTCCGGGTCCCCAGGCCCCGGCATTCCGGCCGGTTCCCCGCAACGCCCCTGCGCCGTCCGCGACCATGCCGTCCCAGACGATGCCCTACACCAGCCCCGCATCCTTCGCGCCGGCAAGCCCGGCTGCGCAGGCTTCCCCGGCACAGCACGTTGACGACGACGTCGAGCGCACCCAGGTGCGCCCCGGTTCCGGCGGCCCCGCCCCCATGGCGGTCCTCCGGATCCGGCTGGACGACGGCCGCGACTTCCAGCTTGACCGCAGCGTCTTGGTGGGCCGCAACCCGGTGGGGCAGGCCGGCGAGCAGCACGCGCAGCTGCTGGCCGTGGACGACCCCGGACGCTCGATCTCGAAGACCCACCTGCACCTGCTCACCGACGGTGCAGGAATCTGGGTGACCGACCGCCAGTCAACCAACGGCAGCGCCGTGACCACCCCCGACGGCCTGCGCACCACCCTGGTGCCCGGCGTCCCCACCTTTGTCACCCCGGGATCCAGCGTGCATTTTGGAGACCGTACCTTTTACCTAGGACAGGCATGAATCAGCACCCCGCCAGTGTTCCCCCCACCACCGAGCCGGGGCCGGGCCCCAGCCTCACCTACGGCTACGGGACGGACCGGGGACTCCGCCGGGAACTGAACGAGGATTCCTATATCGCATCCGACCCCATCTTCGCGGTGGCGGACGGGATGGGCGGCCACGAGGCCGGCGAGATCGCCAGCGGGCTGTGCGTGCGCGCCCTGGCGGCCATGCCGCAGCTTGCCACGGGGGAGCGGAGCATCACCGCTTCCGTGCTCCAGCAGTACCTGGTGCGCGCGGACAACTCCATCCGCGAAGCCACCGGAGCCCGCGCGGGCACCACACTCAGCGGGGCGGTCGTAGTGGAGCAGATGGGCATGCCCTACTGGCTGGTCATGAACATCGGCGACTCCCGGACGTACCGGCTCAGCCAGGGACGGTTCGAACAGATCAGCGTGGACCACTCCGAGGTCCAGGAGCTCGTGGACGCCGGGGAGATCACGGCCCAGGAGGCCACCGTCCACCCCCGCCGGCACGTGGTCACCAGGGCCCTGGGAACCGGGGACGAGACGGAAGCGGACTACTGGCTCCTGCCAGTGGAGGAAGGCGACCGGCTCCTGGTCTGCTCTGACGGACTTACGGGGGAGCTCGGCGACGAGGAAATCTTCGGCATCCTGAGTACAGTGGCACAGCCCCAGGACGCGGTGGATGCGCTCATCCAGGCCGCCCTCCGCAGCGGCGGCCGCGACAACGTCACCGCCATCGTGGTGGACGCCCGGAACGTGGCGAACGACGACGGAACCGGCACCACCGCGCCCCGCTACGGCTCCGACGAGGGCGACGAGGTCACGCTGCCGCGTCCACAGGCCACGGCCGTGACGCAGCCCCTGCCCGAACAGGACGCCGCTGGCGCCAGCCAGGACGGGGAGTTGGGCGATGACCGCCGCTAGCTACGTTCCCGGCACCTGGCTGGGCGTCGTCCGTTCGCAAACCGCTGTGCTCCTGGGGCCGGGGACGCCGCCGGAACTGGCCGGGGCAGTATGGGACCTGCTGGCCGGCCGGCCGGCGGTCCACGAGGTCCTGGCCGCAGTGACCAGCAGCTCCGGCGGTTCGCTCGCGAAGATCCCGCCATTCGGCATTCTGGACTTCGACGGGCCGCTGCGCGTCTTCCTGCGCGGCGACCTTGAACTCACGGTGGACTCGCCCGACGGGCCGGTTGAGCTCGACGGGCGCGACGTGACCACCTGGAACGAGCGCAGGTTCGCCGCTCCGGGCGGCTGCCGTCTGGCAATCGCCGACGCCGGGGTGCCGGGCCAGCCCGTGTTGCCGCTGGGCGAAGGCGTGGTGTTGCTGCAGGCGCTGGCACTGAACGCCCAGTCCGGTCCCGCCGCCGTCGGCGCAGCCCCTGCTGCCGTTTCTGTCCCGGCCGCGTCACCGGCTCCGGAGGGAGCAGTGTTTGCAAGCGTCCCGGAAACGGCGGAATTTTCCGACGGCGGGACACCCTTGCCGGGTGCTGCCGGGCCAGGTGTTGCTGAGGTGGCGGATGGCCGCAGCGCGCCTGTGCCCGCCGCAGCTGTTCCGGAGGAGGACCTGCCGGAGATCACCCTCCTGCCCGAGCATGGAGTGTCCGCCGAAACAGTGGTGGGCGTGCTCGACGACGACATGGACTTCGGCGAGGACGTACACGCTGGCCCCGGCGAAGGAGACGCTGCCGCAGGCCGGGAAGGCCAGGAGGACGCGTCCCCGGACCAGGCAGCCGCAGCCGCACCATCCGCAGGGGCCGCCGCACAGCAAACTCCCGTGAACGAGCAGACCACCTCCTACGACCACCTTTGGGACCGTACCGTCATGCGGAACATCGAGGATGCCGCCGTCCGGGAGGATCCCGAAGCTGATGCCGCCGAAGGTTCAGGACAGGCCGTTGCCCTGCCCGCCGCCGGCCCACAGGATGCCCTGGAGCCGGCGCATGCCCTGAAGCCGGCACAAGGGGAACAGGTGGACGGCACAGCCTCCGGGAACCAACCGGGCGATGGAATTCCGCAGGCGGACGAAGCCAGTGCCGGCACCGACGGTGCCGTCGCCGGAACACACGCGTCCCGGGTGGAGGGGGTTAACCCCGAGAGCCAGCAGGCGGCAGAGGCAGGCGGGAATGCTGCTCCCCGTCCTGCCGCAGGCGTGCTGATCGACTCTGTTCCGTGGCGCACCGGCGGGAGCTCCGACCCGGCGCCGTCTCCTGCCCCGGCCCCGCCGGCACTGCCCACCCCGCCAACACCGGGCACCCCAGCAACACCGGGCACGGCGCCAATACCGGGCGCCCACGGGGGCGTGCCAACGCGCGGTTCTGACGCGGCCCCGGACGCTGGCCCAGGCATTGAATCAGGCGTCGAGCTGGATTTCGACCCCGACCACGACGGCCAGACCGTCATGAAGGGAAGCCTTCCGGGCCTGTCCGGACAGCAGCGGCCAGCCGCCGCCCGGGTACCCGACGACGCCGGCGGTCCACTGGTGCTGGCACGGGTATGCGCGCAGGGCCACCCCAACCCGCCGACGGCCGCCCAGTGCGCATGCGGTGCCGCCCTCCTGCCTGACGCCGTGCAGGTGCCCCGGCCCCGGCTGGGGCGCATGCGGCTGTCCACGGGCGAGCTGCTGGACCTTGACCAGTCGATGGTGATTGGCCGCCAACCGTCCGTGTCCCGGGTGCAGGGTGGGGTCATGCCCCGCCTGGTGCAGGTGGCCAGCCCCGGCGGCGACATTTCCCGGTCCCACGTCGAAGTGCGGCTCGAAGGCTGGCACGTGATGCTCTGTGACCTGAAGGCCACCAACGGCACTGTCCTGGTCCGCGAAGGGCAGCCCCCGCGGCGGCTGGCCCAGAACGAGATGGCCATCCTGCTCGACGGCGATATCGCCGAGCTGGGCGAGAACATCTCACTGCGTTTTGAGGAGATTCCGTGAGTTCCAAACGGCCAGTAGCGCCGCCGCCCCGCATTCCGGGGTTCACCTACATCAGCCTGCTGGGTTCCGGCGGATTCTCCGACGTCTACCTCTACGAGCAGGACAGGCCGCGCCGCAAGGTGGCCGTCAAGGTGCTGCTCTCGGACCTGAAGACCGAGGGCGCGCGCCGCCGCTTCGAGTCCGAGGCCAACCTGATGGCCCAGCTGTCCTCGCACCCCTACATCGTGACCATCTTCGAAGCGGAAGTCACCGACGATGGGCATTCCTACCTGGCCATGGAGTACTGCTCCCGGCCCAGCCTGGACGTGCGGTACCGCCGCCAGCGCTTCAGCGTGGACGAGGTCCTGGCCGTCGGCATCCAGGTGGCCTCCGCCGTCGAAACCGCCCACCGGGCCGGCATCGCCCACCGCGACATCAAGCCCGCCAACATCCTCGTCACGGACTACAACCGGCCCGCGCTCACCGACTTCGGTATCTCCGGCACCCTTGCCGGTGACAGCGACGACGACAGCGGCATGTCCATCCCGTGGTCCCCGCCGGAACAGTTCCGGGACGGCAGCGTGGACGGCGTCATGGTGGACGTCTGGGCCCTGGGCGCCACGCTGTATACACTGCTGGCCGGCCGCTCGCCCTTTGTGATGCCCGGCGCCGACAACTCCCAGCGCGAACTGATCAACAGGATCAGCAACGTGGCACTGCCGCGGCTGGGCCGGGCGGATGTGCCCGAATCGCTGGAACTGGCGCTGGCCACCGCCATGGCCAAGTCGCCGCAGTCCAGGTACTCCTCGGCGCACGCCTTCGCCCTGGCCCTGCAGCGGATCCAGGCCGAGCTCAACCTTTCCGTCACCCCGTTCGAAGTCCTGGAGGAGCCCCAGCAGGAGGAGAGCCAACCGGACGACGGGACCGAGGACACCCGCGTCCGCAGCATCGCCGCGATCGACCCCGAACGCACCGGCAGCGCCCCGACCTTCCCGGCACGGACCGGCCCCAATGGACCCGCCCGGGAGGTCCCGGCGTCGCGCGTTGCCCCGCCCGCCGCCGGGCCGCCTGCGACGGACGAGCGCGGCACCCGCACAGCGCACGACCGCGGCAGCCGCGCAGCGCACGACGGCGGCCCCCAGGAATGGGCGCAGGCGACGGTCCTGCGCAGCGTTGGCGGCGGCGCCCCGGCGGCTGCCGAGGCGCCGAACGACGGCTATTCCGCGGACACGACCATCCACCGTCCCGCCCGGGTGGAGGAACCCGTCGAGGACGAGCGCTCCGGCGCGGACCATGGCAAGCGCAACCTCTGGCTTGCCATCGCCGGCGGCACGCTGCTGGCGCTCGCCGCCGTCGTTGGCCTGGTGGTGGCCAACGCCGCGCCCGGCACCCCCAAGACAGTGGCCACCCAACAGGTGAGCAAACCGCCGGCGGACGCCCTGGACAACGGCACGGTGCCCGACGTCGAAGGCCTCGCCGGCACCATCGCCGCCGACGGCAACGCATCCTTCACTTGGACCAACCCGCAGCCCAAGGACGGCGACAGCTACAAGTGGCGGGTCTACACCATCGGCGGCGGGGGAGAGTTCCAGGCCATTGCCCAGCCGCCGGTGAAGGTCAAGGCCAACCCCTCGGGGCAGACCTGCGTCCAGGTCATGATCGTCCGCTCAGACGGCGCGTTCTCGCCCATGGAAGCGGCATCGATCGCCTGCGCCGGCCCATGAGCCGGCCACCGGCACCACGACATCACCAGCACTCCGGCTACCGGAACAGTTCTGCCCTGAGGAGGCACAGATCATGGGGGATCTAGCAATAGATTTCTGTGGCGAATGGTACGAGCCATCGGACGAGGACGTTTTCAACATCGGCCGCGAAGGCGACCTCGAAGTGGACGACAACCCCTACCTCCACCGGCAGTTCCTGCAGGTGGCCCGCTACGACGGCATCTGGTGGCTCAGCAACGTCGGCAGCATGCTCTCCGCCACCGTGGCGGACGCCTCCGGCGGGATGCAGGCCTGGCTTTCGCCCGGCGCCCGGATTCCGCTGGTTTTCAGCCACACCAACATCATCTTCACGGCCGGGCCCACCACGTACGAGTTCGCCGTGCACCTGAAGACCCGTCCTTCCGCCAGGAGGCGCGCGAGGGTACCAGCAGCGGTGACACCACCATCGGTCCGGTGGTCTTCACCGACGCCCAGAAAGCGCTCATCGTCGCGCTTGCCGAACCGGTGCTCCGCCGCGAAGGCACCGGTTTCAGCACCATCCCGTCCTCCGCCACGGCCGCCAAGACCCTGGGCTGGGCGCTGACCCGCTTCAACCGGAAACTGGACAACGTCTGCGACAAGCTGGACCGGGTGGGCGTCGTGGGACTGCGCGGGGGAGGCGGCAAGCTCGCCACCAACCGGCGCGCCCGGCTCGTGGAGCACGCCGTGACCACCCACCTGGTGACCGCCGATGACCTGTACCTGCTGGAGAAGATGAGGGGCGTGGACGAAGGATGAGGATCCGGCTGACACTCCGCCGGGAACCCGCCGACGCCAAGGACCTGGCCGTCACGGTTGACGGCCTGGCCACCGTGGCGGATATCGCCACCATCCTGTGGGCCGCCGACCCGGACCGCAAGGGAACCCCGGCACCGGAGAACCTCTCCCTGCGCATCGACGAAGCATTCGTCGGCGCAGGCATCAGCGGCAACGTCCTGGACCGGGAGGACAACCTGCTGGAGTCTGGCCTGCGTCCTGGTTCCGTGGTATCGCTGGCGCAGGTCAGCGGGCAGTTCCACGAGCCGGGCGCCAGCCGGGGGCCCGCCGCCGCCACGCTGCGGGTCCTGTCCGGGCCCGACGTCGGCCGCGAATTTTCGCTGCCCACCGGCACCAGCTACATCGGCCGGGACAGGGACGTGGACATCCGCCTGACGGACCCGCTGACCTCCAAGCGGCACGCCCGCATCACGGTGGCCGAGGGCATCGAAATCGTGGACACCAACTCGGCCAACGGGCTCCTGATGGACGGGCTTCCCGTCACCCGGGCAACCCTGAACTCCTCCGACACGGTGACCCTGGGCGACACGACCGTGACAGTGGTTCCCCTGGGGCATAACCAGGCGGCAGCGCCGACGTCGCCCCTGGTCAACTTCAACCGGTCCCCGCGCGTGGTTCCCCGGTTTGAACCGGCCAAGAGGGTCCTGCCCGCCGGGCCCAGGCGCCCCGAGGACCACCCCTTCCCGTACATCATGCTGGTGGCGCCCCTGATGATGGGTGCCATCATTTTTGCCGTCACGCAGAACATGCTCTCGGTGGTGTTCATGATGATGATGCCGCTGTTCATCGTGGGGCATTACGTGGACCAGAAGATGCGGACCCGGAGCCAGCAGAAGGAACAACTCAAGCAGTTCCGCGCCTCCATGGCGGCGATCCGCCAGGACCTGACCGGGCTGCAGCAGGTGGAACGGGCCGTCCGGCTGCAGGAAGCGCCGTCCGTCAGCGACACCGTGGACGCCATCTACAAGCTCGGACCGCTCCTGTGGACCCACCGGCCGGAGCACAACACGTTCCTGGGGCTGCGGTTCGGGCTGGGGACCGCGCCCTCCCGGGTCCCGCTCGAAGAACCGTCCAGCAACGACACCGAAGTCCAGTACAGCCGCGAAATCCAGGACTGCCTTAGTCAGTTCAGCGAGATCGAGGGCGTCCCGGTGGTCTCCCAGCTGCGCACGTCCGGGGCTTTGGGCATCGCCGGGGCCCGCGGCCTGGTGGACGATGTTGCCCGCGGCATGGTGCTGCAGCTGGTGGGCCTGCATTCACCGGCCGAGGTGGTCCTGACTGCCATCACCTCCGCCCAGTCGCGTGAACGCTGGAACTGGCTGCAGTGGCTGCCGCACGTCGGCTCGGGCCACAGCCCGCTTGCCGGTGACCACCTCGCCGCCGGATCCGCCGGCGGTTCCTCCCTGCTGGCACGCCTCGAGGATCTGGTGGAGGCCCGCGAAGCCGCCGCCAAACGGCCGGGCCCCGAGCTGCGGCCCGGCCTGGACCCGGCCAAGCACGAGGTGGAGGAACCGGTCCTGCCGGCCGTCCTGGTCATCGTGGAGGACGACGCCCCCGTGGACCGCGGCCGGCTCACCCGGCTGGCCGAACGCGGACCCGATTCCGGCGTCCACGTCCTGTGGGTGGCCACCGACCTCCAGGCCCTTCCTGCCGCCTGCCGCGACTTCATGGTGGTGGACGGTGACCACGGCACCACCACCGGGCAGGTCCGCCTGGGCCGCCACACCTACCCCGTCAGCTGCGAAAGCGTGGACGCGGACCTCGCAGGGCAGCTTGCCCGGATGCTGGCACCAGTGGTTGACGTGGGCAAACCCGTCAACGATGACTCCGACCTGCCGCGCGCGGTGTCCTACGCCACCCTGATCGGCAAGGACTTCCTGGACAACCCGCAGGCCGTGGCCGAACGCTGGACGGAAAACAACTCCGTGCATGCCAGCGCCGTGCCAAACCGCAAGGACAACGGCACGCTGCGCGCCCTGGTGGGCTCCAAGGGCATTGAGCCGCTGTACCTGGACCTGAAGAACGAAGGGCCGCACGCCCTGGTCGGCGGTACCACCGGTGCGGGCAAGTCCGAGTTCCTGCAGTCCTGGGTGATGGGCATGGCCGCCGCCTACAGTCCCGACCGGGTCAGTTTCCTGTTCGTCGATTACAAGGGCGGCGCCGCTTTCGCCGACTGCATCAACCTGCCCCACACCGTGGGCCTGGTGACCGACCTTTCCCCGCACCTGGTGCGGCGGGCCCTGACATCGCTGCGCGCAGAGCTTCACTACCGTGAACAGCTGCTGAACCGGAAGAAGGCCAAGGACCTGCTGGCGCTCCAACGCGAGGCGGACCCTGATGCGCCGCCGTACCTGATCATCATCGTCGACGAGTTCGCAGCCCTGGCGAACGAGGTGCCGGAATTCGTGGACGGCGTGGTGGATGTCGCCGCCCGCGGCCGCTCCCTGGGCCTGCACCTCATCCTGGCAACCCAGCGTCCCGCCGGCGTCATCAAGGACAGCCTCCGGGCCAACACCAACCTGCGCGTCGCGCTGCGGATGGCCGACGAGGACGATGCCACGGACATCCTGGGCGTCCCGGACGCCGCCTACTTCGATCCCGCCATCCCGGGCCGCGGCGCGGCCAAGACCGGGCCGGGCCGGATCCAGGGCTTCCAGACCGGCTACGCCGGCGGCTGGACCACGGACAAACCCCAGCGGCCACAGGTCGACATCGTGGAAATGGCGTTCGGGTCCGGAGCCAGCTGGGAAGCGCCGGCGCCGGAAAAACCGGTGGCCGCCGAACCCGCCGGCCCCAACGACATCGCCAGGATGACCACCAATATCGTCCGGGCCGCCGACGCCCTGGCCATCACCCCGCCCCGGAAACCGTGGCTGGACGAACTGGCCAAAACCTACGACTTCTCCAAGCTGCCCAACCCCCGGACGGACGAACAGCTGCTGCTGGGCGTCGCCGACGACCCCGTGCACCAGGACCAGCCCACCGTGTTTTACGAGCCGGACAGGGACGGCAACATGGCCATCTACGGCACCGGCGGTTCCGGCAAGTCCGCGGCCCTGCGCGGCATTGCGATCGCCGCTGCCGTGACGCCGCGCGGCGGCCCGGTGCACGTGTACGGCATCGACTGCGGCTCGGCCGGCCTGCGGATGCTCGACGAACTGCCCCACGTGGGTGAAATCATCGACGGCGACGACGTCGAGCGGGTCGGGCGGCTGCTGCGCCTCCTGCGCGACGTCGCTGAGCAGCGCGCGGCCAGGTTCGCCGAGGTCCGGGCCTCCACCATCGTGGAGTACCGCAGGCTCGCCAACCGGCCGGACGAGAAGCGGATCTTCGTGCTGGTGGACGGCATGTCCGCGTTCCGGGAAGCCTACGAGCACAGCAAGCTCTCCGGGCTCTGGGACATCTTCCTCCAGCTCGCCACCGACGGCCGCACCCTCGGAATCCACCTGGTGGTGACCGGGGACCGGCCCAGCGCCGTCCCCGCGTCGCTGCTCGCCTCGATCCAGCGCCGGCTGGTCCTGCGCCTGTCCTCGGAGGACGACTACATCTCCCTGGACGTGCCCCGCGATGTCCTGTCCGCCACATCTCCTCCGGGCCGCGGGCTGCTCGACGGGCTTGAGGTCCAGCTGGCCGTCCTGGGCGGCAACTCGAACCTGGCCCTGCAGGCCCGCGAAGTGCACAAGCTCAGCGAAGCGATGCTGCGCCAGGGGCTGGACACGGCACCCGGAATCGAACGCCTCCCGGAGCAGGTGGACCTGGACGTCCTGCCTGCCGGCACCGCGGACCTGCCGGTCATCGGCGTGGACGACGAGTCCCTGCAGCCGGCCGAAATCATGGCCCGTGGTCCGCTGCTCCTTGCCGGCCCGCCGGGTGCCGGACGCACCGTGGCCCTGGTGACCCTTGCATATGCCTTGCGCCGTTCCAACCCCGGAACAGAGCTGATCTACCTCGGGTCCCGCCGGTCCGCCGTCGCATCCCTTCCCATCTGGAGCCGCTCCGTGGTGGGGCCGGACGACTTTGCCGAGGTGGTGGAGGACCTGGTGGAACATTCCACCGGGAACCCCGGTGCGCTTGCGTTCTTCATCGAAGGGCTCACCGAGTTCACCGACACCATTGCGGAGTCCGGGATGGCGCAGCTGGTGACGGCGTCACTTAAGGCAGACCAGTGGGTCATCGGCGAGTCGGAATCCTCCACGTGGTCCTCCGCCTGGCAGCTTGCCCAGCCGTTCAAGTCCGGCCGGCGCGGCCTGCTGCTCAACCCCGGCGATATCGAGGGGGACAGCCTGCTGAACACGTCCTTGGGCCGGGTTAGCCCGGACTTCATTCCCGGCCGCGGGTACATAGTGGGGCGCGGCAAAGCCCGGAAGATCCAGGTGGCGCTGCCGCCGGAAAACAGGGACTGAAGGGTACCAAACCCGGCGGCCGCAACGTCACCGGATTTGCGGCCGTCCGGAAGGTATAGAAGACTCGTGCGGGACCCAGAAGGCCGCGGACGGGGGGATCCGTGGGCGTCGAAAGGTAACAATGCCCCCCTCCTCCCCAGCAATCCCGGCTGTCCCCGCAGCCCTGTCCGCCGCGGTCCTCGCGCTCGCCATGGGGCTGCCGTCGGGTGCGCCCGCGGTGGCCGAGTCGCCGGACCCTGCCCCCGCCGCCACCTCAGCCGCGCCGACCCCCACCACGGACACGGCTCCGGACAGGACGGCAGACGCCCGGCCGGACAAGCCAAAGTTCACCGATCCGCCCGGGCAAGGCTCCCCGGTCCAGCCGCCGGAACAGCCCGCGGATCCCGGCACCCCGGCGCCGTCAACCACCAGCAAACCGCGGACGGCGCAGCCCGCCCCGGCCCAGCCGGACCCCGCTGCGCCCAGTGAGCCGGCAGCCGACGCCACCCCGACCGTGCCCGCCACGTCCGCAACGGAACAGCCGTCCACGCCGGCCGCACCGTCGTCGGAATCCAACTGGAACAAGCCGGTCAGCAGGTCTCCCAGCCAGGCCGGCCGCCTGGAGCGCTCCGGCGCATCAGGCAGCGATGCCCCCAGCCTGGCCGTTCCCGCCGGCATCCTGCTGCTCAGCCTTTCCGCAGGTGCCTTTGCCTGGTGGGGCAGGAACAGGCTACGGGCGCACTGACAAGCCCGCACCGCGCGCAGGTGGCAGGGTGCAGGCTGGCCCTGCCAGCTGATTGTCGGGGGCGTAGGGCAAGATAGGTCTGTGAGCACAGGACCAGGCCCCGCAAAGACCGACACCCGTACTGCAACGCCGGACGAACCGGAAACCGTCCCGGCCGAGTCCGTCCGTGAGGAATACGAAAACCTTGCGGACCTCGTGCGGAAGTACCGCTTCGCGTATTACCAGGAGGATGAGCCCCTGGTGTCCGATGCCGAGTTCGACACCCTCTTCCGCCGCCTCGAAGAGATCGAGGCGCTGCACCCCGAGCTGGTGGCGAACGATTCCCCAACCCAGGAAGTGGGCGGCGAGGTCTCCGCCGCGTTCGCGCCCGTGGAGCACCTGCAGCGGATGTACAGCCTGGAGGATGTTTTCTCGCTCGAGGAGCTTGAAGCCTGGCTCAACAGGGCCGAGGCCAGCGTCGAGAAGCTGGGCGACGGGGCCGCCAGGGCCGCATGGCTGACCGAGCTGAAAATCGACGGCCTGGCCGTCAACCTGCTTTACCGCGAGGGAAAGCTGGTGCGCGCCGCCACCCGCGGCGACGGAACCACGGGCGAGGACATCACCCACAACCTGCTGACCATCCAGGAGATCCCAAGGGACCTGCGCGGCACCGGTTTCCCCGCCGAGATGGAAGTGCGGGGCGAAGTGTTCATCCCGTCCAAGGCGTTCGCGGAGTTCAACGAGGCACTGATCGAAGCCGGCAAGGCGCCGCTGGCCAATCCCCGGAACGCGGCCGCCGGTTCGCTGCGGCAAAAGGACCCGGCCGAGACGGCCAAACGGCCATTGAAAATGTTCGTCCACGGCATCGGCGCCCGCGAAGGACTCCAGTCCCGCAGCCAGTCCGAAACGTATGAACTCCTCAAGGAATGGGGCCTGCCGGTCAGCCCCTACTTCGAGGTGCTGCAGGGCCGGGAGGAAATCCTCGGCTTCATCAAGCGGTTCGGCGACCAGCGCCACAAGCTGCTCCACGAGATCGACGGCATCGTCATCAAGGTGGACGATTTCGCCACCCAGCGTGCCCTGGGCTACACCACCCGCGTCCCCCGCTGGGCCGTGGCCTACAAGTATCCGCCGGAGGAGGTCCACACCAAGCTGCTGGACATCCAGGTCAATGTAGGCCGCACCGGGCGGGTGACTCCCTTCGGCGTGATGGAGCCGGTCAAGGTGGCCGGTTCCACCGTGGAGATGGCCACCCTGCACAACCAGGACGTAGTGAAGGCCAAAGGCGTCAAGATCGGCGACATCGTCATCCTGCGGAAGGCGGGGGACGTCATCCCCGAAATCGTGGGCCCGGTCCTTGCCCTCCGCGACCAGCAGGACCCGCCGGTGCGGGACTTCGTGATGCCCACCGAATGTCCGTCCTGCGGCACGCCGCTTGCCCCGGCCAAGGAAGGGGACGTGGATGTCCGCTGCCCCAATTCCAGGTCCTGCCCGTCCCAGCTCCGGGAGCGGGTGTTCCATGTGGCCGGCCGCGGCGCGTTCGACATTGAGGCCCTGGGCTGGGAGGCGGCCATCGCCCTCACCCAGCCGGCTGAACCCGAGGTGCCGCCGCTGACCTCCGAAGCCGGGCTCTTCGACCTCACCCCGGAGGACCTGGCCGGCGTCCGCATCCGGCGGGAGAAAAAGTCCAAGGGCGTTCCCACCGGCGAGTACGAACTGGTGCCCTACTTCTACAGCAAGGGCACCGCCAAGTCGCCGTCCAAGCCCACCGCAACGACGCAGAAACTGTTCAAGGAACTGGAAAAGGCCAAAACCCAGCCGCTCTGGCGTGTGCTGGTGGCCCTTTCCATCCGGCACGTAGGGCCCAGGGCATCGCGTGCCCTGGCCCAGGCGTTCGGCAGCATGGACCGCATCCGGGCAGCGTCGGAGGAGGAACTGGCCCACGTTGACGGCGTGGGGCCCACCATCGCCGCCGCGCTCAAGGAATGGTTCGCGGAAGACTGGCACGTGGAGATCATCGACCGCTGGGCCGCCGCAGGAGTCCGCATGGAGGACGAACAGGACGAGTCCATGCCGCGCACCCTTGAGGGGCTTACCGTGGTGGTCACCGGCTCGCTGCCCAACTTCAGCCGGGACGAGGCCAAGGAAGCCATCCTGCTCCGGGGAGGCAAGGCTGCCGGCTCCGTGTCGAAGAACACCAGCTACGTCGTGGCGGGGGAAAGCGCCGGCAGCAAGCTGGACAAGGCGGAGCAGCTGGGCGTCCCCGTGCTGGATGAGGACGGCTTCCGGCAGCTGCTCGACGGCGGACCCGCCGCCTTGGGGTCCGCAGCAGCCCAAGGGGCAGATGCGGACGCGGATGACGACGGCAGCGAGGAGGCCGCCATCCCGGCCGCAGTTGAGGAAACGGCATGAGCACCCCTGCCGAACTTCTGGAAGTGGCAAAGCAGGCAGCGGCCGCGGGCGCCAAAGTGCTTGCGGGCCGGACAGCGGAGGGCCTGGACGCCAGCAACAAGGGGGCTGCGGGGGACTGGGTCACGGCCTTCGACCTGGCCGCGGAAAACGCCGTGCGTGAGGTCATCATGGCGTCGCGTCCGGCGGACAGCATCACCGGCGAGGAGCACGGAACCACCCGTCCGGCGGATCCCACCGGCTACCGCTGGTCCATTGACCCTTTGGACGGCACCACCAACTTCATCCGGAACATCGTCTACTACGCCACTTCGGTGGCCGTCGCGGATGCCGACGGCGTCTGGCTGGCCGGCGTCGTCAATGCTCCGGCGCTGCGTCGGGTGTACTACGCTTCCCGCGGACAGGGCGCCTGGCTGGAGGAAGGTGGCACCGTGACGCGACTGGAAGGCCCCGACTCCGGCCGAACGGGCCAGATCCTGGCCACCGGGTTCAGCTACGATCCCGCCGTCAGGGCCGAGCAGGCCTCAGCCCTCGCCGGGCTGATGGACGGTTTCGCCGACGTCCGGCGGCTCGGTTCGGCGGCCCTTGACCTGTGCATGGTGGCTGACGGCACCCATGACGCCTACGGCGAGCGGGGGCTTAACGAGCACGACTTCTCCGCCGGTGCGCTGATTGCCGAGGAAGCCGGCTGCTGGGTCCGGCGGCCACGGCTGACCAGTCCCCTCGCCGGCGGGCCCACCGACGACGAGCGCCTGGACGCCTGGACGTGTGCCGCCAGCCTGGAACTGTCCGGCAAGTTCCCGCTCTGACCGGTCGCAACGGAAGCCCGGGCCATGGCGGTTCTGATAGTTCGGTCACGGAAAGCACGGTTTGCCGCAGTAGGGGCGTAAACCGCCACTACCATTGATGGGTGCAGCCGCAGATCACCATCCGTCCCGCCGTCGAGGCCGACTTCCCAGCCATTGCCCGCATCACCCGGGACTCCTACCTCTCCGCCGGCTACTTCGACGACGCCGCACACCCCTACATGATGAAAATCATGGACGTGGCCGCTCGCGCGGCACAGGCCACCATCTGGGTAGCCGAACGCCGGAGCACCGTCATCGGCTCGGTAACGCTGGCCGTTGCAGGCCAGCCGTACGCGGACATCGCGCAGCAGGACGAGCTCGAATTCCGCATGCTGGTGGTGGACCCCGCGGTTCAGCGCAGCGGCGCAGGCCTGGCGATGGTGGACGCCATCCTCAACCATGCCAGGACCCTGCCCGGTATCCGTGGGGTGGCCCTGACCACGGGCGAAACGTGGGAAAGCGCCCATGGCCTGTACCGCAAGACGGGCTTCCAGCGGGTGCCGCACCGTGACTGGTTCGTACCCGGAACCGACACAAAACTGTTGGTTTACCGGCGCGACCTGTAGCAGCCCTACAGTGGTGGCGACCCATTCCAGTTTTGAAAGGCCCACCCATGCGCAAAACCTTCGGCACCGGCTCCGTCTGGGAACAGACCCTTGGCTACTCCCGCGCCGTCCAGGTGGACAACACCCTCTACATCTCAGCCACCGCCGCCAGCGGTGACGAGGGCATCGTCGGTGATGACTTCTACACCCAGACGCAGTACATCCTGCAGAAGCTCGGCAAGGTCCTGGCCGACGCCGGCTTCGGCTACGGGGACGTGGTGCAGTCCAAGCTGTACCTGACGGACATCAGCAAGTGGGAGGAAGCCGGGAAGGCCCACGGCGAAGTGTTCGGCGAGATCCGCCCCACGCTCTCCCTGGTGCACGTGCTGCCGTTCCTGGATCCCAAGATGCTCGTCGAGATCGAGCTCGTCGCCCAGAAGAGCGCGTAGTTTTCCCTGCGTTACCTTGCCGGCAGGCCGTATCGGTGCTCCGGCCTGCCCGTGGTTCCGTAGCGCAGCTGGATGTCCACGGCGCCGTCGTCCGCCAGCGAGGACAGGTAGCGCTGCGCGGTGGCCCGCGAGACGCCCACGCGCGCGGCCACCTCGGCGGCTGAGTACTGCTCGCCAGGGGCCAGGGACTCCAGCACCGCCGCTTCGGTTGCAGAGCGGGGTTTTGACGACGGCGTGACATCGCCGGGGATCAGCGAACGTTTCGCCCGTTCCACCGCCTCCTGGTCCAGCGCACCCGGCTGGCCCAGGAGGCGCCGGTACCGGGTGTAGGAGCGCAGCTGCTGCGACAGCGACTCAGCGGTGAAGGGCTTCAGCAGGTAGCCCAGGGCGCCGCGGCGGAAAGCCACCCGGACGGACGCGGCGTCTGAGGCCGCGCTGAGGATGATCGTGTCCACGTCCAGTTGCTGCAGGAGGTCCAGGCCGGACGCATCCGGCAGGTAGACGTCCAGCAGCGCCAGGTCCGGGCGCAGGCTGTGGATGGCCTGCAGTGCCAGGGACGCCGAGCCGACGGGGGACAGGGCGAGGAACCCTGCCACCGAGTCGACATAGGCGGCGTGCAGCTTGGCCACGTGGAAGTCGTCATCAACGATCAGGACCCGAAAATCCTCAGCCATTCCCATCCTTTCCGGCTTCCCCCAAGATCTTGGCGGCGGGGTTTCCCGCCGTTGTGTGCGGCAGGGTGGCCATGAACACCGCTCCCGGCCCGCCCCTGGTCCCGCGCTCCAGCACCTTGACGTCGCCGCCGCGGCGGCGGGCCAGCTGGCGGGCCAGGGCCAGTCCGAACCCTTGCCCGCCCCCGGCGCGGTTGTATCCGGAAAGCGCGCCGGATGCGGTGGTGAACCCTTCGGCAAACACGCCCTCCGGATCGGTCCCCTCGGCCAGGCCGTCACCCGAGTCTGCCACCACCACGTGCAGCGTACCGCCGTCGTCGCCCGGCTCATCCAGCACCTCAAGCTCAACCCAGCGGTCGGTCGCCGACCCCGCGACTGCGGCGTTGACGGCGTTGTCGATCAGGTTGCCCAGCACCGTGGTCACGTCCTGGGCTTCGGTGACGTACCCGCGGACGAGCGTTTCCGGCCCGATCCGAAGGGCCACGCCGCGCTCGTCCGCCTCAACACCCTTGGCGCCAACGAAGGCCTGCAGGTACGGGTCCTGCAACAGCTCGGCCTGGTCCACCGGGAACTTCAGCGGTCCCGTGGCCGCGAGCCGGGCCAGGTAGTCCCGTGCCTCCTGGTGCTGGCCGATGCCCAGGAACCCGGCGAGGGTGTGCAGCTGGTTGGCGAACTCGTGCCGCTGGGCGCGCAGCGCGGTGGACATGGTCCCCACCGCGTCCAGCTGGCGGGTGAGCTCCTGCAGTTCCGTGCGGTCCCGGAGCATGATCACCCAGCCCAGGTCCTCGCGTCGGTGCACCGCCTTGCGGGCATTCACCACCAGCACCCGCCCGCCGGCAACGAGCTCCAGGGCATCGGCACCGGGAGGCATGCCTGCACCTGGACCCGCGGAGCCTGGACGCGCGGAGCCGGGCCGGGTCAGAACCTTCAGCTGCTCCGGTAGGGGAGCTTCGTCCCACGGCCTGCCGGAGAGGTCGGGAAGGCCCAGCAGCCGCTGCGCCGCTGCATTGAAGACGCTGATCCTGCCGTCGGCACTGACGCCGATCACGCCGTCGTCCACGCCCTGCAGCACCGCCACCTGGTCATGCACCAGCGTGCTGATCTCCTCCGGCTCCAGCCCCAGGGTGAGGCGCTGGAGGCGGCGGCGCAAAAGGAAGGACCCCAACACCCCGGCCAGCAGGGCGCCGGCGGCCGTCAACGCCACCGGGCCGATGTCACGGGCCACGCTCTGGCCCACCGTCTCCATCGAATAGCCCACGCTGACCTCGCCCACCACCGTCGTGGTGCCGGGTGCGTACACCGGAACCTTTGCCCCGGCCGAGGGGCCCAGCGTTCCGGTGTTCCGGGTGGTGACTTCCTGCCCGGAGAGCGCCTCCGACGGGTCCGTGCTGACCTTCTCGCCGAGCCGCTGGGGATCCGGGTGTGCCAGCCGGATCCCGGTTTCATCGGTGATCACCACGAACAACGCTCCGGTCCTGGTCCGCGCTGCCTCGGCGGAGGCCTGGAGCGGGCCGGCCAGCAGCTCGGACGCCGGGGGAGTGCCGGGCTGTGCGCTGATGGCAAGGACGTCGGCGCGCACCTCAGGGTCCGAGGCGACGGTCCGGGCCAGCGTCAGCGCCTGGTTTTCCGCGTCACTTCCCACCCGGTCGTAGGTGAGCCAGGCGTGCACGGCGGCGCTGAGCAACACCACCAGCAGCACCACGGCCAGCTGCAGCAGGAGCGTCTGGGTGGAGAACCGCAGCGGCTGCCGGGACACGGATCGCTGCATTCATCCTCCTCGACGGGGTGTGGGACGGGCTGGTGTGCACTTGTCGTGCGCTCCAAGGGTGCCGTTATGGCACGAAAAGCGCGAAAAACCCGGTGAGCACAATGAGCAAAATGCTCCCAATAAGCAGTATGCCAATCAATTGAGCCAAAGGCGCTGCCGTGACGGACGCCACCCTACAGTCTGTAGCACGCATCACAACGCTGTGGTGCCGTTCACAAGAAGGAGCCGGCTGTGCTGGTAATACTTGGATTCGCCATGATCGCGGTATTCATGGTGCTGATCATGACGAAGAAGTTGACGCCAGTGCTGGCGTTGATCATCGTCCCCACTGTTTTTGGCCTTTTCGCCGGGGCCGGCCTCGGCATCGGCGACATGGTGATGGACTCCATGAAGTCCATGACGTCCACAGCGGCCCTGCTGATGTTCGCCATCATCTACTTCGGCCTGATGATCGACGTCGGACTGTTCGACCCTCTGGTCAAGTTCATCCTCCGGAAGCTGGGCAACGACCCCGCCAAGGTTGTCCTGGGCACCGCCATCCTGGCGGCCGCCGTGTCACTGGACGGTGACGGATCCACAACGTTCATCCTCACCACCGCCGCCATGCTTCCGGTCTACCTGCGCCTGAAGATGAGCCCCGTGGTCCTCACCTGCGTGGCCGGCCTGGCCAACGGCACCATGAACATCCTGCCCTGGGGCGGTCCCACGGCCCGCGCCGCCACCGCCCTGAAGATCGACGTCAACGACGTCTTCGTCCCCATGATCCCGTCCCTGGTGGCCGGCCTCGTGGTCGTGTTCGCCTTCGCCTGGCTGCTGGGCCTGCAGGAGCGCAACCGCCTGCGTGCCACCGCACCGGAGATCTGGGGGGTGCCTGACACTGCAGAGGAGTTCGACGGCGGCACCCCGGCAGGAGGAAATGTCGGCTCCGGTGCCGGAACCGCCCGCGGTCGCAACGGCGTCAATCCCGGCGGAGCAGCCCCCGCTGGTGGTTCGGTGGCAGTCCTGGAACGCACGGAAGCCTTGGTGGACGAACACGACTCGGCCATGGCGGACACTGCGCTGGACCCCAACCGCAGCACCCTGCGGCCCAAGTTGTTCTGGTTCAACCTGGCCCTGACCGTCGCCGTGATGGTGGTGCTCGTGGCCAACGTCGTCCCGCTGCCGTTCGTGTTCATGGTGGGGGCCGCCGTCGCCCTGCTGGCCAACTTCCCGAAGGTCAAGGACCAGGGCACGCAGTTGCTGGCACACGCACCGTCCATCGTGGCCGTGGTCAGCATGGTCATGGCCGCCGCCGTCCTCACCGGCGTGCTGAAGGGCACCGGCATGGTCGAAGCCATGTCCGCATGGCTGGTCCAGATCATCCCGTCCTCCATGGGCCCGTTCATGGCCGTCATCACCGGGGTCCTGAGCATCCCCATGACGTTCTTCATGAGCAATGACGCCTTCTACTTCGGCGTCCTGCCGGTCCTGAGCGAGACCGCCGCCCACTACGGTGTCGGCGCCGCGGACATGGCCCGTGCCTCCATCACCGGCCAGCCGTTCCACCTGCAGAGCCCGCTGGTTCCGGCCATCCTGCTGCTCGTCTCGCTGGCCAAGGTGGACCTCGGTGACCACCACAAGAAGGTGCTTTGGCGCACCGCCGTCATTTCCCTCGTAATGCTGGGCGTCGGCATGCTGACCGGAGCCATCGGTATCGGTTAGTCTGTAGCTGCCTGCGCTCCCTGTCCCAGCGGCAGGACCAGGCATCGAAGGTGCCCGTCTGACGCCCGCTGGGGGCCGTCAGACGGGCATCTGCGTTTCCCCACTAGACTGGATCGGAAAACAATTCGAACTTTGCAGGGGAGATCCATGGCTGCGATCAACCGGGACGACGTGGCGCATCTGGCGCGGCTCGCCCACATTGAGATGAGTGCCGAAGAGCTGGACAGGATGGCCGGCGAACTCGCCGTCATCGTCGATTCGGTCAAGTCCGTCAGCGAGGCCGCCGGGGATGACGTCCCGGCCACCTCCCACCCCATTCCGCTCAGCAATGTCTTCCGCGAGGACGTGGTGGGGCACACGTTCACGGCGGAACAGGCACTCTCCGGCGCCCCGGATTCCGAAGAGAACCGTTTCAAGGTCCCGGCCATCCTGGATGAGGCATAACCATGACTGAACAGAACCCCACCGGCCTCAGCGCCGACGCCCTGATCCGCCTGTCCGCCGCGCAGCTGGCTGAAAAGCTCGCGGCCGGCGAGGTCACCTCCGTCCAGGCCACCCAGGCCTACCTGGACCGGATCGCCCAGGTGGACGGCGGCGAACGCGGCGTCAACGCGTTCCTGCACGTCAACGCCGACGAAGCACTCGCCGTCGCCGCCGAGGTGGACGCCATCCGCGCCGCCGGCGGTGCCGAGGCCGAAGCCCTGCACGTCCTGGCCGGCGTCCCCATCGCCGTCAAGGACCTCATCGTCACCATCGGCCAGCCCACCACGGCCGGTTCGAAGATCCTCGAGGGCTGGCACAGCCCCTACGACGCAACCGTCGTGGAGCGCCTGCGCGCCGCGAAGATGCCCATCCTCGGCAAGACCAACCTGGATGAGTTCGCCATGGGCTCCTCCACCGAGCACTCCGCCTACGGCCCCACCCGCAACCCGTGGGACCTGGACCGGATCCCCGGCGGCTCCGGCGGCGGCTCGGCTGCTGCTGTTGCCGCGTTCGAGGCACCCCTGGCCCTGGGCACGGACACCGGCGGATCCATCCGCCAGCCCGGCGCCGTCACGGGCACCGTGGGCGTCAAGCCCACCTACGGCAGCATCTCCCGCTACGGCGCGATCGCCATGGCGTCCTCGCTGGACCAGATCGGCCCGGTCACCCGGACGGTGCTGGACTCCGCACTGCTGCACCAGGTCATCGGCGGGCATGATCCCCGCGATTCCACCTCCCTGCCCGAACCCCTGGCCGACCTCGTGGCCGCCGCCAGGACCGGCAATGTCGAAGGCCTGCGGATCGGCATCATCAAGGAACTGCACGGCGAGGGCTACCAGGCCGGGGTGGAAAACCGCTTCAACGAATCCCTGGAGCTGCTCAAGGAAGCCGGCGCCGAAATCGTCGAGGTTTCCTGCCCCAACTTCCAGTACGCCCTGGGCGCCTACTACCTGATCATGCCGTCCGAGGCGTCCTCCAACCTCGCCAAGTTCGATGGCGTCCGGTACGGCCTGCGCGTCCTGCCCGAGGAAGGGCCCATGACCATTGAACGCGTCATGGGTGCCACCCGCGCCGCCGGCTTCGGTGACGAGGTCAAGCGCCGCATCATCCTGGGCACCTACGCGTTGTCCGCAGGCTATTACGACGCCTACTACGGCTCGGCACAGAAGGTGCGCACCCTGGTCCAGCGCGACTTCGACGCCGCGTTCACGGTGGCCGACGTGCTGATCTCGCCGACCGCCCCCACCACGGCTTTCCGGCTTGGCGAGAAGCTGGACGACCCCCTGGCGATGTACCTCAACGACGTCGCCACCATTCCCGCGAACCTAGCCGGCGTACCCGGCCTGTCGCTGCCCGGCGGCCTGGCGGACGAGGACGGGCTTCCCGTCGGCATCCAGCTGCTCGCGCCGGCCCGCGAGGACGCCCGCCTGTACCGCGTGGGCGCCGTCCTTGAATCGCTGCTTGAGGCCAAGTGGGGCGGGCCGCTGCTTGCCCAGGCCCCCGAACTTGCCGCTTCAGCGCCCCTCGAAACCCAGGAGGCAAAATAATGAGCACTGACCACGTCCTGAGCTTCGAAGAGGCCATGGAGAAGTACGATCCCGTCCTCGGGTTCGAGGTCCACGTGGAGCTCAACACCAAGACCAAGATGTTCTCCTCCGCGCCCAACGTGTTCGGCGACGAGCCCAACACGAACGTCAACGAGGTGGACCTCGGCATGCCGGGTGTCCTGCCGGTGGTGAACAAAACCGCCATCGAGTCCTCCATCAAGATCGGCCTTGCGCTGAACTGCAAGATCGCGGAGTCCTGCCGCTTCGCCCGGAAGCAGTACTTCTACCCGGACACCCCCAAGAACTTCCAGACCTCCCAGTACGACGAACCCATTGCCTATGACGGCTACCTGGACGTGGAACTCGAGGACGGCACCGTGTTCCGCGTGGAGATCGAGCGCGCGCACATGGAGGAGGACGCCGGCAAGCTGACCCACATGGGCGGTGCCACCGGCCGGATCCAGGGCGCCGACTTCTCGCTGGTGGACTACAACCGCGCCGGCGTGCCGCTGGTGGAGATCGTGACCAAGCCCATCGAGGGCGCCGGTTCCCGAGCCCCGGAACTGGCCAAGGCGTACGTGGCTGCCGTCCGCGAGATCGTGAAGAACCTCGGTGTTTCCGATGCCAGGATGGAACGCGGCAACGTCCGCTGCGACGCCAACGTCTCGCTCCGCCCGCACGGCCGCGAACGCTTCGGCATCCGCTCCGAGACCAAGAACGTGAACTCGCTGCGCGCCGTCGAACATGCCGTCCGCTATGAGATCCAGCGCCACGCCGCCGTCCTGGACGCCGGCGAGCCCGTGGTCCAGGAAACCCGCCACTGGCACGAGGACACCCGCACCACCACTTCCGGCCGTGCCAAGTCCGACGCCGACGACTACCGCTACTTCCCGGAACCGGACCTCGTCCCCGTGGTCGCCTCCCGCGAATGGGTCGAGGAGCTGCGCGCCACGCTGCCCGAGCCGCCGGCGGAGCGGCGCAAGCGGCTGAAGGCTGACTGGGGCTACTCCGACCTCGAGTTCCGCGACGTAGTGAACGCCGGCGTCCTGGACGAGATCGAGGAAACCATCGCTGCCGGCGCCTCCGCTTCGGTGGCCCGCAAGTGGTGGATGGGCGAGATCGTGGGCCGCGCCAAGGCCGCGGACGTTGACCCCGGCCAGCTCGGCGTGCAGCCGGCCACCATCGTGGAACTGGCCGGCATGGTGGAAGCCGGCAAGATCAACAACAAGATGGCGTCCCAAGTGCTGGACGGCGTGCTCGCCGGTGAAGGCACACCGGAGGAGATCGTCGAAAAGCGCGGCCTCGCCGTCGTGTCCGACGACGGGCCCCTGCTCGAAGCCATCGACGCCGCACTCGCGGCCCAGCCGGACGTCGCGGACAAGATCCGCGGCGGCAAGGTGCAGGCCATCGGCGCGATCGTGGGCGGGGTCATGAAGGCCACCCGCGGCCAGGCCGACGCCGGCCGCGTACGTGAACTGATCCTGGAGAAGCTCGGCGTCACCGTCTAGCGTTTCCTCCCGGTCCGGGCCGCAGCCAGCGCTGTTGGGTTTTCCAACGGCGTTCGCTTCGGCCCGGATTCGCGTTAACCACGGGTACGCAGGCCGCGGCGCCCCAAAGTACGCGTGGCCGCTGACGCCCGGCAGACTTACACTGGAGCCCACGGGGCGCCGGTGCCCCGGCAGCGTGCGGAAGGAACAGCCATGGCGGTCCGGGAACCAATGACGATGCGCAGGGCGGCACTTGCCGGTGCGGTAGCCCTGGCGCTGACCGGGACCGGTGCTGCGCTGGCCTGGTCCGCCACAGGCGGGCCCACACCGAGCCCATCACCCTCACAGTCATCACCATCGGCGCCGGGTAATTCAGGCAACGCTCCCGGACACAACAAGCCTGACAAGCAGGACCGTAAAGCCCAGCGGCCGCAGCCCCTGCATGGCGAAGGCGTGGTGAAGAACCCCGACGGAAGCTTTCAAACCGTGGTGGAACAGCGCGGCACCGTGGAAGCTGTCACCGACACGGCCATCACCGTCAAGAGCGAAGACGGATATTCCAGGACGTACACCGTCAACGGCGACACCAGGATCATCAGCATTCCCGCCCCGGCTGCCGAAGGGACAGGGGATACGGGCGGTTCAGGAGCAGCGGGCGACGACGGCAGGCGGCTTAAGCCCACGGAAGGAACCATCACGGATATCGCCGCCGGCGACACCGTGCGCATTGCCGGCGTCAAGGACGGCGATACGGCCACGGCCAAAAGGATCGTCAAGGGCGCCGGTGACGGCCCGGGCCTTGGGCTGGGCCGTGGCCATGGACACGGCAAGGGCCACAACATGTAGGTTGCCGCAAGTGTCGTTGTGAACGTCCAAAACGAGACTTGGTGCTAGTCAGTTGGGTCAGCCCTGCTGCACCAGCCCCGCCATGATGTCCTCCAGTGACTCACAGACCATGACGACGGACCTCCGCTTCAGGTTCTCAGGCCTGGCCAGCAGGTCGATCCGGCGGCGGGTGCTGATGCCTTCCAAGGGCCGCAAAACGATGTCCCGGTTGAGGACCGGTCCCGCGGTGTACCGGGGCAGCAGGCCCACCACGCCGCCCGTTGCCACGAGGGCTGCCACTGTGGAGTAGTCGTTGATCCGGTGGACGATGTTCGGCTCCCGGCTGGACACTGCCGCAATGGCGGCCAGGACATCGGCGGGGGAGTAGCCGGGGTGGCTGGTCACCCATGCCTCGCCGCCGACGTCGTCCGCCGTCACAGCGTCCTTCCCGGCCAGCGGGTGCGCCGCGGGCAGGGCCACGTCCAGCGGTTCGTGCGCCAGGGGGATCACGGCCACGCGTTCGGCGGGCCAGCGCGGGCTGTGGTCCATGCGGTGGGCCAGTACCAGGTCATACCGGGCCGTCAGGGCGGGGAAGTCCTGCTGGGCAACATCCTCGTCGGACAGTTCGATCCGCGGGTGCCCGGGCCGGTCCAGCATCCGCGCCAGCGGCGCGAACAGGGCCTGCCCCGCGCTGTGGAAGCCACTGACCGTCACCCTCCCCGCCTGCGAGCCGTGATAGGTGCCCAACGCGCTGCGGGCCTCGGCCATGGCACTGACGACGGCGGCGCCGGCGTCGGCAAGCACCTGGCCGGCCTCCGTGAGGACCAGATTCCGGCCCTCCTTGCGCGTCAGCGGCACCTCGACGGTGCGCTGCAGGTGGGCCAGTTGCTGCGAGACCGCCGATGGCGTGACCATGAGGGTATCGGCCACGGCCTTCACGCTGCCGAGTGCACCCAGTTCCCGCAGGATCTCGAGCTGGTGAATCTCCATGACGCAAGTCTATGCGTAAGTTCTGCCTACATCGTTGATTGAGAAAATTCCTGTTGTGCTAATGAATTTAGGGGGCTCTAATGAGGAGGACAGTACCCCTGCCGAAGCAGGGAAAAGCGCAGCACAACAACTAAGGAAGCCAATGAAGGCCCTGTACAAGCCCGGTCCGCAGGCCGGCTTCGAGATGGTGGACCGGCCCGAACCCGAGGCCGGCCCGGCGGACGTCAAGATCCGCGTCATGACCACCGGCATCTGCGGCACGGACCTGCATATCCGGTCCTGGGACTCCTGGGCCCAGGGGATGATCGAGGCTCCCCTCATCGCAGGGCATGAATTCTACGGCGAAGTGGTGGAAGTCGGCTGGGAGGTCCGCGACGTCAAGGTAGGCGACAGGGTTTCCGGCGAGGGCCATATCGTCTGCGGCATCTGCCGGAACTGCCGCGCGGGGCGCCGGCAGATGTGCATCCACACCGTCAGCGTCGGAGTGCAGCGTGACGGCGCCTTCGCCGAGTACGTGGTGATCCCCGAAACCAACGTCTGGGTCCACCATGACCCTTCCGTCACGCCCGAACTTGGCGCCATCTTCGATCCTTTCGGCAACGCCACGCACACGGCCCTGAGCTTTCCGCTGGTGGGCGAGGATGTGCTGATCACCGGCGCGGGTCCCATCGGACTGATGGCCATCGCGGTGGCCCGGCATGCAGGCGCACGCAAGATCGCCATCACGGATGTCTCCCGGCCCCGCCTGGAACTGGCCCGGCAGCTTGGCGCCGATCTTGCCATCGACGTCTCCACCACCCGGGTGCGCGACGCCCAGCGTGAGCTGGGCATGCGCGAAGGCTTCGACGTCGGAATGGAGATGTCCGGCCATCCCTCCGCCCTGCCTGAGATGATCGACAATATGAACCACGGCGGCCGGATCGCCATGTTGGGCCTGCCCAGCCAGGAGATCACCATCGACTGGGGCAAGGTGGTCACGCACATGCTCACGCTCAAGGGCATCTACGGCCGGGAAATGTATGAAACCTGGTACGCCATGAGCGCCATGCTGTCCTCCAACCCGGTGCTGCACGCCGGAATCTCCGCCGTGGTCACCGACACCCTTCCGGCCACGGAATGGGAGAAGGGCTTCGATATCGCCCGCAGCGGCGGAGGCGGCAAAGTTGTCCTTGACTGGACCCGACTGTAAGGAACCACCATGTACAACTCCATCAAGGACCAGCTGCGCGAAGAGCTGGACGACATCCGCACCGCGGGGCTTTACAAGACCGAACGCGCCATCACCTCGCCGCAGTCCAGCCACATCACTGCCGGCCGGATCGGGTCCCCGGGTGCTGACGTGCTGAACTTCTGCGCCAACAACTACCTGGGCCTGGCGGACCACCCGGACATGATCGGCGCGGCCAAGGCGGCCCTGGATGAGCGCGGCTTCGGCATGGCCAGCGTCCGCTTCATCTGCGGCACCCAGGACCTGCACCTGGAACTCGAAGCGAGGGTGTCGAAGTTCCTGGGCACCGAGGACACCATCCTGTTCTCCAGCTGCTTCGACGCCAACGGCGGCGTCTTCGAATCCCTGTTCGGCGCGGAGGACGCCATCATCTCCGACGCCCTCAACCACGCCTCCATCATCGACGGCATCCGCCTGTGCAAGGCCCGCCGCTACCGGTACGCCAACCAGGACATGGCGGAGCTCGAGGCGCGGCTGCAGGAAGCGCAGGATGCCCGCCGGAAGATCATCGTCACCGACGGCGTGTTTTCCATGGACGGCTTCCTGGCCCCGCTGGAAGCCATCTGCGACCTCGCCGAGAAGTACGGTGCCCTGGTCATGGTGGACGACTCGCACGCCGTCGGCTTCATGGGTGCCACCGGTGCCGGCACTCCGGAACACGCCGGCGTATCGGACCGGGTGGACATCTACACCGGAACGTTCGGCAAGGCCCTGGGCGGAGCGTCCGGCGGATACGTGTCCGGCCGCAGCGAGATTGTCGCCATGCTCCGGCAGAAGGCGCGGCCCTACCTCTTCTCCAACTCTGTGGCCCCCGCCATCGTCGCCGCCACGCTCAAGGCCCTGGACCTGGTGGAGAACTCGGCCGACCTGCGGCGCCGGCTATTCGAGAACGCGGCGCTGTTCCGCCGCCGGATGACGGAGGAAGGGTTCGACCTGCTGCCCGGCGAGCACGCCATCGTTCCGGTCATGTTCGGCGACGCCGTCATGGCCGCCAGGATCGCCGACGGGATGCTGCAGCACGGCGTGTTCGTCACCGCGTTCAGCTTCCCGGTGGTTCCGCGGGGTGCCGCCCGGATCCGCGTCCAGCTATCGGCCGCGCACTCAGCGGACGACGTCGAAGCGTGCGTGCGTGCCTTCGTTGCCAGCCGTGCCGAGATGGAAGGCTGAGGGGCTTTTCGGCAGGCGGGTTCCAGCAGGCCGAAACTCTGTCAGGATGGACCGATGGCAGCTCATTACGATGTCCTGATTGTGGGCGGCGGCATTGCCGGCCTGTCCCTGGCGTCCGCCCTGGCCGGCCGTTGCAGCGTTGCGCTGGTGGAGGCTGAACAGGAGCTGGCGTACCACACGTCCTCCCGTTCGGCCCGCCAGCTGATTCCCAGCTACGGGCCGCCGGTGGTGCAGGAACTCACCCTGCGGACGCTTGAACTGATCGCCGCCCGCGACAAGGAACTGCCCGGGCCTGTCCTGGTGCCGCGCAGCTTCATGCTCGTCGGCTCGGCGGCCGATGTGGCTGCGGAGGCCAGTGGCCACATGCAGCCGATCACCGTGGACCGCGCGGTTGAGTTGTGCCCGGCGCTGGTGCCGGGCACCTTCGAGGCGGCGGGGCTGGACACCGGCTCGTTCGGCTGCAACGCGCCCTTGCTGCTGGAGGACCACCGGGAGCGGGCGGCCTCCGCCGGAGCGGACATTATCACCGGCGCCCGGGTCCACTCGGCGCAGCGGCTGGGTTCCGGATGGCAGGTGGGGGCGGGTGCTGAGGGTTTCGAAGCGGGCGTCCTGGTCAACGCCGCAGGTGCCTGGGCGGACGAACTCGCGGTGCTCAGCGGCGTGGAGAAGCTGGGGCTGCAGCCGTACCGGCGCACCGCGGCGATTGCCGCCGTCGGGCATCCCCTGCCGCTGTCCAGTCCGATGGTGGCCGCGGCAGACAACTCCTTCTACTTCCGGCCCGAAGGGGCGGACGTGCTGATTTCACCGTCGGAAACCGAACCCAGCGGCCCGGAGGATGCCCGGCCCCGGCCCGGGGATGTGGAGCGTCTGGTGGAACGGCTGAATTCGATGACGCGCCTCGGGATCACCGGGATCCGCCGCGCATGGACCGGACTGCGTACGGAGGCCGCGGATGGCGTGCCGGTGGCAGGGTTCGACGCCGAAGCGCCCGGCTTCTACTGGCTCGCCGGGCAGGGCGGGTACGGGTTCCAAACGTCCTCAGCGATCGCCGAGCTTGCCGCGGAGCAGATCCTTGCGGGGCAGGGAACCTCAGGCGGGCCGGGTTCCGCCGGGCCGGTCACGGCTGGCACGGACTCCGCGGGTCCGGAATCCCGGACAGCGCAGGCCCTGGCCGCCACCCGCTGGTCGATCCGGCGCTGAAGAATGGTTCCATGAGCACCCTGATCACGAATATTGCCGAGCTGATGACGCAGGACCTGGAGCACCGGGTCCTGAAGGATGCCGCGGTGGTGATCGAAGGGGAACGCATCTCGTGGATCGGTGCCGCGGCCGACGCACCCGCCGCGGATGACGCCGTCGACGCCGGGGGGCGGGCCATGCTCCCGGGCTGGGTGGACTCCCATACCCACCTGCTTTTCGCCGGTGACCGGACGGCGGAGTTCGAAGCGCGGATGGCAGGGGAGTCCTATTCGGCCGGCGGAATCGCGGTGACCATGAACGCCACCAGGGCAACGGCGGATTTCGACCTCACGCGGTTGGCGATGGGCAGGGTGGCTGAGGCCGTCTCGCAGGGCACGACGTTCCTGGAAACCAAGACCGGCTATGGCCTGGACGTGGAACACGAGGCCCGCAGTGCCCGCATCGCATCGACCGTTGCAGACCAGGTGACCTTCCTCGGCGCCCACCTGGTCCCCGCCGGGCAGGACGCCGGCGCCTATACCGACCTGGTGTGCGGACCCATGCTCGCCGCTGTCCGCCCGTATGTCCAGTGGGCCGACGTCTTTTGCGAGGAAGGTGCCTTCACGGCCGAACAGTCCCGTCGGGTGCTCCTCGCGTGCCGGGACGCCGGACTGGGCCTGCGGGTCCACGGAAACCAGCTCGGCGAGGGCCCCGGCGTGCAGTTGGCCGTGGAGCTGGGCGCGGCGAGCGTGGACCACGTCAACTACCTGGCCGCGCAGGACGTCAAGGCCCTGGCTGCGTCCTGGTCGGGCTGGGACCCCGCCACCGGAACAGGGGAGCGCGGGACCGTGGCCACAGTCCTTCCCGCCTGCGACCTCTCCACCCGCCAGCCGCTGGCACCCGCCCGTGCCCTCCTGGATGCGGGCGTGCAAGTGGCGCTGGCGTCCAACTGCAACCCGGGAACGTCTTACACCAGCTCCATGGCCTTCTGCGTCACCACCGCAGTACTGCAAATGAACCTGAGCGTGCACGAGGCCGTCCGCGCGGCGACCTACGGCGGTGCACTCGCGCTCCACAGGGAGGCCGGCCCCGACGCCGACGGCGAACACGCCGTAGGATCCATCGCCGTGGGACACCGGGCGGACCTCCACCTGCTGAACGCACCCTCTGCCACGCATCTCGCTTACCGCCCGGGGATGCCGTTGACGTACGCTGTGTGGCGGGCAGGAGTCAGGGCGCGGTAACAGTCACAGCTTGTTTTGACGTTTTTTGATTATTTTCGCTGGGTTATAATCATCAAGCGTCATCGGAAGCGGTGGCTGGACTATCGAAAGGCCCCCTGCATGACCCGTACCGACCGGCTCACGGCGATTCTCGACCTGCTGGCCCGGACGGGACAGGTGGAGGTGGACGAGATCGTCAGCACCCTCAACGTCTCGCCTGCCACTGCCCGCCGCGACCTCGACAGCCTCGCCAAGCGGCGCCTGCTCACCCGCACCCGGGGCGGCGCAACCACGGGCGCCCTCGCGTACGACCTGCCCGGCCGTTACAACCGGGATGACCACGCCGAGGCGAAGGAACAGATTGCCCAATGCGCCTCGGCACTGATCAGGCCGGGCGCTGTCATCGGCCTGTGCGGGGGCACCACCAGTACGGCGCTCGCGCAGATCCTGGCCACGCGCGAAGACCTTAACGCACCTTCCAACCAGCCCACCCTCACTGTGGTTACGAATGCGATTAACATCGCCGGGCAGTTGGCGGTGCGGCCCAACATCAAAGTCATGGTGACCGGCGGGATCCTCAACCCACGGTCCTATGAACTGGTGGGTCCCTATACGGACATCATCATGCAGAAGGTGGTGCTGGATATCGCCTTCATCGGAGTCAACGGGATCGATCCCGAAGTGGGCCCTACCAATACGGGGGAGGGGGAGGCCTCGGTCAACGCCCTGCTGGCAAGCCGCGCCCGGGTCTCCTATGTCATCGCCGACTCCTCGAAGGTGGGTGTCCGGGCCTTCGCCACCATGGACGGCTACAACTTCACCCGGCTGATCACCGACTCCGGCATTTCACCCCGCGACAAGGCAGCCTTCGAAGCCAACGGCACGGAAGTGATCGTCGCACAGGCCTGACTCGTTGGGTACCCGGCTGCCGGCAGATTCACCAGGCGGGCAGTTCCATCAGGCCGAATCCAGAAACTGCAGGCAAGATGGGAACATGCTGGTTCCTGCCCGCCGTCGCCTGCGGCTCGAAGTCTGGATAGTCCTGGGCTTGTCCCTGGGGCAGTCCGCCGTCTATTCCGTGGTGCAGTTGCTGGACAAGATGACCCGGGCGCCGCTGGCCCAGGGCACGTCCACGCTGAACCGGTCGCAGAGCACGCGCGAGTACTTCGACCTGACCTACCAGCTGTTGGACATCGTTTTCGCCCTGGTGCCCGTCATGCTGGTCCTCTACTTCCTTACGGACCATCGCCAGGTTGCCACGGGCGATGCCGGCAGCCCGGGCTCCGCATTCCGGAAACTTGGGTTCAACTTCGCACGGCCGGGGAAGGATGTGCTGCAGGGGCTGGGGCTGGCAGCGCTGATCGGTATTCCATCCCTGGGGCTCTACGCCGCGGGCCGGGCGCTGGGAATCACCACCGCCATCATCCCCAGTGGCCTGGATGCCTACTGGTGGACCGTCCCTGTCCTGATCCTGTCCGCCGTCCGGCACGGCATCGTGGAGGAAGTCATTGTGGTGGGCTACCTCCTGGACCGTTTCGGGAAGTTCGGCTGGAGCACGCCCTTGGCCATCGCCCTGAGCTCGCTGCTCCGCGGAAGCTACCACCTGTACCAGGGCTTCGGGCCCTTCATCGGCAATGCGGTCATGGGGGTCGTCTTCGCTTGGATCTACACCCGCACCAGGCGCGTCATGCCGCTGGTCATCGCCCACGCGCTGCTCGACATCGTGGCCTTCGTCGGGTTCAGCCTCTTTGGCAAGGCAGTGGGGCTGGGGTAAGGCGCGTCGGCGGCGATGAATATCCCGCCGCCGGACTTCTGTGCACTGTCACCCAAGCAACGCTGCGCCACCCAAGCAACGCTGCGGGCACCACGCGGCACGCTTCGCCCCGCGATTCGCCATCTGCCGGCGCTCAGCCTTGGGCCAAGAGCAACCACCAGTCCGACTGAGGGTCGGGCGGCAACACGAACGGCAGGGCGTAGAACTCCTCCCATAGCGGATCTGAGGGGCAGAAGTGATGAGGGTCGAGCAGATTCCCTTCGGGTGGCTCTTCGGGTGGCGGGTCGGGCCACTCCGGCACTTCTCCGGGCGACCCAGTGCGCAGTGCATCGGGTGGCCAGTGTGTTGGTTCTGGGTCGTGTTGTTCGGCTGGGTAGTGGCGGCCGGTTGGGGAGGTCCAGCCGGGTGGTTCGTTGGTGGTGGCGGGGGTGGGGGTCCAGCCGGTGCTGTGTTTGAGGCGGTGGTGTTTGGGGCAGAGTTGTCCCAGGTTGGCGGCGCCGGTGGTGCCGCCGTTCTGCCAGGCGGTGAGGTGGTCGGTGTCATTGTCCAGTGATCGGTTGCTGCAGCCGGGGAAGGTGCACTTGCCATCCCGCATCCGGATCCACCGCTTGACTGCCTCCGGGAGCCGGTAGCTCTTCCGCCCGATCTCCAGTGGCGCCCCGTCCCTGGGGTCGACGAGGACACGGTAGAACGAGTCGGCGCCGTCGGCGAGAAGTTTGCGGGCCATGGAGGCCGGGATCGGTCCGTGGCCGTCGAGGATCGCGGGTTCGTCGGTGACGCCGAGGGCGGAGAACACCGGAACCATCACCAGCACGTCGGCCCTCGGGACGGGGACCTGGCCGAGGGCCGTGGTTCCTGGTTGCGGGGAACTGCCATCGCCGAAGCCCGTGTCGCCGGAGCTGACGGTTCCGTCGCCGAGGAGCACGCTGGCGGCGATGTCGGGGCGGAGTTGGGTGATGGTGCGGGGTTCGGTGGGGCCTTGGAGGCCGCGGGCGATGGCGGTGGTGCGGTTCCAGATCGCGCTGGCGGTGTCGCCGGGCAGGTGGAGCGTGATCCGGGCCATGCCGTCCCGGTCGGGCCGGTATTCCATGCGCCGGTCGGAGATCCCTTTGGCGTGCCGCTTCTCCAAAGACTCGGGGTGGTGGCGTTCGCGCCAGGCGCGGGCTTTGGCACGGAACCGTGACGGGACCAGCTTCCCGGGGGCGGCGCCGCGGGCCGGGTTCGGGGCGTCGGGGTCGAAGAAGTGCGCCACAAGCGACGCAGCACCGGCTGGGCTGAGGCCGTCGGTTTCATCCACGATGACCTTGGCGTGCTGCCACGACACCGTCCCGGCAGCCAGTGCGTGCATGACCGGCGGCAGCGCGCAGACCTGCTGCGACTGGTGGACGAACGCCCCTGCTGCCGCGGAGCTGATGGTCAGGACCCCGGCGATCTCCTCCACCGCGGACATCTCGGCGTAGGTGCGTTCCGGCACGGACGCGTCCGGCGGGGTCATCGCCTGCTGGATCCGGAGGCACTCCGAGGCATCCTGTGCTTTCACCGCGGCGAGCTGGCCCTCCAGGCGGGACACGAGTCCTAGCCGCTCCAGCCGGATCTCGTACTGCCGCTGCAACACATCTACCCCGTCATCGCGACCATCAGCACCAGCGGCAGAACTATCACCGGAACCTAGCCCATCCTCCTCCAGGAACAGCGCATCAAGGGCAGCAACAGAGGCACGAACACCCTCCATCCCCGCCACTGAACCGCCGCTGATTCCCATACGAACATCATCCAGCAGGGGTCCGACATTGTTAGTTGAGCCGCCGCCCGGCCCCAGCAGGACCGTCGCGAGGCAATTTCCCGCAGGCCGCCGTCGTACTCATTGTCTAAATGAATTCGGCCGCCATTTGGTGGTGACGCCGTTGTCACCACCAAATGGCGGCCGAAGCTGGTCCAGGCACAAGCCCGGGTAGCCATCCCCACACGGATGCGGGGATGGGGTGGCAGGAGGGTCAGATGGTGACTGCCCCGTTGGCGGTTTCGAACGTCACGGACATGATCCCCGGAGTGCCGTGCGGGGCAACCCAGTCCACCGCGACGTCTTCCAGCGGCCGCTCCACGGGCTCGCCCAGCCATTCGGTCACGCGTTCTGCGGAACCGGCAATGGTCAGGGAGCTCATCTTGACGTTGCTCGCGTAGGCGTTGGACGGATGCAGTGAGGGGTCGCCCTCCCACTTGAGCATGTAGGGAA
The DNA here is from genome assembly GCF_058266945.1 of Arthrobacter sp. E70. Classification (NCBI taxonomy): domain Bacteria; kingdom Bacillati; phylum Actinomycetota; class Actinomycetes; order Micrococcales; family Micrococcaceae; genus Arthrobacter; species Arthrobacter sp. E70. The sequence goes on along the minus strand of NZ_JBYQFR010000006.1, from coordinate 167,312 downwards.
CCTGGGGGTCGGCGATAAGGCCCAGGATGCCGATCTGCTTCCAGACCAGCTCGCGGCCGTCAGGGAACTTGCGGTTTCCGTTGACGGCGGCGCGGCCCAGGCGCTCTTCGAAGGGGGCGAGGTCGTCCACTTCGACGCACCAGCCCATCCAGCCGCCCCCGGCTGCCGAACGGGCACGCACTGCCTGTCCGAAGGGGGCTTTGTCCGATGCCGGGTGGTCCAGGACCTCCACAACTTCAAGGTACTTGTGCCCGGCGAGCGGGATGATCATATTCCGGGTTCCGAACCGGGGGTGGACCCCGCCCTTCACTGCCTCAACGCCGAGGGCAGATGAAATACGTTCGGTAGTGGCCGCGAGGCCATCGTGTTCACAGGCGTAAGAGACGTGATCCATGCGCATGCCAACATCTTGGCACTTTGTGATCCGGCTCTCAGCTAAGGGTACCCTTACTGGATTCGGCCTCGGTTGCCGGCGCCGGATCTTCCGGCGCCGGCAGCTTTTTGTTGAGCCCGTAGGTCCTGTCAGGCGTACGCGATCCCCACGCTTCCCGAGCGCCAGGTGATCCGGCCGCCCTGGAAGTCCTGGGAATAGGCGCCGCCACCGGCGGGGTATTCTCCGGTGGTCGGGTAGCCGAGGCGGCCGCCCTCGGAGCCCTGGCCCACCCAGGCGGACCTGATGCCGCCGGTAATAACGTGTGCGCCCGCGGCGGGAGACCACACCACCTCTCCGCCCTGGAAGTACTGCTTCGCGCCGCCACCCACGAGGCCGCCGATTTCGTCGGTTGTGGGGTAGCCGAGGCCGCTGGCCGGGCCGCCGGCGTTGTCCCACGTGGCGCCGATGCCGCCCTTGGTGATGTGGGAGCCTGTCGCGGCGTTCCAGGAGATCTTGCCGTACTGGAAGCCCTGCATGACGCCGCCGGGAATCGGTGCATACTCGTCGGTGGTGGGGTAGCCGAGGCCGCTGAGCGGGCCGCCGGCGTTGTCCCAGGTGGCGCCGATGCCGCCCTTGGTGATCCGGGACCCCGTGGCCGCGTTCCAGGAGATCTTTCCGAACTGGAAGTTCTGCATGACGCCACCGGCCATCGGTGAGTATTCGTCCGACGTCGGATAGCCAAGGTCGCCGTCCTGCGCGCCGCTGCCCTTCCACGTCGTGTTGATCCCGTTGACAACCGCGAAGGCAGCCGAGCCGGGCAGGTAAGCGATGATTCCGTGCTCGAACTCCTGGTACGAGCCGCCGAACCGCTGGTTCGTAACCTCATTGGCGATAGGAAGCCCCACGATCCCGGAGACTTCGGCGTACTTGTCCGCTATGGGACCCTGGACGGCGTACGTCCCGGTGTTCGCCGTCGGCGGCACTACATGCAGCAGGCGGTTGGGTGTTCCTGCACTGGCATTGGCGATCGTTCCGGTGACGGACGAGGAATTCAGGGCCGAGGCAACCTGGGAAGGGGTCAGTGACGGGTTCTTCGCCAGCAGGAGCGCTGCTGCGCCGGCCACGTGCGGGGTTGCCATGGACGTCCCGCTGAGTGAAGCGGTAGCGGTTGAGGAGGTGTACCAGGTGGACGTTATACCCACGCCCGGGGCGTACAAATCCACGCAATTGCCGAAGCTGGAGAAGCTTGCCTGCCGGTCCGAGGAATCGCTGGCAGCGACTGTGACGGCCGCCGGCAGGCGCGATGGGGAAGTGGTGCATGCATCGACGGCGCTGTTCCCGGCAGCAACAATCGCAGGAATGCCGTCACTGATGACCGCCTGCACCGCGGCGTCGAGGGTGTTGCTCGCCGGGCCGCCAATACTCAGGTTCACCACGGCCGGCGCTCCGTCGCGGTGGTTTGCAACGACCCAGTCGAGCCCTGCAATCACGTCCGAGTAGAGGCCGCTACCGTCGCAGGCGAGTGCCCGCACCGGAATGAGGGTGGCGGATTTTGCCATACCGTAAACCGAGCCCGCGATGGTCCCGGCCACGTGCGTACCGTGGCCGCTGCAGTCGCTTGTTCCGAGCCCGTCATTCTTCGCGGTCCACCCTTGCGCAACCCGGCCGCCGAAGTCGACGTGCGACGCGAGGATCCCGGTGTCCACCACGTAGACGCTGACGCCCTGCCCGGACGCCGGGGGCGTGTAGGTCCCGGAAAGCGGAAGTGCCATCTGGTCGGAACGGTCCAGTCCCCAGGGCGCATTCCGCTGTGTCTCCGAAACCGTGACGGCATAGTCGGGTTCCACGGCGATCGCCCGTCCGGAACGGATCATGGCGGCGGCCTGCGCGGCCGTCGCCTGGACGGCTGCGCCCTTCAGCACCGTTTCAAACGTACGGACGACGCCGATGCCCTGGGCGCGTAGGGACCGCACCTCGCCGGCAACGTCCGTCCCGGCCGCGAAACGCACGAGGTAGCGCCCGTTGTCGCTGGCTTCGGGTGCGGCAGGAGCCGCCGACGCCGCGGGCGGGGACACCAGCCCGCCTGCCACGGCAACGAGGCCAACAGCCAAGGATGGCAGGACGGTGCGGAGAGCCTGGCGGAACAACTGGGGCAACGGAATCCCGATCCTTTTGTGCGTTGGAGAACTGTGCTGTGGAACTTTCCCACAGCGAATCTATCCGACAGGCCGGGGACAACAGCCGAACCTCGGTGAATCCTGCGGGTTCCCTGTGGAACTTTGGCGAAACTTCCGTGGAGGCAAGGGAAAGACCACATCGGCGGGACGACGCGGGACCATGTTCGTCACAATCCTGTTCCCCACGGCCGCTCTGTTCCTACACTGGGCCCAGGTCATGAGTGCCAGCGCCAAGCCCCGGCTCGCTGGCCGGCAACCCTCCATCCGCGGTGGGGTGCCCCGGGTGAGGACCTGGTTGTCCGGCGCCGGCCGGACAGCAAGCGCGGCCCGAGGTGCTCCCAGCATGCCGGGCCCATGTCAAAGGAGCCTTGAATGTCCAACGGATGGTCCTTCGAAACCCGCCAGATCCACGCGGGGCAGGAAGCGGACAGCGCCACGGGTGCCCGTGCGCTTCCTATCTACCAAACCACGTCCTTCGTCTTTCCCACGGCAGAAAGCGCCGCCAACCGCTTCGCCCTGGCCGAACTGGCGCCCATCTACACCAGGATCGGCAACCCCACCCAGGATGCCGTGGAGCAGCGGATCGCCAGCCTCGAGGGCGGCCTCGCCGCGCTGCTGCTGAGCTCCGGGCAGGCGGCCGAGACCTTCGCCGTCCTGAACATCGCCGAGGCCGGCGACCACATCGTGGCCAGCCCCAGCCTTTACGGCGGCACCTACAACCTGTTCGCCCACACTCTCAAGAAGTTCGGCATCTCCGTTACGTTCGTGGAAGATCCGGACAACCTGGACCAGTGGCGTGATGCCGTGCAGCCGAACACCAAGCTCTTTTTTGGCGAGGTGGTGTCCAACCCCCGCCAGGACGTCCTGGACATCGAAGGCATCTCCGGCGTCGCCCACCAGGCTGGCGTGCCCCTCATTGTGGACAACACCCTGTCCACCCCGTACCTCATCCGTCCCCTGGAGTGGGGAGCAGACATCGTGATCCACTCTGCGACGAAATACCTGGGCGGCCACGGATCGGCCATCGCCGGCGTCATCGTCGATTCCGGCAAGTTCGACTTCAGCAAGGATCCGGAACGGTTCCCCGGCTTCAACACCCCGGACCCCACGTACAACGGCCTCGTCTATGCCCGCGACCTGGGGGAGGGCGGCGCGCTCGGGGCCAACCTTTCCTACATCCTCAAGGCCCGTGTCCAGCTGCTGCGCGACCTTGGATCGGCAGTCTCGCCCTTCAACGCCTTCCTGATTTCCCAGGGCCTGGAAACGCTGAGCCTGCGCGTGGAACGCCACGTGGCCAACGCCACCGAAGTGGCGCGCTGGCTGGAAGGAAGGGACGACGTCGAATCCGTCGCCTACGCGGGGCTGCCCTCAAGCCCCTGGTACGAACGTGGCCGGAAGTACGGTCCCAAGGGGACAGGCGCCGTCGTCGCCTTCAATCTGGCCGGCGGCGCGGAAGCGGGCAAGCGCTTCGTGGACGCCCTGGAACTGCACTCCCACGTGGCCAACATCGGTGACGTCCGCTCGCTCGTCATCCACCCGGCGTCGACCACCCACAGCCAGCTCTCGCCGGAACAGCAGGCGGTTGCCGGTGTGACTCCGGGGCTGGTCCGCCTCTCCGTGGGCCTGGAGCACATCGATGACATCCTTGCCGACCTCGAAGCGGGCTTCCGGGCAGCCAAGGGCGCAGCAGAGGCCTAGCGCACAACGCAAAAACATGCACCGGCAAGCCGGGGAAGTCACAACCAGTCACACTCTTGGTCCGGAGCGGGGTGTATTTCGTACACTCGAACCAGGTCATGAGTGCCAGTGACAGCCCCGGCTTGCTGGCCGGCAACCCTCCTTCCGCGGTGGGGTGCCCCGGGTGAAGACCTGGCCTGCCGGTCAGACGACGGCGGGCAAGCGCGTAGAAGAGGTCCTGCCATGACGGTTACCGTCGCCCGTACCACCATCCCCGAACACGGAATTGTCCGCTACGCCTCCATTGGAGGACTGGAACTGGAAGCCGGGGGCTACCTGCCCGACGTTACGCTGGCCTACGAAACCTGGGGAACACTGAACGCCGACGGCAGCAACGCGGTCCTGATCGAACACGCCCTCACCGGCAGCACCCACGTGACCCGCGGCGACACCGACGAGGAAGGCTGGTGGGAGCAGCTGGCCGGGCCCGGCGCACCGGTTGATACGGACAAGTTCTTCGTGGTGTCCATCAACATCGTGGGCGGCTGCTACGGCTCCACCGGACCATCCTCACCTGCCCCCGACGGACGTCCCTGGGGTTCTCGCTTCCCGCTGGTGACCCTCCGGGACAGCACTGTGGCGGAGGCCCGGCTGGCGGACCTGCTGGGAATCAGCAGCTGGTATGCGGTCCTTGGCGGTTCCATGGGCGGTGCCCGCGCCCTGGAGTGGGCCGTGACCTACCCCGAGCGTGTGCAGCGCTGCGCAGTGATCTCCGTCGGCGCAGCCAGCACGGCCGAACAAATCGCGTTCGCCCAGGCCCAGACCCTCGCCATCCGGCAGGACCCGAACTTCAACGGCGGCGACTACTACGGCGGTCCCTGTCCGGAAGACGGGCTGGCGCTGGCGAGGCGCATCGCCCACATCACCTACCGGTCAGCGGCGGAACTGGAAGGCCGGTTCGGCCGTGCTGCCCAGGCGGCCGAGTCGCCGCTGCAGGGTGAGGTCCTCGCTGCACGGGGCCGCTACCAGGTGGAAAGCTACCTGGACCACCAGGGCAACAAGCTCGTCCGGCGCTTCGATGCCAACAGCTACATTGCGCTGACCGAGGCGCTGATGAGCCACGATGTCTGCCGGGGCCGCGGGACCCTGGCCGAGACGCTGGCCGCCGCCAGCGCCCGCTTCTTCGTGGCCGCCGTGGACTCGGACCGGCTCTACTTCCCGTCCCAATCAAGGGAACTTGCACAGGCACTTCCGGGGGACGTTGACGTCCACGTCATCCAGGCCCCGATCGGGCACGACGGGTTCCTGACCGAAATCGGGCAGCTCGGACACCAGCTGCGGACCACTTTCCTCGTCTAGCGCAGCCCCCGTTTCCCCGCCGCATGTGCAATTATGCAGAGGCCTTCTGCACTAATCGGCGTTGAGGTTGCACCGCAGGCAGACCATACTCGAAAAATCCGGCATTCGTGGTGTGCATCACACCCGGCTGCCTTCGACTGGTCCCAGTGGTGTCGACGACGACGCCGAAGGAGTTCGCATGAGTACGGAAAGCTCCGCCGCAAGGCGCACAGAGGAAACCGATGTCAAGGCCTCAGGCCTGAGGAAAGTGGTAACGGCGTCCATGGCCGGAACGGTCGTGGAATGGTACGAGTTCTTCCTCTACGCCTCCGCCGCCACGCTGGTCTTCGGGAAGGCCTTCTTCCCCAACGCCGGCACGGAACTGGACGGCATTATCGCTGCCTTCCTCACCTACGCCGTGGGCTTCGTGGCCCGCCCCATCGGCGGCATCGTCTTTGGCCATTTCGGCGACAAGTTCGGCCGGAAGCAGCTGCTGCAGCTGAGCATCATCCTGGTGGGTGTTTCCACGTTCCTGATGGGCTGCCTGCCCACGTTCGCGCAGATCGGCTACTGGGCGCCCGCGCTGCTGGTGTTCCTCCGGTTCGCCCAGGGCTTCGCCGTCGGTGGTGAATGGGGCGGCGCCGTCCTCCTCGTCGCAGAGCACAGCCCCAGCAAGTCCCGCGGTTTCTGGGCCAGCTGGCCGCAGTCCGCCGTGCCGCTGGGCAACCTGCTCGCCACCGCCGTGCTGTTCATCCTGTCCTCCACCCTGACCCAGGACGCCTTCCTCGGGTGGGGCTGGCGCGTGGCGTTCTGGCTGTCGGCGGTTATCGTCCTGATCGGCTACTACATCCGCACCAAGGTCAACGACGCCCCCATCTTCCTGGAGGCCCGCAAGGAAGTCGCCGCCGGCCACAAGGGCTACGGCGTGGCCGAAGTGTTCCGGCGCTACCCGAGGGGCGTCTTCACCGCCATGGGACTGCGCTTCGCCGAGAACATCCTCTATTACCTCGTGGTGACGTTCTCCATCACCTACCTGAAGACCGTGGTCCAGGCCGACACCACGCGCATCCTCCTCCTGCTACTGCTGGCGCACGCCCTGCATTTCGCCGTCGTGCCGATGGTCGGCAAGCTTTCTGACCGCCTGGGCCGCAGGCCCGTGTACCTGGCCGGCGCCATCATGGCTGCCACCTGGGGCTTCTTCGCCTTCCCCATGATGGACACCAAGAACGATTTCGTCATCCTCGCCGCCATCATGATCGGCCTGGTGTTCCACGCCTTCATGTACGCCGGCCAGCCGGCAATCATGGCGGAAATGTTCCCCACCCGGATGCGCTACTCCGGCGTCTCCCTGGGCTACCAGGTGACCTCGATCGTGGCCGGTTCCCTGGCTCCGATCATCGCGGCCTCGCTCCTGGGCACCTACAAGTCCTCCCTGCCCGTGGCGATCTACCTGCTCCTCGCCTGTGCCGTCACCGCCGTCGCCGTCTTCTTCCTCAAGGAAACCCGCGGCATCTCGCTCCACGACGTGGACGCGGCGGACGCCCAGGGCACCGCGGACCTGCTCGCCGCCAACAAGAAGTAGGCAGGATCCGCATGAAGGCCGCCGTCCTGTATGCCACCGTTCCCGCCCCCGCGCCGGGGGCAGGATCGGGGCAGCCCCGCTACGCGGCTGCCCACCCCCTGGTGGTGGAGGAACTGGAGTCTCCCAAACCCCGTGCCGGCGAGCTGGGCGTTGCCATCACCTACTCCAGCCTGTGCCATTCGGACCTGTCCGTGGTGGACGGCTCCCGGGTCCGCCCGCTTCCCATGGCGCTCGGCCACGAGGCGGTGGGACGCGTGCTGTCCGTGGGCGAGGGCGTGGTGGACGTGTCCGTGGGCGACCATGTGGTGTTGGTCTTCGTCCCCAGCTGCGGTGACTGCCGGGCATGCCGGTCCGGCAGGCCCGCCCTCTGCCACCGCGCGGCAGAGGTCAATGGTTCCGGTGACCTGCTGCACGGGGAAGCACTGTTGCGGACGCCCACGGGGGAGCGCATCAACCACCACCTCGGTGTCTCGGCCTTCGCCGATTACGCGGTGGTGGCGCGGGAGTCGGTGGTGGTGATCGACGACGACGTCCCGGACACTGTCGCGGCAATGTTCGGTTGCGCCGTGCTCACCGGGATGGGCGCCGTGCTGAACACGGCCGCCGTCCGCCCCGGTCAGTCCGTGGCGGTCTTCGGCCTCGGTGCTGTCGGCCTTTCCGCCGTGATGGCGGCCCGTATCGCCGGCGCCGCCAGCGTGATCGCGATCGATCCGAACCCCGGCAAGCACCAGCTGGCCCGCGACGCCGGTGCCACCGCCGTGGGAACACCGGAGGAGGCTGCCGGGCTGATCGCGGAAGCTGCGGGCGACGGCGTGGATGTTGCCATCGAGGCGGTGGGTTCGGCCGCCGTGATCGCGTCCTGCCTTGAGCAGGTCACCCGCGGCGGGGCGGTGGTCCCGGTGGGACTGCCGCATCCTTCCGCCCAGCTGACGGTGCCGGCCCTGCAGTTCGCCGGTGCCGGTAAACGGCTCCTGGGCTCCTACATGGGCGATGCCGTGCCCGGGCGCGACATCCCGAAATACCTGGGCTACTGGCGGGAGGGCAGGCTGCCGGTGGAACTGCTGCACACCGATACCCGGCCGCTGGCCGAGATCAACGAGGGCCTGGACGCGCTCGCGTCCGGGCAGGTGGTGCGGCGGCTCTTCCAGGCCTGAGGCCTAACCCGCCAGCAGCGCGGCGCGGTCCTTCACTTCCTCTTTCAGAGCGGCGATCACCGCCTGCACTGCGGCCGAGCGGAGCGATTCCGGGCGCGCCACGGCCCAAATGGGCAGCTGCCGCTCGAAGTCGCCGGCCAGCACCGGAACAAAGTCCGGCTGGCCGGCGACCATGAAGTTCGGCAACAGCCCGATGCCCGCGCCTTGCCGCACCGCCTCCACCTGCGCGAACACGCTCGTGGCCTGGAAGCTGGTCCGGGGCATCGGCAGCTGGGAGGACCAGCGGTGCCCCAGCTCCTCCACCTGGAGCGCGGACTCGACGTAGGAGACGAAGCCATGCTGCCCGACGTCGTCGAGCGTTTCCGGCAGCCCATGCCGCGCCGCATACCCGGCGCCGGCATACAGGCGCAGATAGTAGTTGCTGAGGAAGATAGTCTGCGCGGTGGCGACGTCGGCCCGGCCCACCACGATCTCCAGGTCAACGCCGGACCGGTTCTGGCTGACTTTCCGCGTGGCGCTGAGCATCTCGATGTTCAGCTGGGGGTTCTGCTGCTGCAGCCGCACCAGCGAAGGGGTGACGAATACGGCCCCGACGCCGTCCGTGGTGGCCACCCGGACCAGGCCGGCCAGGGCGCTCTGGTCCTGGCTGATCACGCCGGACAGCGAGCCCAGCGTGTTTTCGATCGCTTCCGCCGCCTCCACCGCAGCGGCCCCCAGCTGGGTCAGCTCCCAGCCGTGCGGGCTCCGTTCCAGGGTCCGGCCACCCAGCTGCCTGTCCAGTGCAAGGATCCGGCGCGAAATGGTGGTGTGGGTGGTACCGAGCGTTTCCGCCACAGCGTTGAACCGGCCCAGGCGGGCCACCGTGAGCAGGATGAGCAGGTCATCGGGGCTTGGCAGCCGTCTCGTGTCCACGCGGGACCCTTTCCTCAATGTGCATCAATGCACATGGCGTCTGTGATTTTTCCCCTTGATTGCACTCTAGCAGGGTGTGATGGTTGACACAGAACTGCCGGCAGCAACGCCGGAATGGAAAGCAAAGGAGCTTAGGCATGGCAGTCATCGGTTGGATTGGTTTGGGCAACATGGGCGGCCACATGTCCGTGAACCTGGCGAAGGCCGGGCACGACGTCCGGGGGTTCGACCTGAACCCGGCGGCGTTGGCGGCCGCAGAGGCGGGCGGCGTTAAGCCTGCGGGCAGCATCGCCGAGGCGGTCGAGGGCGCGGATGCTGTGTTCACCATGCTGCCGAAGGGCGAACATGCCCGGGCGGTCTACCTCGGCGAGGACGGCGTCCTGGCCCACGCGGACACCGGCACCCTGCTCATCGATTCATCCACGATCGACGTTGCCTCGGCCCAGGCACTGCACGACGCCGCTGCTGCCGCCGGTTTCCGCTTCGTGGACGCCCCGGTCTCGGGCGGCATGAGCGGCGCCGAAGCCGGGACGCTCACCTTCATGGTGGGCGGTGAAGAGGGTGCGGTTGCGGATGCCACGGGCTACATCGGGCCGATGGCCGGCAACATCATTCCCACCGGTGGAGCAACCACCGGCCAGGCCGCCAAAATCTGCAACAACCTGATGCTCTTCATCAACCTTGCCTCCACCGCCGAGGGTGCCGTGCTCGCCGACCGGCTCGGCCTTGATAAGCAGGTCTTCTGGGACATCGCTTCGGTTTCCTCGGGTGACTCCTGGGCGCTGCGGACCTGGTACCCGGTGCCCGGCGTCGTTCCCACCGCGGCCTCGAACAACGATTTCGCACCCACCTTCACCACTGAGCTGGCCAACAAGGACATCGGGCTGGCCATCAGTGCCGCCGAGGACACCGGCACGCCCCTTGAAATCGGCAAGCACGTCCAGCAGCTGTTCCAGCGGCTCATCGACGCCGGTGACGCGGGCAAGGACTGCTCGATGATCATCAAGCTCGTGGACGGCTCGCTCGAAGCCCCGCAGCAGACCTCCGCCGCCAACTAGACCTCAAGCACCCCAGGAAAAGAGACTCCCTTGGAAACCATTCCCCACTACATCAATGGCGCCCGCGTCAGCGACGCCGAGCGCTTCGGTCCCGTCTACAACCCCGCCACCGGCGAACAGGAGAAGCAGGTAGCCCTCGCCTCCGCGGCCCGGACAGAGGAAGCCATCGCTGCCGCGCGTGCAGCGCTTCCTGCCTGGCGGGCCACCAGCCTGGCCAAGCGCACCACCATCTTCTTCCGCGTCCGCGAAATCCTGACCCAGCGCAAGTCCGAACTCGCCGCGATCCTCACCAGCGAACACGGCAAGGTCCTCTCCGACGCGGAAGGCGAAATCTCCCGCGGCCTGGAGAACATCGACTTCGCCACCGGCCTGTCCCACATGCTCAAGGGCGAGCGTTCCGAGCAGGTCTCCAGTGGCATCGATGTCCACTCGGTCCGCCAGCCGGTGGGCGTCGTCGCCTGCATCACCCCGTTCAACTTCCCGGCCATGGTGCCGCTCTGGATGATCGGCAGTGCGCTGGCCTGCGGCAACACCGTGCTGCTGAAGCCCAGCGAGAAGGATCCGTCAGCCGCCGTCTTCATCGCGGAGGCCTTCGCCGAAGCGGGACTGCCCGCCGGCGTGCTGAACGTGGTCCAAGGTGACAAGGAAGCCGTGGATGTGCTGCTGGAGCATCCTGACGTCAAAGCGGTGAGCTTCGTCGGCTCCACGCCCATCGCCCAGTCGATCTACCGGCGGGCAGCGGACCACGGCAAGCGCGTGCAGGCCCTCGGCGGGGCCAAGAACCACATGGTGGTGCTTCCCGACGCCGACCTGGACATGGCAGCCGACGCTGCGGTGTCCGCCGCCTACGGCTCGGCCGGCGAACGCTGCATGGCCGTCAGCGTCCTGGTGGCCGTGGGCAACATCGCGGACGACCTGGTGGGCGCGATCACCAGCCGCATGGCCGGACTCACGATCGGCCCGGGAACCGACCCGGCCTCCCAGATGGGCCCGCTGATCACCGCGGAACACCGGGAGCGCGTTGCCTCCTACATCGCGGGGGCAGAGGACGAAGGGGCCACCGTTGTGGTTGACGGGCGCTCGCAGCAGTTCGATTCGAACGGCTTCTTCATCGGCGTGAGCCTGGTGGACCACGTCAAGCCCGGGATGAAGGTGTACGACGACGAGATCTTCGGCCCGGTCCTGTCGGTCGTCCGCGTCGACACCTACAGCGACGCCGTCCGGCTGGTCAACGAGAACGAATTCGGCAACGGCACGGCCATCTTCACCCGCGACGGCGGGGCGGCGCGGCAGTTCGAGTTCGACGTCGAGGCCGGCATGGTGGGCGTCAATGTCCCCATCCCGGTCCCGGTGGGTACCTTCTCGTTCGGCGGCTGGAAGAACTCGCTGTTCGGCGACACCCACATGTACGGCCCGGACAGCATCCGTTTCTACACCCGTGGCAAGGTGGTGACCACTCGCTGGCCGGACCCGTCCACCTCGGTGATCGACCTCGGCTTCCCGCAGGTGGACTAGCTTCCCGCAGGTGGATTGAACAGGCCTGATAAGCGGGTCGGTTAAACAGATCGGGGACCGGAAAAGCCGGTCCCCGATCTGTTTAACTCGTCAGCGTGGCTAGCCGTTCATGATGTCGCCACGGCGCTGCATGTACTCCTCCATTGACAGCTCACCGTTGCTGTACTGCTGGTCGAGTTCGGCCAGCTTCCGCGCCCGGAAGCCCTGCGGGGCGGCAGGCGTCGGGGGAGTGGCCGGTCCCTGCTGCTGGAACGGTGCCTGCTGCTGGAACGGTGCCTGCTGCTGGAACGGCGGCTCCTGGGGAACGCCGTACTGCGGGTCCGGCATCGGCGGCTGCCCGTACTGGTACGGCGGCGGTTGCGGAGCGTCGATCGGCCGAGGTTGGCCTGGCTGGCGGAAGCCGCCGGAGAAGTAGTCCTGCTGGGTGTAGCCGTCGCGGGGCTGCTTGCTCTGCGGCCCCGCCGAACCCGGGAACTGGCCCGAACCCGGGAACTGTCCTGGCCCCTGGAATCCGCCCGGCCCCGGGAACTGGCCGGGGAAGCCCTGGTCCCGGTCCCGCCGGGCCATGGAGCGCCGGTACATGCGCATGGCCATGGGGACGACGAAGGACAGGATGATGATCCAGAAAAACAAGCTGCTCACGGTGCCGCGCCTCTCGTGTGTGGTCCTTCCAGCCTAACCCCGCAGCGCCCTACCGGCGGCTGGGCTCAGAGGTTCCCACCGGACCTTCGCCCGAACCCAACGGAACACCCGGGCCGAAGACGGGACCCGGCGTCGGACGTTTTGCGGTGATGCCGTCACCGGAGGACTGGTGGCGCAGGCGGCGCAGCACCCACGGGACGAAATATTCGCGCGCCCACACCAGATCCCCGCTCCGTGCCTCGCGCCACGTGCGCGGCGGCAGCGGCTTGGGCTGGAGCGGCTCCAGGGAGTGGGTGACGTTCAGGGCATCGAGCACCATGGCCGCAATCGTGTGGTGGCCCAGCGGGGAAAAGTGCAGCCTGTCCAGGTCCCACATCTGCGGGTCGCCCAGCTGCCGGAGCGACCACATGTCCGCGATGACGGCGTCGTGCCGTGCGGCCACGGTCCGCAGGTTCTCGTTGTAGATGGCCACCTTGCTGCGGATCCTGCTGAGCACGGATGACCCCGTGTCCGGGCCGTTGAAGAGGACCACGGTGGCGCCGCCCATGGACAGGATCTGCACCACGGAATCGAGCTTCTCGGCCAGGGCGTCGGGGTCGCCGCCGGGGCGGATCAGGTCGTTGCCGCCGGCGGACAGCGTCACCAAATCCGGCTTCAGTTCCAGGGCCGGGGCGAGCTGCTGGTCCACGATCTGCTGCAGCAGCCTGCCCCGCACCGCAAGGTTCGCGTACGCGAAGTCCGGCTGGGTCCGGCCCAGTTCCTCCGCCACGCGGTCCGCCCAGCCGCGGAAGCCGCCGGGGCTTGAGGGCTCGGGATCGCCGATGCCTTCGGTAAAGGAGTCACCCATTGCCACGTACCGGGTCCAGGGGTGGGAACCGGCGGGAGGGGTGCTTGCGTCAGTCACGGTCCTATCCTGCCTTCCGGTTTGCTGGCTACGCCAACGTAGGTTGCTACTTTCCGGTAACTGTAAGAATGGAAACCATGACTGAAGCCCAAGTATTTCCTGCCCCCGTTGTCCTGTGGTCCCACCCGGAAGACCAGCGTGACGGCAAGCCGCTGCTGGTGCTCCTGCACGGCTACGGCGCCAACGAACAGGACCTCCTGAGCCTGGCGGACCTGCTGCCGGGGGACTTCGCCGTCGCGTCCGTCCGCGCACCCATCGCCATGGGGCCGGGCTTCACCTGGTTCCCGCTCACTGCGTCCATCGACTATTCCCTGGAGCAGGTCAAGAAGGCATCCGCCTACGTCCTCGACTGGATCGACACCATCAGGGCCGGCCACCCTTCGGTTACGCTGCTCGGGTTCTCCATGGGCATGGCCATGGCGACCACGCTGCTGCGGCAGCGGCCCACGGACTTCGCAGCCGTCGTCGGACTCTCAGGCTTCGTGGTGGACGCGGAGGGCGACCCCTCATTCAAGGACGATGAACTGGACGGCACCATCCCGATGTTCTGGGGCCGGGACCAGCAGGACCCCGTCATCACTCCGGACAAGATCGAATACACCATGGGCTGGGTCCGCAAGCACGTCAAGCTCACCAAGGTGCTCTATACGGGCATGTGGCACGGCATCAACCAGCAGGAGATCGGGCACGTGGGCGAGTTCCTCACCCACGAGGTGCTCAAGAAGTAGGAAGAACGACAGCGGACGGCCGGCTTCCGGGGAACGTCAGCCGGCCTCCGGCGCGACGACGCGGACGCTTTGGCCGTTCACGGTGACGATGTCGCCGTTGTGCAGCTGGCGGCCGCGGCGGTCCTCGATCCCGCCATTGACCTTGACCAGCCCGTTCTTGATGAGCTCCGCCGCCTCCACGCCATCCTCCACGAGGTTGGCTAGCTTCAGCAGCTGGCCCAGCCGGATCATGCTGTCGCGGATGGGAACGTCGTCGATGGGGTTGCTCATAGAGCAATAATGCCTGAACTAAGGTGGATCCAATGACTTCCCCTTCGCGCCTGCCGGTACTCGCAGGCCTGCCCCTGGCCGTGGGCTCCGGCCTTGCCATTCCCGTCCAGGGGCGCATCAACGGGGCGCTGGGTGCCCGCCTCCATGACGGAATCGCCGCCGCGGCCGTGAGTTTCAGCACAGGGTTGCTGGTCATGATCATCATTTCCCTGGTGCTGCCACGCGGCCGGGCCGGCCTGGCCAACATCCTTCCGGCCGTCCGAAACCGTGCTTTTCCCCGCATCTACGTGATGGCCGGCGCTATTGGTGCCCTGTTCGTGTTTGCCCAGTCCTTCACGGTGGGCATCCTCGGCGTGGCCCTGTTCACCGTAGCCACGGTCACCGGACAGACGGTCAGTGGGCTGCTGGTGGACCGGCTGGGCATCGGGCCGGCCGGGAAGAAATCCGTGACGGGCATCCGCATCATCGGCTGCATCCTGACCATCGCCGCCGTGGCCTGGGCGGTGTCGCCCCGGTTCAGCAGCGGAGGCACAGGAGACGGAGCGGCCGGGCTGCTGCTTCCCCTCCTGCTGCCGGTGGCGGCCGGCTTCCTCATGAGCTTCCAGCAGGCCATGAACGGCACCGCCACCGTGCACTACGGCACCCCGATCACTGCCACGCTGGTCAACTTCGTCGCCGGCTGCATCGTGCTCTGGACGGCGCTCGCCGTGAAGACGGCGGTGGCCGGCCCCGGAAACCCCCTGCCTGCCGACTGGTGGTACTACCTGGGCGGTCCCATGGGATGCGTCTTCATCGGCCTCGGGGCGCTGCTGGTCCGCAGCCTCGGAGTTCTGGTCACCGGCCTGGGCATGATCGCCGGCCAGCTGCTGGGCTCGCTGGCCCTGGACCTCGTGCTGCCCGCGCCCGGCACCGTCGTGGCCCCCGCCACCGTGCTCGGCACGCTGCTCACGCTGGGTGCCATCGTCCTGGCCACCCTGCCCTGGCCCCGGGGAGCGCTGCGGAGGCGCCGGCCGGTAGGCTAGGACACGCAGCTTTTGACGCATCTTCCCCGAGCCGCCCCGCCCGTTGCCCCTGTGCCGCAGGCATGCAGCAGCCGGGGCCTGACAACCGCGGACCGCACCCAGCGGCCCTGTAGAAATTGGAGTTACCCCCATGGCAGCAAAATCCGTCCTCGACCAGGTCATTTCCCTCTCCAAGCGGAGGGGCTTCGTGTTCCAGGCCGGTGAGATCTACGGTGGTTCGCGTTCTGCCTGGGACTACGGGCCCCTCGGTGCCGAACTGAAGGAAAACATCAAGCGCCAATGGTGGCAGTCCATGGTCCGCGGCCGGGAGGACGTGGTGGGCCTGGACTCTTCCGTGATCCTGCCCCGCCAGGTGTGGGAAGCCTCCGGCCACGTCGAGGTCTTCTCCGACCCCCTGGTGGAATGCCTCTCCTGCCACAAGCGCTACCGCGCCGACCACCTCGAGGAAGAATACGAGGAAAAGAAGGGCCGCCCCGCAGAGAACGGCTTGAAGGACATTGCCTGCGCCAACTGCGGTACCCGCGGTGAATGGACCGAGCCGCAGGAATTCTCCGGCCTGCTCAAGACCTACCTGGGCCCCGTGGCCAGCGAGGAAGGCCTGCACTACCTGCGGCCCGAAACCGCCCAGGGCATCTTCGTGAACTTCAACAACGTGCTCACCACCTCCCGGAAGAAGCCGCCGTTCGGCATCGGCCAGATCGGAAAGTCCTTCCGCAACGAGATCACGCCCGGCAACTTCATCTTCCGCACGCGTGAATTCGAACAGATGGAAATGGAATTCTTCGTCGAGCCCGGCACCGACGAGGAATGGCACCAGTACTGGATGAAGGAGCGCATGGCCTGGTACACCGGCCTGGGCATCCGCGAGGAGAACCTCCGCTTCTTCGAGCACCCCAAGGAAAAGCTCAGCCACTACTCCAAGGGCACCACGGACATCGAGTACCGCTTTGGCTTCCAGGGCTCGGAGTGGGGCGAGTTGGAAGGCATCGCCAACCGCACCGACTTCGACCTCTCCACCCACGCCAAGGCCTCCGGCACGGACCTGAGCTACTTCAACCAGGCCACCAACGAGCGCTACACCCCGTACGTCATCGAGCCCGCGGCCGGCCTCACCCGCTCCTTCATGGCGTTCCTGGTGGACGCCTACACCGAGGACGAGGCCCCCAACGCCAAGGGCGGCGTGGACGTCCGCACCGTGCTGAAGCTTGACCCGCGCCTGGCCCCGGTCAAGGCCGCCGTGCTGCCGCTGAGCCGCAACGAGGACCTGTCCCCGAAAGCCAAGGACCTCGGCGCACAGCTGCGGAAGAACTGGAACATCGACTTCGACGATGCAGGAGCCATCGGCCGACGCTACCGCCGCCAGGACGAAATCGGCACCCCGTTCTGCATCACCGTGGACTTCGACACCCTTGAGGACCAGGCCGTGACCATCCGCGAGCGGGACACCATGAGCCAGGAACGCGTCTCCCTGGACAAGGTGGAAGGCTACCTGGCCGCACGGCTGATCGGCGCCTGAGCATGGCCATCGACTACCGCGAATGGCGTGACGGCGACGACCTCGCCCTCCTGGAAATCTGGGGCGACCCGGACACCGCACAGGCCCGCCAGTTCCGCGGCGCCCTCGCGCCGTCCTCCAACGGGACGGGCGGGACCCCGTGGCGCCGCTGCATCGTGGCCGAGGACGTCATCGACGGCGTCGGCATTCCCGTCGCCGCCGGCGTCGTCTATGAGGCGTCCCTGCACCCGGAACGCCTGTGGGCCTACGTCGAGGTGGCGCGCGACCACCGCCGCACCGGCATCGGCGCCACGCTGCTGACCATGCTGCGCCGCGAGGCCGCCGATGCGCCGTCCGGCGTCACCAGGCTGCGGGCCAAGGTGGAGCCCGGCACCGCCGGCGCCGCCTTCGCTGAAGCCTTTGGGCTCAAACCCATCCAGCGCTCCCGCCTGGTGATTGTGGAACCCGGCGCCCTGAAGCTTCCCGTGTTCCCGGACAAGGACTACGGCGGCCGGCCCGTCAGCGGCGAAAACGCGGGCTCCGACGTCGTCATGGACCTCGCCACCGGCTCCGTTGAGCTGACCGATGTGGTGGGGCGGTACTACACGTCCGTCCACACCTGGGATTCGCCCGGTGTGCTGTCCGTGGGCCAGGTGCAGAAACTGTTCCTCGACGAGCTGACGGGAGCCCACGGTGCCATCGTGCTGCGGGCCCAGCCGGAGTCGGCGTTCGGCGCGGGCGTGGCGCCGGGGAAGAAGGGGCGGATCCGCGCGTTCGCCGTCAGCTATGCGGCGCCTGCGGACCCCGATGCAGCACCACCCCACCTGGAAAGCCACGCCGCAGAGGGCACGGGTGCCGAAACGCCCACGGATGTCTTCGTGGGGCACGAGCCAGCCCTGGCTGCTGACGACGCAGCCGAGGCCGTCCGCGACATCCTGGCGCTCATCGCGTACCAGCACCCTGTGATGCTGGAACTGGACGACGCCATGACCGCCCTGCGTGCCGCCGTCGAACCGCTGCTGGAAAGCGGCAAGGCCCACCTGGCCGGCCCGGAAACCCTGGTGGTCTCGGACTAGAAGGCCAGGCTGGCACCAGCCCCACCCAACCAGGTAGCGCCAGGTGTCGTTGTGAACCGTCACAACGGCGCCTGGCGCTACCTGCCTGGGGCGGGGGCTATCTTCTGCGCGGCCCACGACGGCGGCCGGCCAGCACGTCTTCCGCGTCCAGGAGCTGCCGCTCGGCTTCCGTGGGGGCGCCCCCGCCAAGGTGCGCGGGCATCCACCAGGCCCCCGGTTCCGGATGCAGCGGGAAGCCGGCGATGCAGCGGTCAATCCCTGCCTGGAGGCTCCTGCGCAGTGTGCTGGTGGCCGCCTCCACGTCGACGTCGGGCTGGAACAGTGTGGGTGCGCCCACCTGGACGCATACTGGTGCCCGCCAACCGCGCCGGACCGAAAATCCGTGGCCGCGGGTCAGCAACCGGTGCCCGCCCCAGATGGATACCGGGATGAGTGGGACGCCTGCTTCCGCCGCCATCCGGACTGCCCCCGTTCTGCATTCGCGGACCGTGAAGCTCCGGCTCACCCCGGCCTCGGGAAACACCGCCAGGTATTCGCCGGCCCGCAGCTTCGCCACCGCCGCATCGTAGGCGCCGGAATGGTCGGTGTAGCCCACCACGATGTGTCCGCTGGCGCTGATGGCCGGGCCCGCGAGCCAGTGGTCCGCCGCGCCCTGGTGGACCAGGAACCGCAGCTGTGCCCCGGAGTGCTTCCACAGGAGCAGCTCGGCGACAGCGAAGTCCAGGTAGCCGAAGTGCGTCATGGCAAAGACGGCACCCGAGCCGGGCACCGGCACGCGGGAGGGGCCCTGCCTTGCTCCGGGCGGGGGAAGGTGTTCGGTGCCGGAGCTGTGCACCCGCACGCGGAAAGCCCGGCGCAGGAACTCCGCAGTCCGAACCATGGACCGGTAGAAACGGTCGTTCGACGGGGGATGCCAGGGCATAAGGGTTACAGGGTGACGTGGACCGACGATTCCGGCAGCAGCTGCGGGAAGGCCCGGGGCGGCCGGACACCCGCCCCGGTACTCTCGGCGAAGGATTTGATGACAAACCCGGTGGTGAGCGTCTCCCAAATCCGGATCCTGCGGAGCATGAAATGGCCGACGCCCTTGAGCGCCACGTACTGCATGCTTGCCGCGTCCGCTGAGGCGCGGCGTGCGAAGGCGAGGGACTGCGCCGGGCTGGTCATATGGTCGGTGGTGCCGTGCACCACCAGGACCTTCTTGCCCGCCACGCGGGCGGCCGGGGTCTCGGGACCCAGCCACGGAGCCAGGGCCACCACGGCGTCCACCTGCGGATGGTCGGCGGCGCAGACGGCGGTCAGGCCGCCCATGGAGTGGCCCACCAGGAACACCGGCACGCCCGGGTGCTGCTCCTCGATCTGCCGCAGCGCCCAGCGCGCATCCTGCAGGGCGGACATGTCCGGGCCGTTCCAGCCGCGGACGCTGTTGCGCAGCGACCATACCGCCAGGCCGTGCTTCCGGCCCGCCCGATGAATCCGCCTGGCAAAAGGAACCATCCTGGCCGGGCTCAGGTGCCGGGCCTCCACGGGTTCGCGGCTGTGCGCCTTGCCGCCGTGCAGCACCAGCGCCACTCCGCGGGTGGGTCCTGAGGCCTGCAGTACGCTGAGCACCGGCCGGTGGGCGGGGACTGCCGGTACCTGCCCGGCGGCCACCGCGCTGCTGTCCCGGGTACCGCTGCCCTGTGTTCCATGCATGCCTGTTCCGTGCATGCCTGTTCCATGCTCGCCCATGCCTGGCACCTCCCCGTCCCGATGGTCCATTTATCAAACCCTATGGCGCCGCACGTAGAGTTCAATACATGAGGTTCAACTGCTGATGGGCGCCGGTCACTCCCACGCCTCCATGGAACATTCGGAGCCGAGCCCCCAAGCGATGGCCGCCCGCAGGAAAGCTAACCGCATCCTCGCGGCGATACTCATCCCGCTGGCGCTGCTCACCCTCGCCGGTATGGCCGCCCTGTGGCCCTCCGGCAGCAAGGAAGGAATCTCCCTCGCAAACCCCTACTCCGCGGCCGCGGGGGTGACCTTCGATACGGGCACCATCCAGAACGTGGTGACCGAAGGCTGCATGCAAGGCAGCCAACAAAGTTCGGGCCAGCAAAGTTCCGGCCAGCAGGGTTCGGGCCAGCAAAGTTCGGGCCAGCAGCAGCCAGGGCAGAAGGGATCGGAGTGCACCTTCGCCTTCACCGAGCCGGACAAAGGCGGGAGTCCGGTCAAGGTGGTCATCAACCCGGACGTTGCCTCCTCCCACGGCGTCAAGCCCGGGGACCAGATCCGGTACCTGAACCTCTCGAACGCGCAGGGCGCCTCCGGTGCACAGGGCTCGCCCGCCTACATCTTCGTGGACTTCGTCCGCACCCTGCCGATCGTCCTGCTTGCCGTGCTCTACGCCGTGGTGGTCATCGCCGTCGCCCGGTGGCGGGGCCTGCGCGCTCTGGTCGGCCTGGTGGGCGCCTACTTCGTGCTGGCCAGCTTCATGCTTCCCGGACTCGTCGAGGGGAAGCCGCCCCTGCTGCTGGCCTTGGTGGGCTCGATCGTGATCATGATCGGCGTGCTGTATTTTGCCCACGGTTTCTCCGCCCGCACCTCCACCGCGCTGCTGGGCACGATCTTTGGCCTGGGCATCACGGCGCTGCTCGCCGCGTGGGCCACCGATGCCGCCAACCTCGCCGGGGTGGGCAGCCACGACGCCGCCACGCTGGTCAACACCTCCGCCAACATCTCCATCTCGGGCGTGATCCTGTGCGGGCTGATCATTTCCGGGCTGGGCGTGCTGAACGACGTCACCATCACGCAGGCCTCAGCCGTGTGGGAGCTCTACGAACTGGCACCCGGCAGCAGTGCCCGCAAGCTGTTCACCTCGGCGATGCGGATCGGCCGCGACCACATCGCCTCCACCGTCTACACCATCGCCTTCGCCTACGCCGGAGCCGCGCTTCCCATCCTGATCATCGTCATGCTGTACGACCGGCCGCTGATGGATACCCTCACCAGCGCCGAGCTCTCCGAAGAGGTCATCCGGACACTTGTGGGTTCCATCGGGCTGGTGCTCGCCATTCCGGTCACCACACTGATCGCCGTGCTGGTGGTCAAAGCCACGAGGATCGAGGCCACCGGGACAACAACAGCAACGGCGAGCACCGCATCGGGGCGCGCGGAGCACGACGACGGGCACGTCCATTCCGACGACATCGCGGACACCGGCGCGCTCGCCGCAGCCGCGCTTGAGGAACGCAGCCGGCGCGCCGCCGTCGAACCTCCCGCTGACCCGGCTACCCGGCGGGGCCGCCGGGCTGACCGCGGCTGACGCGGGGCAAGCGGGACAGGGCCGGGGGATGGGGCCGGGGGACGGGCTGTGACCGGAGGCCCGGTGCCTGGGGTACCGGTAACCGGCCTACTGGTAGTCCGCTAGCCAGAGGTCCGGGCCGAAGACTTCGTACTGGATGTCCTTCGCAGGGACCCCTGAAGCGACCAGGGCACTGCGCACCGACTGCATGAAGGGGACCGGACCGCACAGGTAGTATTCGGCGTCGGACGGCAACTGGACGTCACGGACGTTCATGAAGCCCGAATGCACCGTTCCCTCGGCGTCGCCCATGGAACCCGCCCCGTTATTGAGGAACCAGGTGGCCATCGACGCGCCCGGCAGTGCTGCGAGGTCCGCCCTTACCTGGTCCCGGAGGGCGAAGGTGTCCGGGGAATCGTCCGCGTGCAGGAACACCACTTTCCGCTGCGAATTGGACTTCACCAGGTGTGACAGCATGCCGGCCATCGGGGTGATGCCGATTCCCGCGCTCGCCAGCACCACCGGCCGGTCGGTGTATTCCAGCACCACATCCCCGAACGGTGCCGAGAGGGTGACTTCGTCGCCCACGTTGACGTGGTCGTGGAGGAGGCTGGACATCTCGCCGTCCGGAGTCCCTTCGCCGCGGACGCGCTTGACCGCGAACCGGCGGTGCCGGCCGTCATCGGCCTGGGTGAGGCTGTACTGGCGGGGCTGCAGGACGCCGTCGGGCATCTCCATGCGGATGGTGACGTACTGTCCCGGGAGCGATGGCTTCACCTCGCGTGGATCGGTGCGCTCGACGACGAAGCTCACCGCATCGGCCGTCTCCTGGACCTTTTGGGCCACCCGCCATGTGCGCCAGATGGTGTCAGGTCCCAGCCGGACGGCGTCATAGAGCCCGCGCTCCTTGTTGATGAGCATGTTGGCCATCAGCCAGTACACCTCGTCCCAGGCCGCGGCGACCTCCGGAGTCACGGCGTCGCCCAGGACATCCACGATGGCCCACATCAGGTTGTCGTGGACCACCTGGTACTGGTCCGGGGCCAGCCCCAGGGACACATGCTTGTGGGCGACGCGGGACACCAGGTGGTCCGGCAGGTGCGTGGGGTCATTGACGAGGAAGCCGGCGAAGGCGGCAATGGACCCGGCCAGCGCCTGCTGCTGCCTGCCGTCGGCCTGGTTGCCGCGGTTGAAGAGGCCGTTGAGCAGTTCGGGATGCTCCTGAAACATGTGCCGGTAGAAGCGCGAGGCGATCTCCTGGATGCTCTCGCCGACGACAGGAAGGGTCGCCTGGATCACGGGGTATGAGGTGTCCGAAAGCATGCCTGTGTCTCCTTCTAACGTCTTGCCTGGGTGGCCGTTCCCGCGCCACGCTAGCACCGGCCCAAACCCTGCAACAGGTCTTTTGGCACTCGACGGAAATCACCGATTTGCCCGGCTTTGCAACAATGGACAGGTGACTGTTGCAGCAACTCCTCCCGCCCCCAAGCTGGAACTCCCGCCCCTGAAGCTGGGTCCCATCACCGTGGACACGCCGGTGATCCTGGCTCCCATGGCCGGCATCACCAATTCCGCCTTCCGCAGGCTCTGCCGAGAATACGGCGGAGGCATGTACGTGGCGGAGATGGTCACCTCGCGCGCGCTGGTTGAACGGACCCCCGAGTCCCTGCGGATCATTTCCCACGACGACGACGAAAAGGTCCGGTCCGTCCAGCTGTACGGTGTGGACCCCGTCACCGTGGGCGCCGCCGTGCGAATGCTGGTGGAGGAGGACCGGGCCGACCACATCGACCTGAACTTCGGGTGCCCCGTCCCCAAGGTCACCCGGCGCGGCGGCGGCTCCGCGCTGCCGTGGAAGATCGACCTCTTCACCGCCATCGTCCAGACAGCCGTCAGGGAAGCCTCCAAGGGCAACATCCCGCTGACCATCAAGATGCGCAAGGGCATCGACGACGACCACATCACCTACCTCGACGCCGGCCGGATCGCCCGCGACGCCGGCGTGGCCGCCGTCGCGCTCCACGGCCGCACAGCCGCGCAGTTCTATTCGGGACAGGCCGACTGGTCAGCCATCGCGCGCCTGCGCGAGGCGCTGCCGGACATACCCGTGCTGGGCAACGGCGACATCTGGTCTGCCGAGGACGCCGTCCGGATGGTCCGTGAGACCGGCGTCGACGGCGTGGTGGTGGGCCGCGGCTGCCAGGGCAGGCCTTGGCTGTTCGGCGACCTGCAGGCCGCGTTCGAAGGCAGCGACGTCCGGCACCGGCCCAACCTGCGCCAGGTGGCCGACGGCGTTTACCGTCATGCCCAGCTCATGATCGAGACGTTCGGCGGGGACGAGTACAAGGCGCTGCGGGAAATCCGCAAGCACATGGCGTGGTACTTCAAGGGCTATCCGGTGGGCGGCGACCTGCGCGCGAAGCTCGCCACAGTGCCAACCCTCGAGGTCCTGCGGTCCCTCCTGGACGAACTCGACCCGGACGTGCCCTACCCGGGGGTGGACTCGGAGGGCCCCCGCGGCCGCGCCGGCACCCCGAAGAAGCCGGCCCTGCCCAAGGACTGGCTGGATTCGCGGGCGTTGAACGACGAGCAGTCCCGTGACATCGCCGCCGCCGAACTGGACGTCTCCGGTGGCTGAGGCCCGTACGGCGGCGGCCGTGCTCCCGGGCTACGACGCCCACGACTCCGCCCGCTGGGTGGAGGAGCCGCCCAAGAGCACCTACCGCTCCGACTTTGAGCGGGACCGCGCCCGCGTGCTGCACTCCTCGGCCCTGCGCCGGCTGGGCGCCAAGACGCAGGTGGTGGCACCGGACACGGACGACTTCGTCCGCACCCGCCTCACCCACAGCCTGGAAGTGGCACAGGTTGGCCGCGAACTGGGGCGGGCGCTGGGCTGCGACCCGGATGTGGTGGATACGGCATGCCTGAGCCACGACCTGGGCCACCCGCCCTTCGGGCACAACGGCGAATCCGCCTTGAACGAGGTGGCGCACGCCATCGGCGGTTTCGAAGGCAACGCCCAGACCCTGCGCCTGCTCACGCGGCTCGAACCCAAGGTGCTCACGGCCGGCGGGCAGCCCGCGGGGCTGAACCTCACCCGCGCAAGCCTCGACGCGGCGTCGAAATATCCCTGGTCCGCCCTGGAAGCGCCGGTGATCCACGGCCAGCGGACCAGCAAGTTCGGCGCCTACGAGGACGATCTGCCCATCTTCACGTGGATCCGCGAAGGGGCCCCCGAACGCAGGTCCTGCCTCGAGGCCCAGGTGATGGACCTGGCGGACGACATCTCCTACTCGGTGCATGACGTGGAGGACGCGATCGTGGCCGGCCACTTCCAGTTGCGCTGGATGGACAACCCGGACCACCGCGCCCGCGTGGTGGGCTACGCCAAGCAGTGGTACCTGCCGCACAACGATCCCGCCGCCATCGATGCCGCCCTGGCCCGGCTGGAAGCGACCGACGTCTGGGTCCGTGAAGCTGACGGCAGCCGCAAGTCCATGGCCGCGCTGAAGAACATGACCAGCCAGCTGATCGGCAGGTTCTGCCAGAGCGCTTTGGAGACCACGCGCGCCGTGTACGGGCCGGAGAAGCTCACCCGCTACAACGCCGAACTCATGGTCCCGGACGAGACCGTGATGGAGATCGCGGTCATGAAGGGCCTGGCGACCACCTTCGTCATGACCACCGAACACCGGCAGCCGATCTACGAGCGCCAGCGCGAAGTGCTGCACGCCCTCGTCACCGCCCTGAGCGCCACCGGCGACCGGCACCTGGAACCCATGTTCGCTGCGGACTGGCGTGCCGCCGACGACGATGCCGCCCGCCTGCGGGTGGTCATCGACCAAGTGGCTTCATTGACCGACGGGTCCGCCCTGGCCATGTACGAACGCCTGGTGGGGAGCCTGCCGTCGCTGTGGTGACGGGCATTACCTGCCGCGACCGGGCGTCAAACCGCGGGACTAGGATTACTCTGTGGCTGGGCTGATTAAACGTGAAGATATCGATGAAGTACGCCAGCGCACGGACATCAAGGAAGTAGTTGACGGCTACGTCACGCTCAAGGGCGCCGGGCTGGGGACATTCAAGGGCCTGTGCCCCTTCCACGACGAGCGCTCGCCGTCCTTCACAGTCCGTCCCCAGGTTGGCCGTTACCACTGCTTCGGCTGCGGCGAGGACGGCGACGTCATCGCGTTCGTGCAGAAGCAGGACCACAGCTCGTTCCAGGAAGCCGTGGAAAAGCTCGCTGCCCGCATCGGCTACGAGCTGCGCTACGAGGACGGCGGAACCGGGCCCAACCGCGAGGAAGTGGGCCGCCGCCAGCGGCTGCTGGATGCCCACAAGATAGCGGACGAATTCTTCCGCGCCCAGCTGCTCACGCCCGGAGCCGGCGAGGCGCGGAACTTCCTGTTCGGCCGGGGCTTCGACAGGGCAGCCGCGGAGCACTTTGGCTGCGGCTACGCCCCGCAGGGCTGGGACGCCCTCCTGAAGCACCTGCGCGGCCGCGGCTTCACCGACGCCGAGCTCAAGCTCACGGGGATGTTCAGCGAGGGCAACCGGGGCATTTACGACCGCTTCCGCGGCCGCCTCATCTGGCCCATCAAGGACATCGCCGGCGACACCATCGGCTTTGGCGCCCGGAAGCTCTACGAAGAGGACCAGGGCCCCAAATACCTCAACACCCCGGAGACCACGCTCTACAAGAAGTCGCAGGTCCTCTACGGCATCGACCTCGCCAAGCGCAGCATCGCCAAGGACCGCCAGCTGGTGGTGGTGGAGGGCTACACGGACGTCATGGCCTGCCACCTGGCAGGAATTACGACGGCGGTGGCCACCTGCGGGACGGCGTTCGGCACCGAGCACATCAAGATCGCCCGGCGGCTTTTGTCGGACGATGGCACCGGGGGAGAGGTGGTGTTCACCTTCGATGGCGACGCCGCCGGGCAAAAGGCCGCCCTGCGTGCCTTCGAGGAGGACCAGCGTTTCACCGCCCAGACGTACGTGGCCGTGGAACCCAGCGGCGCCGACCCCTGCGACCTCCGCCTCAGCCGGGGCGACGAGGCCGTGCACGCCCTGATCCAGTCCCGCCGGCCGCTGTTCGAATTCGCGATCCGCACCACCCTGAAGCAGTTCAACCTGGACACCGTCGAAGGCCGCGTCCAGGGCCTGAAGGCCTCCGTGCCGGTGGTGGCGGCCATCCGTGATGCCTCAACCCGGACGGGCTACTGCCAGGCGCTGACGGGCTGGCTGGGCATGCCGGACCCCAACGAGGTACTCCGCCTCGTCACCGCGGAAGTGAAGAACGCAGCCAAGCGCGGGGACCAGGGGCGGGGAACGGCGCCAGGGGCCCAGGGTGCCGGTGCACCCGGCCCTGGCGCACCAAACCGTCCCGGCGCCTACCCCGCCACGGGCCCTGCCGGCGGTCCGGGCGTGGCTGACGGGCCGTCCTCGGGCGCTGTACCGTCCTTCCACCGCCCGGACCCGCGGGACCCTGTGGCGTCCATGGAGCGGCAGGCGCTGGAAGTGGCGCTGCAGCAGCCCTCGCTGCTGGCCGGCGCGGTGTGGGACCGCTTCGCTGCCGCCCGGTTCGCCACCCCTGCCTTCCAGTCCGTGCACGACGCCATGCGCGCCACCGGCGCCGGGCTGACGGTGGACCCCGTGCGCTGGGTGGAACAGGTCATGCATGAGGTCCCCGAGCCCTTGCGGCCCCTGGTCTCCGAGCTTGCCGTGGTGCCGCTGCCGGCCCACACCGAGGAAGCGGTGCAGAAGTACTGCCGCGATATCCTGTCCCGTCTGTTTGAACTCCAGATCACCCGCGTCAAGGCGGACAAGATGGGCCAGTTGCAGCGCCTGGACGCCGCGGCGGACCCGGACACCTACCAGCGGCTCAACCGTGAACTGATGATGCTGGAAATGGAACGCCGGGCGCTGCGGGCAGACGCCTAGGCAGGCGGGAAGACTGCGCCGCCGGCCCCGATTTCGTTTCCGGCCCAGGTGTTTGCTAGGCTAATACCCGCTTCATTCCTCCTTAGCTCAATTGGCAGAGCATTCGACTGTTAATCGAAGGGTTGCTGGTTCAAGTCCAGCAGGAGGAGCTTCCAATCCCCGTTCCGGCCTTCCGGAGCGGGGATTTTTTCTTGCCCCCGCAGCGCGTTTCCCGGGCTGGCGGTCCCCGTTCCGCCCCGGAAATCCGCCGATTTCCCTTGGCGTTAATCGTTTGCTAATGTCGTACCTGCTTCATTCCTCCTTAGCTCAATTGGCAGAGCATTCGACTGTTAATCGAAGGGTTGCTGGTTCAAGTCCAGCAGGAGGAGCCAACGAAAAATCCCCGTTCCTCCACTGTGGAGGAACGGGGATTTTTTGGTTCAGACGAAATCCATTTCCACCTGCAGGAACCGTTCGGCCTCGGCCACTGCCGCCAGGAAAGCCTCCTGCTCGGTGGGGGACTTCCGCGGCTCGCGCGGGTTCCACTCGTGCGGGGCCGAATGGATCCGGACGAAGCCGGAGCCCGGCGGCGCGTAGAAGATGCCGAAGCGCTGCACCGGCCATTCCGGCGAGGTCTCAGGGGCCACCAGCAGGGCGGCATCGTAGGCGGGATTGAACCACTGGGCGATGGGCCTGCGGCGGTCCTCCGTGAACAGCCCTGCGGCGTACAGCGCGGCGGACTGCTGCCCTGCCTGCGCACACAGCCGGTCCCACCACAGTGGCAGAATCCGGGCGTCGCACCGTTGCCATGTGGCCGGAAGTGGCGGTCTATCCTGCCAGTTGGGCACGGACATATTTTATCGCGCGATGGCGCCGGACGGCAGGTGAAGAGCCCGGCGCGGCACAACAATCAGCGGCGTCTCCGCGGCCCCGGATTGACGCGGTACAGCAGCGCGGCACCCGCCAGCAGGCCCAGCACCATGCCGATGGCCGGGTTGCCGAGGGCGCGGCCGGCGAAATAGCCGACGACGGCGCCAAGCACGGCCCCGAGGAACAGTCCCCGTCCGTTGCGGTGCGGTTTTCGGTTCATGGCAGGCACGGACTAGTGGATGGACGGGACGGTGCGGGGACGGACCACCAGCCACAAAGCGGCGATCGCGAGCAGGATGCAGGCAGCCTGCACCGCTCCCATCGGCATGGCGCTGGTGATTCCAAGCCAGCCCACGACCGGGGAGATCAGGCCCGCCATCAGGAAGGTTGCGGCACCCAGCAGGGAGGCGGCCGTTCCCGCCTGCGACGCGTGGCTTGCCAGGGCCAGCACCTGGACGCAGGGGAACATGAAGCCGGTGCCCATGATGTAGAACCACAGCGGCACCATCACGCCCCAGAGGCCCATGCCCAGGCGGTCGAACACCACGATCAGCACGGCCATCAGGAACAGCCACGCCGTGGCGAATGCCAGGATCCATTGCGGCGGCACAATCCTGATCAGACGGGAACTGGTCTGCACGCCCGCCACGATGCCCAGGGAATTGATCCCGAACAGCAGACCGTACTGCTGGGCCGAAAACCCGAAGACGTCCTGGAACAGGAACGGGGAGGCGGAAAGGTAGGTGAAGAGGCCGCCGAAGTTGAACCCGGCAACCATCAACAGTCCCACGAAGATCCGGTCACTGAAGAGGACCTTGTAGCGCTGCCGTGCCGTCATGCCGTTGTGCCCCCGCTTCTCCGGCGGAAGCGTTTCGCGCACCAGCAGCAGGGCCGCCACGATCACCAGGCTTCCGTAGGCGGCCAGGAACACGAAGATCCCGGGCCACGGCATCACCAGGAGCAGCTGCGATCCGATCACCGGGGCCAGGATGGGCGCCAGTCCATTCACCAGGGACATCCGCGAGAACATCCGCACCATGGCATATCCGGAGAACAGGTCACGCACCATGGCCATGGCCACCACGCCGCCGCCCGCAGCGCCGACGCCCATGAGCACGCGGAAGATCCCCAGCGTGGTGATGTCCGTGGAGAGGGCCGCCCCCAGGGAGGCCGCGATGTGCAGCGCGGTGGCGAGGATCAGTGGCGTCCTGCGGCCGAACTTGTCGCTGAACGGGCCCACCACCAGCTGGCCGAAGGCAAACCCCACGGTGGTGCCGGCCAGGGTGAGCTGGACCTGCGCCTCAGTCACTCCCAGGCTCGCCTCCAAGGCAGGGAAAGCCGGCAGGTAAAGGTCGATGGTGAAGGGGCCAAGGGCGGTCAGGGCACCGAGGAGGAGGATGTACAAGAGCTTCCGGCGGCGGCTGAGGAGGTCGCCCGGATTGGCGGGAGTGGTCACGGACAACAATCCTAGGCCCGGGCCGGGCTGTTTTTTCATCGTTGTAGGCCGCGCCGTCCGGCAAGCCCGGAAGTCCGCCCTGAACCTGAATGGTAGTTTGGGTGGCGTGGACTGTGCGGCTGCACATTTCCGCGGCACAACGGAAGCAATATCGACCCATCAGACCAGTAAGGCGGCACCGATGAGCGGACGTCACAGCGGGCGTACCAGCCCGGGATTGCGCTTCACCGCGCTGCCCGGGACGCTAAAACTCCTTTTCCGGTTGGCGCCCCGCCAGCTCAATGACGAGATCGCCTTCGCCAAGTTCGAACTGAAGCGCAAAGGTGTCCAGGTCGGAGTTGCCGCCGCCTTCCTCGCCGTGGCCCTCATCTTCCTCCTCTTCCTGGTGGTGGGACTGATCGTTGCCGCCATCATGGGCCTGGCCACCATCATGCCCGCCTGGCTGGCAGCCCTCCTGGTCTCCGCAGCCTTCCTGCTGATCGCGCTCATCGGCGGCCTGGTCGGCGTCGGCAGGTTCAAGAAAGCCATGCCCCTGCTGCCGGAGGAAACCATCCGGGGGATCAAGTACGACATCGGCGTTGCCAAGGAGGGCTCCGCGTTCAATCCGGCGGTGCTCGACCCGGAAAGCCCCGAAGGCAAAGCCGCGAAGGCGGCCAAGGCCGAAGCCGCTGCCAAGGCCAAAGCCGAAAAGGAGGCCAAGGCCGCCCAGCACGACCAGGAGTACCCGCACGCCTCCGAGGCTGAACTGGCACGCCGCCTGAACCAGCGCCGCCACCACCTGACCGAAGTCCGGGATGAACTCGGTACGGAACTGGACCTGAAGACCCAGGGCCGGTACCTGCTGGCCGCCGCGCAGCAAAAGGCACGCGAAGGCCAGGTGCTCGCCGTGCGCAGCAAGGACGCCGCGGCGCAAAAGCTGGCAGGCCTGTCCGGTTCTGCCAGCCTCCGGGAGCGCTGGAAGCCACTGGCAGCCCTCGCGGCTGCCGGGACCGTCCTGGTGGTCCTGCTCCGGCGGCTCCTGCGCACGTACTAGCCCCAGCCACCGGCGCCAGCGGCACGCAGCACGCAGCACGCCACCACGGCGCAGCATCACAGGAGGCGGACCATCACACGGCGCGCACCATCACACAGTGCGCCTTATTACACAGGGCGCGACAGGAAGCGGCAGGAAGGAAAGGGGGACGGGTGAAGTTCATCGGTGCAGGCGCGCGGCCTGGCCGTCCCCAGGTGGACCACGACGCCGTGTTCACCATCCCCAACCTGCTCACCGTGGTGCGCTTCATGGGCGTGCCGCTGTTCATCTGGCTTGTCCTGGCGCAGCGGGAATACGGGGCAGGAGTCGTCGTCCTGGCAGTCATGGCCGGAACCGACTGGATTGACGGCTACGTTGCCCGCCGCTTCGACCAGGCTTCGAGGCTGGGCCGGGTACTGGACCCCATCGCCGACCGGCTGGCAATGATCGCCGTCGCCGTCACCCTGGTGATCGCCGGCGTCGTGCATTGGCTGTACCTGGCCGCACTCGTGGTCCCGGACGCCGTGCTGCTTGCCATGTCACTCTTCTTCTTCCGTGGGCACCCCGACCTTCCGGTGAGCGTCGTGGGCAAGGTCAGGACCGGCCTGCTCCTGCTGGGGACACCGCTGCTTGTCCTGTCCCGGCTGGACACCGGGTTCTCGGCCCAACTCTTCGCCGTCGCCTGGGTGGTGCTGGGCCTGGGCCTGGTAGGCCACTGGATCGCCGCCTACAACTACTTCTGGGCCATCCTGCGCAAGGGCCGGGAACACCAACAGCACGACGGCGGGACCGCCTGATGGTGTGGGTAGCCGTCGGCCTGGCGGTCCTGGGCGCGTTCTGCCTCGCCCTTGGCGCGCAGCGGCAGGGCAGCGCGGTGAAAGCGGACACGGGCGGCCTGGCATTGAGCTCCAACGGTTTCCTCCGCCTGTTGCGCAACCCCCGCTGGATGTTCGGCCTCCTCCTGTTGTGCACCGGAATGGCCATGAATGCCGTGGCGCTGGTATCCGCCCCGCTCACGGTGGTGCAGCCTATCGGGGCCATAGCCCTCGTCATCACCACCATCATTAACGCGCGGGACCAGGACCTCACCATCAACCGTGCCACTGCCGTGTCGATCGCCGCCTGCGTGACGGGATCCGCGCTGTTCGTCCTGCTCGCGGTCAACGTGACCCAGGAAAGCCACCATGTCAGCCTGGAGGACGAACTGACCATCGTGCTCCTGCTTGCCCTTGCAGTGGGATTGTTTGGGACCCTGGCGGTGATGTTCAAGCACCGGATGAACTCCTTCGTCTACATCCTGGGTGCCGGCATCCTCTTCGGTTTCGTGGCGGTGCTGACCCGGATCATCGGCAAACACCTCCTGGACCCCAACGGCCTCTTCCTGCTGAATGTGCAGTGGTACTCGGTGTTGGCCATCATCGCCGCCGGCGGCCTGGGATCATGGTTCGTCCAGAGTGCGTACTCCACCGGGCCGCCGGACCTGGTGATCGCCGGGTTGACCGTGATCGACCCCATGGTCGGCATCGCCATCGGCATCATCATCCTCGGCGAACTGCGCCCCGATGTGCATGCGGTCATGGCCATTGCAATGGGAACGGCGGCCTGCCTTGCTATCGTTGGGGTTATCGCCCTTTCCCGGCACCACCCGGAGGTCACCAAGCGCAAGAAGGACGCGCGGAAGGCCGCCGGCAGGCCGTCCCACTAGCCCGATCCCGCCCAACACCCAGCAATTCCACGAGGCCGCATGCCAATGCACCGCAGCCAGCCGTGCTGCCAGTTCCATGCTGTCCGCACCGTGACCATCAGGAGTACTCCATGACCACGCCAGCCGACCAGCGCCCCCTCACCATCCTGATCGCCGCTGACACCTACCCGCCCCACGTCAACGGTGCTGCCCAGTTCGGATACCGCCTGGCCAAAGGAATGACCGCCAGGGGGCACAACGTCCACGTCCTGGCCTGCCGCGACGGCAAGGGAAAGAGCTTCACCGAATTCCGCGACGAGGCAACGGTCCACCGCCTCCGCTCCCACAGCGTCCCCACCCACGACACCTTCCGCATCTGCTTCCCCTGGGAAATCAAGAAGGAAATCAGTCTCCTGTTCGACCGGGTGAAGCCCGACGTCGTGCACATCCAAAGCCACTACATGATTGGCGAGCACGTGCTCTACGAGGCCGTGAAGCGCGGCGTGCGGGTCGTTGCCACCAACCACTTCATGCCGGAAAACCTCAACCCGTTCCTGCCCTTCCCGCAGTGGTTCAAGGACATCATTGGACGGATTTCCTGGAAGGACATGGGCAAGGTGATGGGCCAGGCGGACGTGATCACCACGCCCACCCCGCTGGCGGCCAAGGCCATGCATGAGCATGCCTTCCTGCGCAAGGTCCTGCCCCTCTCCAACGGCATCGACTCGGCAGCCTACGAACTCCTGCCCGGCGAGCACATCGAGCCGCACCCTCACCCCACCGTGCTGTTTGCCGGAAGGCTGGCGGAAGAAAAGCACGTGGACGTCCTGATCAGGGCCATCAGCAAGACTCCCCGGGAGCTGAACGTGCACCTGCAAATCGTCGGCGGCGGCGAAGTGCGTGAGTCCCTGGAGGAGTTGGTGCAGCGGCTCGGGCTGGGGGACAGGGTCGCATTCCTGGGCCTCGCCAGCGACGCCGACCTGCGCCGTGCCTACATCCGGGCCGACTTGTTCTGCATGCCGGGAACGGCGGAGCTGCAGTCCCTGGTCACGCTGGAAGCCATGTCCGCCTCCACCCCTGTGGTGCTTGCGGACGCCATGGCACTGCCGCACCTGGTGCGCGATGGCCAGAACGGCTACCTCTTTACGCCTAACGACAGCGACGACCTGGCGAAGAAGATCACCCAGGTCCTCGAGCTTCCCAAGGACGAACAGCGTGCCATGGGCCGCGCCAGCCGCGAGATGGTGGAGCCGCACAGCATCCAGGGCACCCTCCAGACCTTCGAGGACCTGTACCGCGGCGCGTCCTTCGAGGACAAAGTGGTCTAAACCCTTTCCCGGGTTTGCTAGAGTGTTTTTGCCCTGCCGCACCGCAGCGTTTCCACGCCGCCCGCCGCGGGCATTGGGGCTATAGCTCAGCTGGTTAGAGCGCGGGACTCATAATCCTAAGGTCCTCGGTTCAAGTCCGAGTAGCCCTACGTGCGCGCAGCAAGCCGCATCAACCGCGGCCGACGATTACGTCGGCCGCGGTTTCTTGTTTAACGCGGCAATTTATTGGTTCCCGGGGCATCCTGCGGTATGTTACTGGTCAGTAACATACCGTGCGTCGACCTTGGTGCATGGTGAGCGCTGATCATCATCGAAGAAGGTATCCATGGCCACCTCTGCTGCCGATCCCCAAGATCTTCCGTACGCCGACGGCGACTTCTACGCCTTCGAGCAACTCCTCCCCGACAAGGAGCGGGACCGGCTTGCCGAGGTCCGGGACTTCCTGGCCCGCGAAGTCCGCCCCATCGCCGTTGACTGCTGGAACCGTGCGGAGTTCCCGATGGACCTCGTGCCGAAGCTTGCCGGCCTGGACCTGGTTAGCCCGGTCCGGCGCCAGGGCTACTCGAACCTCTTCGCGGGCATGCTGCACGCAGAAGTCACACGGGCGGACGCCTCCATCTCCACCTTCCTGGGGGTGCACGACGGGCTGTTCACCGGCTCCATCGAGGCGCTGGCTTCCCCGGAACAGAAGGATGAGTGGCTGCCGGAGATCTATTCCCTGAAGAAAATCGGCGCCTTCGGGCTGACGGAGCCGCTGGGCGGCAGCGATGTCGCCGGTGGAACCCGGACCACGGCCCGGAAGGACGGCGGCAACTGGGTCCTTAACGGGGCCAAGAGGTGGATCGGCAACGCCACCTTCTCCGACTGGGTAGTGGTCTATGCGCGCGACGTGGCGGACAACCAGGTCAAGGGGTTCCTCGTTGACACTTCGCTGGCGGGCGTAAGCACCGAAAAAATCGAAAACAAGATTTCGCTCCGCACGGTCCAGAACGCCGACATCCTCCTGGCGGACGTGGTGGTCCCGGACTTCTTCAAACTGGCAAACGCCAACAGCTTCCGGGACGTCAACAAGGTCCTGAAGGTGACGCGGCTGGCTGTCGCGTGGCAGGCAGTCGGCCTGCAGCTGGCGGCGTTCGACGTTGCCCGGCGCTATGCCGTGGAACGCCACCAGTTCGGCCGTCCCCTGGCATCCTTCCAGCTCATCCAGGACCAGCTGGTGCGGATCCTGGGCAACGCCGTCAGCTCCATGGGCATGATGGTGCGGCTGTCCCAACTGGAGGACGAGGGGAAGGCCAGGGATGAGCAGTCCGCGCTGGGCAAGGCCTTCGCTACCGCCCGCATGCGGGAAAGTGTTGCCCTCGGCCGCAGCATCCTGGGCGGCAACGGCATTGTGACCGACTTCGAAATGGCCAAGATCTTCGCTGACGCGGAGGCTATCTATTCGTACGAAGGCACGGCCGAAATCAACACCCTGGTCACTGGACGGGCCATCACGGGCATCTCTGCCATCGTCTAGCCGGGATGGGCCCGCCCGGCTGCGCCTGAAAGGGGCAGCAATACGGACGGGCGAAGGTCCACGACGAACTGCAGCGGATTGACGTACTCTTCACCGTCCCGGACAGCCCAGTGGATGCAGCTGCCGGCGGCCGGGCAGTGCCCGGGCAGGACGGTGCCGATCACCTCGCCGGCGGCCACCGCGCTGCCCGGCGCCAACGCGCTGTCCACCGGCTCGAAGCTGCTCCGCAGGCCGCCGCCATGGTCGATGGTAATGACGGGCCGGTCCACCACCACGCCGACGAAACTCACCGTGCCGGCGGCGGGGGACGTGACCTGCGCTCCGTCGCCCGCGGCGCCCAGGTCCACGCCCCGGTGCCCGCTGAGCCACGGTTTGGGCGGGGGGTCGAAGCCGCGGAGCACGGGCGGCCGCGGAGCCAGCGGCCAGCGCCAGGAGGGTGCGGCAACCATCCCGCGGGCCGCCGTCGTTATCCCCGGACCCATGGACATTGTCCGCCCGGATGCCGCACTGCCAGGCAGGCGGGGCGGCCCATCGAGGGGAAAACCTGCGGGCGGGTGGCCTGCCGACGCCACGGAGGCGGGCAGCAGCAGAAGGGCGGCCAGGAGGACTGGGGGTTTCATCACGCCAGCATGTCCCGGAACGGGGACTTTCGGCAGGCCATTTTCCTGCTATGTGGACAACGGCTGCGGGCCCCGCGGCCGGTCCGCCGGACGCGGGTGCCTGTAGTACACTTGACGGAGCAGTTTGCTGCGCCCTCTACGCTTCCCGAACCAGTGGTCAACGCCAATGGTGTTTTCCCTTGTCCGGACCGCGTCAACACATCTCATTCAGGAGTGTGGGGGAGCAGTGGCTGACTACGCGCATCCAGCCCTCCGGCAGCCAACGCACCAGCGTTCGCCCAAGGAGGATCGCGCTTCCTGCGGTCCGTGCCACGCGGCACGGATGGGAAGGGCGATGGATGCCAGGAGCACGGCCCGAACCCGGGCCACGCTAATCAACCGTCAACTATTTGGCAGGGTAAGAAGCCTCCGGGCTCTCTCATGAATGACCTGCCGGGAAAAGGAGCGTCGGCATGCCCGTCGTAACCATGCGCCAGCTGCTTGACAGCGGCGTCCACTTTGGACACCAGACCCGCCGTTGGAACCCGAAGATGAAGCGCTTCATCTTCACCGAGCGCAACGGCATCTACATCATCGACCTTCAGCAGTCGCTGTCCTACATCGACCGCGCCTACGAGTTCGTCAAGGCCACTGTTGCCCACGGCGGCACCGTGCTGTTCGTCGGCACCAAGAAGCAGGCCCAGGAAGCGATTGCCGAGCAGGCAACCCGCGTCGGCCAGCCCTACGTCAACCAGCGCTGGCTCGGCGGTATGCTGACCAACTTCCAGACGGTTGCCAAGCGTATCCAGCGCATGAAGGAACTCGAAGAGATCGACTTCGACGACGTCGCCGGTTCCGCTTACACCAAGAAGGAACTGCTGCTCCTCAAGCGCGAGCTCACCAAGCTGGAGTCCAACCTCGGCGGTATCCGCAACCTGACCAAGGCTCCGTCCCTGCTGTGGGTCGTGGACACCAAGAAGGAACACCTCGCCGTTGACGAGGCCAAGAAGCTGAACATCCCCGTGGTTGCCATCCTGGACACCAACTGCGACCCCGACGAAGTCGACTTCCCGATCCCGGGCAACGACGACGCCATCCGCTCCGTGAACCTCCTGACCCGCGTTGTTGCCGACGCCGTTGCTGAGGGCCTCATCGCCCGCAACAACCGCGGCACGGGTGCAGCCGAAGCTCCGGAAGAGCCCCTGGCCGAGTGGGAGCGCGAACTCCTCGAAGGCAGCAAGGCAGAAGCTGCAGCCGCTCCGGCAGCAGAGGCCGAAGCCCCGGCAGCTGCCGAGGCTCCCACCGAAGACGCCAAGTAAGACAAGTAAATCCGGATTCTCCGCGCTGTCCGCAGCCGGAGCTGCTGACAGGATGGCAGCCCACCAACGTGGGCTGCTGTCCTGTCGGTCCGTACACCACCACACATTTCTAGACAGAGGGGTTCACATGGCGAACTACACTGCCGCGGACATCAAGGCCCTGCGCGAGCGCACCGGCGCCGGCATGATGGACGTCAAGAAGGCTCTTGACGAAGCCAACGGTGACGCCGAAAAGGCCATCGAAATCATCCGCATCAAGGGCCTCAAGGGCGCTACCAAGCGTGAAGGCCGCTCCACCGCTGAAGGCCTCGTGGCCGCCAAGGTCAGCAACGGCGTCGGCGTCATGATCGAGGTCAACTGCGAGACCGACTTCGTTGCCAAGGCTGAGAAGTTCATCCAGCTGGCCGACAAGGTCCTGGCCATCGCCGTCGAGTCCGGCGCTGCCGACCTCGAGACCCTGCTCGCCACCGACGTTGACGGCAAGCCGCTGTCCGAGGTCGTCGTCGAAGAGGGCGCCATCCTGGGCGAGAAGGTTGTTGTCCGCCGCATCTCCCGCATCGAGGGTGCAACGGTCGACGCTTACCTGCACAAGACCTCCAAGGACCTCCCGGCCCAGGTTGGCGTGCTGTTCGCTGTTGACGGTGAAGGCGAAGCCGCTGCCACCGCCGCCCACGACGTCGCTGTCCACATCGCCGCGATGGCTCCGAACTACCTCACCCGTGAGGACGTTCCGGCCGAGCTCGTCGAGTCCGAGCGCCGCATCGCGGAAGAAACCGCCAAGGCCGAGGGCAAGCCCGAAGCCGCCCTCACCAAGATTGTCGAAGGCCGCGTGACGGGCTTCTACAAGGGCGAGGTCCTGGTTGACCAGGCATTTGCCAAGGACGCCAAGAAGTCCGTGGCACAGGTCCTCGAAGAGGCCGGTGTCAAGGGAACCGCGTTCACGCGTTTCCGCGTCGGCTCCTAGTCGAACTTGCGAGGGGTGGCCACTTCGGTGGCCGCCCCTTTTGCATGCAACGGGGACGGTGCAACCACCGGCCCCGGCAGGATACCCTTTTTTCAGACTCATCAACGGGAAGGCATCATGGAAGCCGTCAACACTGTCAGCCATTCAGACAAGAGCAGGCGCCGGGTCCTCCTGAAGCTCTCCGGCGAGGTCTTCGGCGGCGGGAAACTGGGTGTCGACCCCGAGACCGTCCGCGACGTCGCCAAGCAGATCGCTGCCGCCGTCCCCGAAGTTGAAGTGGCCATCGTAGTGGGCGGCGGGAACTTCTTCCGCGGCGCCGAGCTGTCCCAGAGCGGCATGGACCGCTCCCGCGCGGACTACATGGGCATGCTGGGAACCGTCATGAACTGCCTGGCGCTGCAGGACTTCCTGGAGCAGGCGGGGGTGGAAACCCGCGTCCAGAGCGCCATCACCATGGGCCAGGTCGCCGAGGCCTACATTCCGCGCCGGGCCATCCGGCACATGGAAAAGGGCCGCGTGGTCATCTTCGGCGCCGGCGCCGGCCTCCCGTACTTCTCCACCGACACCGTGGCCGCCCAGCGCGCCCTTGAGGTCCACGCCGACGTAGTCCTCATGGCCAAGAGCGGCGTGGACGCCGTCTACACGGCCGACCCCAAGAAGGATCCCACCGCGGAGCGGCTCGAAACCCTCAGCTACGACGACGCCCTGCGCCGCGACATCCGGGTAATGGACCAGACCGCCATGACCATGTGCAAGGACAACAACCTGTCCATGGTGGTCTTCGGCATGGAGGGTGAAGGAAACGTCACCCGCGCCATCCTCGGCGAGAAGCTGGGCACACTGGTCACCGCCTAGCTGCGGCTAGGATGATTCCAGGACAGTTCCGTCCCCGCCCCCAGGCGGGGACGGAACCAGCAACAGAGAACCGCGTGTGTGCATGGACCGGTGCCCGGGACCGCACCAGAACCGTCAGGAGAAACCGTGATCGAAGAAACCTTGCTCGAGGCCGAAGAAAAGATGGACAAGGCGGTTGAGGTTGCCAAGGAAGACTTCGCTTCCGTCCGCACCGGCCGCGCCAACCCCGGCCTGTACAACAAGGTCCTGGTGGACTACTACGGGTCGCCCACCCCGCTGCAGCAGCTGGCCTCGTTTGCCATCCCCGACGCCCGCACCATCCTCATCACCCCGTTCGACAAAACCGCCATGCGGGACATCGAACGCGCCCTGAGCGATTCCGAGGTCGGCGCCAACCCCTCCAACGACGGCAACGTCATCAGGATCACCATTCCTGAACTGACCAAGGAACGCCGCAAGGAGTACGTCAAGATCGTCAAGACCAAGGGTGAGGAGGCCAAGATCTCCATCCGCAACATCCGCCGGAAGGCCAAGGAGACTTTGGACCGCCTGGTCAAGGACGGCGAAGCCGGCGAGGACGAGGGCAGCCGGGCCGAAAAGGAACTGGACAGCCTGACGAAGGCGCACGTGGACGGCATCGACGAGCTGCTCAAGCGCAAGGAAGCAGAGCTGCTCGAAGTCTGATGGGCCAGGCAGAACAGGCCCCGGCAGCACGGGCGCGCACACGGGGGAAGCAGCCCAGGAGCAACCCGACACCTAAGGCCGGGCGGAACCTGCCCGCCGCCGTCGTCGTGGGCCTGGCCATGCTCATCGCCGTCCTGGGCGGGCTGTTGTTCCTCCCGCTGGGCTTCGTAGCCATCGTCACGGCCTTCGCCGTCTTTGGCGTGTGGGAGATCTACCGGGCGCTGGAAGCCAATGGCACCAGGATGCCCATCGTGCCGGTGATGACCGGCACGGTAGCCCTGCCCTTCGCCGCCTACTTCGGCGGAATCGAGAGCCAGCTGTTCGCCCTGCTGCTCAGTGCCGTTGCGGTCCTGCTCTGGCGGTCGATCGAGAGCGCAGCCGGATCGGCCAACAGTATCTTCGCCGGTGTCTTCACCTTGGGCTGGGTGCCGTTCTTCATCAGCTTCGCCGCCCTGCCTCTGCATGCCGCCGGCACAACGCCCCTGGGCCTGTGGCCGGACGGCATGGCCCCCATCGGGGCGTGGGAGATCGCCGTCATGCTGCTGCTGGTGGTCTCTAACGACACCTTCGGCTACTTGGTGGGTGCATCCATTGGAAAGCACCCCATGGCGCCGAAGATCAGCCCGAAGAAATCCTGGGAGGGCTTTGCCGGGTCGGTCGCCGGCGCCACGGTGGTCGGCGTCCTGGCAGC
Source organism: Arthrobacter sp. E70 (assembly GCF_058266945.1). NCBI lineage: Bacteria > Bacillati > Actinomycetota > Actinomycetes > Micrococcales > Micrococcaceae > Arthrobacter > Arthrobacter sp. E70. The sequence continues at coordinate 127,203 of NZ_JBYQFR010000006.1, read as the reverse complement.
GCTCTTCGTGCTGGACAAACCGTGGTGGGTGGGTGTTGTGCTGGCGGTTGGCACCGTGGCCGCCTCCACCGCCGGTGACCTTGCCGAGTCCATGGTCAAGCGGGAACTCGGCGTCAAGGACATGAGCAGCATCCTGCCAGGACACGGGGGAGTGATGGACCGGCTGGACTCCATCGTGTTCAGCGCGCCGGTGGCCTTCATCCTCTACGGGCTCGTCGCAGGGGCTTGACCCCCTCCGCCTGGGCCGTGCCCGGGCACCTGACACGCAATGGATCCCGGCGGCCAGCGCCGGCCCGGTCACCCTAAACTGGTGCGGAAGCACTACGGCTGAAGAGCATTGAAGGAATCGAAGTGGCATTGGACATTCATCGGCAGATCCCTGCGTCCTTTGAGCGCGTACACCGCGGCGAGTACGGCTACAACGCCAAGCAGGTGGACGAGTTCCTGCGGCGGGCGCGCGTCTCGCTCGAGACTCCCGAGGCAGCCACCGAACCTGTCAACAGCTCCGACGTCAGGGCCGTCTCCTTTGACCCCGTCAAGGGCGGCTATTCGGCAGCCGTGGTAGACGCCGCACTGGACCGGCTGGAGGACGCCTTTGCCCGCCGGGAGCGGGATGAGCTGATTGCCGCGCGCGGCGAGGACGCCTGGCTCCGGGAAATCGGAAACCTCTCAGGCATCCTGCGGGGCCGGCTGCACCGGCCGGACGGCGAACGATTCCGCAGGCCGGCCAGGAAGAAGGCCCGCAGCTACAACACTGACGACGTGGACCGGCTGTGCCGGGAACTTGTGGCCTACCTGGAACAGGACAAGCCACTGAGCGTGGACAGCGTGCGCCGTGCGGTCTTCCGCCCGGCCGTGGGCCGCGACGGCTACGAGGAGTCACAGGTCGACGCGTTCCTGGACCGTGTCGTGGAACTCATGGCGGCCATCGACTAGCACGCCCCTGCAGTAGCTCCCGGTCACCGTTCCGTTGCCAGGGGCCGTTCCGGGGTGTGAAGCCGGGTCATGATCCGCGGCATCGATGCGGGTATGCGGTGGACGGTGGCGCGGGAAACCAGGACCATGACGGCGAACGCCGCGGGCACGGTCCAGGCTGCGGGCTGCGCCAGCCACGGGGGAGTCTGGCCGGTGCCGGCGACGGCGCCGATGACCATGGCCCCGCCGCACAGCATTCCGCCGGTCAGCATGCCGGCAATGGCACCGGCGTCCGTCAGGCCCCGCCACCAGATGCCCAGGAGGAGCACCGGGCAGACAGTGGAGGCGGTGAAAGCAAACACCAGTCCGACGCTTCCGGCCAGGGCAAGCGAGTCGGTCATGAAGGCAAACCCCAGCGGAACGACGACGGCCATGACGGCTGCGAGCCGGAACCCGCGGACGCTGCCGCCCAGCACGTCCTGGCTGATGACGCCGGCCAGGGACACCACCAGGCCAGACGTGGTGGAGAGGAACGCGGCGAACGCCCCGGCCACGACGAGGGCGGAGAGCAGGTCGCCGGCCACCCCGCCCAACAGTTGTCCCGGCAGGAGCAGCACCATGGCGTCCGGCTGTCCGGCGCGGGCCAGGCCGGGCGCGAACACGCGGGCCACCAGCCCGTAGGCGGTGGGGAACAGGTAGAAGACGGACAGCAGTCCCAGCACGATCAGGGTGGTACGGCGCGCTGAGTGCCCGTCCGGGTTGGTATAGAAACGGACCAGCACGTGGGGCAGCCCGAGCGTGCCGAAGAGCAGGGCCACCAGCAGGGACACGTTCTGGTACAGCCCTGCGGGCGCGGCGCCGGTGGGGTTGGCGGCGGGAGCCGCCACCGGCTCCGTCCCGTTCCCGGCGAGCACGAAAATGATGAAGAGGATCGGTACGGCCAGGGCCGTCAGCTTGAGCCAGTACTGGAACGCCTGGACGAAGGTGATGGACCGCATCCCGCCGGCGACCACGGTCAGGCACACCACCACCACCACTGCCACCGAGCCGACCCACGACGGCAGGCCGGTGGCGATGCGGACAGTCAGCGCCGCCCCGTGCAGCTGCGGCACGATATACAGCCACCCCACCGTCACCACCGCCAGGCTCGTGACCCTTCGAACGGCCGGCGATGCCAGCCGGGCTTCGGTGAAGTCGGGGATGGTGTAGGCCCCGGAACGGCGCAATGGCGCGGCAACGAAAAGCAGCAGCATCAGGTACCCGGCGGTGTATCCCACAGGAAACCAGAGCGCGTCCGTTCCCGAGAGCAGGATAAGTCCTGCCACGCCCAGGAAACTGGCGGCGGAGAGGTACTCACCGCCGATTGCCGAGGCATTCCACCACGGCCGGACCGTGCGTGAGGCAACGTAGAAGTCGCTCGTGGTCCGCGAGATGCGCAGCCCGTAGAAGCCAATGACGGCGGTGGCTACGGTCACCACGGCTACGGCGGCCATCGCGACGCCGGCACTCACCGGTTCCCCGCCGCCCGCCGGTTCACTGTCCCCCGGTCAATTGTTCCCCGGTTCATTGTTCGCCGGCCAGGTCGCGGTAGCGCGCCTCATTGCGCGCCGCCGTCCGGACGTACAGCCATGCACTCAGCCCGATCACGGGGTAGGTCCCGACGCCGAGCAGCAGCCATCCGAAGGGAATGCCGGCAATTCCCGACTCGGCAAGGCCCGGGACCAGGACCAGCACCAGCGGGAACGCGGCGAGGATCAGCAGGAAGCCGCCGGCCACCACCAGGGCCAGCCGCAGCTGGGACCTGATCAGGGACCGGACGAACACCTGGCCCACCTCCGAGTCCTGCGCGGCTTCCCGGGATTCCAGCGGCCCTGCCATGCGCTGGCCCGGGGTGCGCTGGCCCGGTGTCCGCCCGGGAATACCCTGTGACGTGTGCGGGGCGGTCACCCGGACCCGGGTCATGAGTGCGGCCTGATCCTGGTGGCTTCCAGCTTTTCCCGCACCGTGGGCAGGTGGCGCCGGCTGATCGGCAGGCCCGCGCCGGCCACGGTCACGCGGGGCGCGTCGGCGGCCAGCTTCATGGAAGACACGTGCTTAAGGGCCACCAGGTAGGAGCGGTGGGTACGGATGAAGCCTGCATCCGCCCATTGCTGCTCCAGGTCTGCCAGCGGCACGCGGATGAGGTAGCTGGCGTCGGCGGTGTGGAGCCGCGCATAGTCACCCTGCGCCTGGACGTAGGTGACGTCGTCCCGCCGGATCATCCTGGTGGTCCCGCCCTGGTCCACGGTGATCATCTCCGGCGCGGCCCCGCCGTCGCGCAGTTCACAGATCCGGGCCACGGAACGGGCCAGGCGTTCGGAACGGACCGGCTTGAGCAGGTAGTCCACGGCAGCCAGCTCAAACGCCGCCAAGGCATGCTCCTCATCCGCGGTGACGAAGACCACCACGGGCGGATTGCTGCTCCTGGCGATGGCGGCGGCGATGTCCAGCCCGGACACGGCCGGCATGTGGATGTCCAGGAAGACGGCGTCGATGCCGCCCGCGGACAGCGCAAGGAGGGCTTCGCTGCCGGAGGTTGCCCGCTGGATCCTGCCGACGCGCTCATCCTTGCCCAGCAGGAAGGCAAGCTCCTCCACGGCTGGCAGCTCATCGTCAACGACGAGGACGTTAATCATTCTCCTAGGGTACGTCCAGGGGCGGGCAGCGCCTTACGCGTCGTGGCCGGGCTGGGATTTTGGCACCCGCATGGTGATCAGCGTGCCTTCGCCGGGCGCCGTTTCAATCACCAGTCCGTGGTCGTTGCCGTATACCTGGCGTAGCCGCGCATCCACGTTCCGCAGACCCACGTGGTCCCCGTCGGTATGGCCCGCCAGCATGGACCGCACGTGCTCGGGGTCCATGCCCACGCCGTCGTCCTCGATGGTCACCTCGGCGAAGGCTCCGGCGTCCTCGGCCGTGATGCTGATGTGCCCGGGCCCCTCCTTGGCCTCGAGCCCGTGCCGGACGGCGTTCTCCACCAGCGGCTGGAGGCTCAGGAAGGGAATGACCGTGCCCAGCACTTCCGGGGCCACCCGCAGGCTGACCTGGACGCGCTCACCGAACCTCGCGCGTTCGAGCAGCAGGTAGCGGTCGATGCACCGGAGCTCTTCGGCAAGGGTGGTGAAGTCGCCGTGCCGGCGGAAGGAGTAGCGGGTGAAATCCGCGAACTCCACCACCAGCTCCCGAGCCCGCGCCGGGTCGGTATTAATGAAGGAAGCGATGGCGTTGAGCGAGTTGTAGATGAAGTGGGGGCTGATCTGGGCCCGGAGGGCGCGCACCTCGGCTTCCATCAACAGGGTCCGGGACGCGTCCAGTTCCGCCAGTTCCACCTGCGCCGCCACCCAGTCGGCTACCTCTCCCGTTGCCCGGACCAGGCCCGCGCCGGCCGAGGGTGCGAACGCCGCGACGGCGCCGGCCACGCGGCTGCCGGCCCGTACCGGGGAGATCACCGCGGCCAGCGCACCGCCCGTTCCTTCCGGACCGGCGGGGAGCACGGCTGCCCTGCCCGAGGCCAGCACGCTCGAGGCCAACTCCATCAGGTCCGTCCCGGCGTCGTCCTGGGGCCCGTCCCATGCCAGGACTCCGTTGGTGTCCGTGATGGCCAGGGCCTCGCAGCCCAGCAGGGCCCGGAGCTGCCGGCTGGCTTTTGCGGCACCTGCAGGGTTGAGGCCGCGCCGCAGGTGCTGCCCCGCCTGCGACGCGGCGTGGAGCGTATGGTAGGTGGCGCGTTCAGCGTCGGTGCCCAGCTCCCGGAAGGAGCGCAGCACCTTCAGGCCCACGGCGACGACGACGGCAATCGACATCGCGATCACAGCCACGGCCGCGGCGGTCAGGAGGGGGGAGTCCGGCATGGTGCCCAGCGTAGCCGCGGGAACCGCTTGCCGCAGCATCGCAACCGTTGAGCGACCACCGGCCCTGCAACTCTGGAATACACCGCAGCCCGGCCGCAGAGTGATTGGAGTCACATCAGCGGTGCGTCCTGGGAAGTGTCCCTGTTCCAGGTCCTGCCGCCGGGTGTGCACAGGCAAGTCTCAATGAGGAGGAACGATGGGTCACGATGCCCACACTCCGGACGCAGCGGCGTCCGTGGACTTCGAGCAGGTCCAGTCGACCGGGCAGTTCCAGGAACTGCGCAAGCGTCACCGCAGCTTTGTCTTTCCCATGGCAGTGGCATTCCTGCTGTGGTACTTCGCGTATGTCCTGCTCGCCGACTATGCGGTGGGATTCATGTCCACCAAGGTCTGGGGCAACATCAATGTCGGCCTGATCCTGGGCCTGCTCCAGTTCGTTTCCACGTTCGCCATCACCGGCTGGTACGTGCACTACTCCAACAAACGGCTGGACCCCATCGCCTCCGAGATCAGGCACGAAATCGAGGGGCACGAATTCGATAAGAACGGAAACCGAGTGGGCGGAGCCAACAAATGATCGGAATTGCCACCGCGGTGGACGTGGCCGCACTCAAGGAGACCACGCTCCTCAACATGGGGATCTTCGGCCTGTTCGTGGCCGTGACCATGGTGATCGTGTTCCGCGCCAGCCGGAACAACAAGACCGCCGCCGACTACTACGCCGCCGGCCGGTCGTTCACGGGCTCCCAGAACGGCACGGCAATTGCCGGGGACTACCTGTCCGCCGCATCCTTTTTGGGCATCACCGGTGCCATCGCCATCAACGGCTACGACGGGTTCATGTACTCCATCGGCTTCCTGGTGGCCTGGCTGGTGGCCCTGCTGCTGGTGGCTGAACTGCTGCGCAACACCGGCAAGTTCACCATGGCCGACGTCCTGTCCTTCCGGCTGAAGCAGCGTCCCGTCCGGATCGCCGCGGCCATCTCCACCCTCGCGGTCTGCTTCTTCTACCTTCTGGCCCAAATGGCCGGCGCAGGCAGCCTGATCTCCCTGCTGCTGGGCATCAGCGACTGGGGCGGACAGGCCCTGGTGATCATCGTCGTCGGCGCCCTCATGATCATGTACGTCCTCATCGGCGGCATGAAGGGCACCACCTGGGTCCAGATCATCAAGGCCATGCTCCTGATCGCCGGCGCAGCCGTCATGACCCTGTGGGTCCTGGCCATCTACGGCTTCAACCTCTCCAGCCTCCTGGGCGGCGCCGTCGAGACGGCCAACAACCCGGCAGTGCTCAACCCGGGCCTGCAGTACGGCAAGTCCGATACCTCCAAGCTCGACTTCATGTCCCTGGGCCTGGCCCTGGTGCTAGGCACCGCAGCCCTGCCGCACGTCCTGATGCGCTTCTACACCGTCCCCACGGCCAAGGAAGCGCGCAAGTCCGTGGTGTGGTCCATCTGGCTCATCGGGCTGTTCTACCTCTTCACCCTGGTGCTGGGGTACGGCGCCGCGGCCCTGGTGGGGGCGGACACCATCAAGTCCGCACCCGGCGGAGTCAACGCAGCCGCACCGCTGCTGGCGTTCCACCTGGGCGGACCGTTGCTGCTCGGCTTCATCTCCGCCGTCGCCTTCGCCACCATCCTGGCGGTGGTTGCCGGCCTGACCATCACGGCGGCGGCTTCCTTCGCCCATGACATCTACGCCAACGTGATCGCCAAGGGCAAAGCCGACGCCGCCACCGAGGTCCGCGTGGCACGGCGCACCGTGGTGGTCATCGGCGTGCTGGCCATCCTGGGCGGCATCTTCGCCAATGGGCAGAACGTCGCCTTCCTCGTGGCGCTGGCCTTCGCCGTTGCCGCTTCGGCCAACCTGCCCACCATCATCTACTCGCTCTTCTGGCGGAAATTCACCACCCAGGGCGCCGTGTGGAGCATGTACGGCGGGCTGGCGGCCGCGATCCTGCTCATCGTCTTCTCGCCGGTGGTGTCCGGGGCTAAGACCTCGATGATCCCCGGCGCCAACTTTGCGCTCTTCCCGCTCAGCAACCCCGGCATCGTGTCCATTCCGCTGGCCTTCTTCCTCGGCTGGCTGGGCACCACCCTGGACAAGAGGAGCGAGGACCCGGCAAAGCAGGCCGAGATGGAAGTCCGGTCCCTGACGGGAATCGGCGCCGAGAAGGCAGTCGACCACTAGGGACGCTGTCCTGCAGGGGCACCGCCCACCAGGGCCAACAGCAAGAGGACCAACAGGAAGAGCCTTCGTGCCGCGGGAAGCGGTACGGAGGCTCTTCCGCTGCACAGGTTCTTTCGCTGCACAGGTTCTTTCGCTGGGCCGGCCGGGCCTTTCCTAGCGCTGGTGGTGCCCGGTGCCTGGCAACGTGGGACCGTGGCTGCCGTGCGGCACAGCATGCTGGCCGGCCGCTGATGCGGCGAGTCCCGGCGTCGCAATTCCCGCCACCAGGACCGCCCCGGCGAACGCGCCGAGGAGCAGGCGCGCCGGACGCCCTGTACCTTGTGGCATTGCTGTCCGTCCTGCTCCCTGCCGTGCAGCGTCCCGGCCCAGCCACGCCAGCGACGCGATAACCATGAGCGTCAGCAGCAGCGCCGAAAGCTGTGTCAGGACAAGCCCCGGAGCGCCGGGCGTTCCGAAGGCGACGGCGGCAGCGTGCAAGCCCGCTGCCGCACTGAGGGCAGGCCGGGCCCGCCGGTTCCCCGCCAGGCTGCCCCTGGCGAGGAACGCGATGGTTGCTGCCAGCAGCACAGCACCCCAAAGCCCGGCGAGGCTACCGGCCAGGAACGCCGCCGGTTCCCTGAAACCGGCGCCACCGGTCAGGATGCTGGACGAGATGGCCAGGTTCACCGAACCGGCGCCAAAGCCCGCGAACCCGGCGACCAGGCGGACACAGGCACCTGGCGGGAACACTGCCGGGGCCGGGGCTTCCGCCTGCGCCGGAGGCGCTGACAGGGCTGTCGGGGATGCTGGCCGGAACATGGCCATACTAGGCCCGGGCAGCGGCCGGAGACTTGTCCAGGGACAGGCCCACGCCCAGCAGGAGTACGGCGCTGGCGAGGTGGAGCACGTTGTCGGCACCGTTCAACGCGATGATGTTCAGCGGCGAGTTCAGCAGGAACAGCCCCAGGATGCCGACCAGCAGGTAGACGGCGCCCACGGAGGCATTCACCGTGCGTGCAGTGTCCGTCCCGCGCAGGCCTGCGAAGAGCAGCGCGGCGCCGATGGCCAGGTGGATGACGTTATGCAGCGGGTTGACTTCGAAGATGATGAGGTTCGCGCCTTCCGTGGCCACGAATCCGACGCCGGACGTGACGGCGAAACCCAGGAGGCCCACCAACAGGTAGACGGCTCCGAAAATGGTGGCGACAAGGCGGTTGGGTGAAGTGCGCATGGCCCGAATCCTTCCGGTTGGGCGGGTTTTTCCCGCCGGGTTGCGGATCCCCGGTGGGACCCTCGGAAGCGATTCGGACCGAGGCAAGGGGCGGATGGGTAAAAAATCAGCACCCTTGCTAGTTGCGCCGGGGGTCAGGACGCGGGCCGCAGCTTGATGCTGGTCATCCGGAGTTGGTCCTTGCCTTCAAACCGGTAGGCGAGGTCCACGTTCTTCCCGGTGCAGGCTATCTGGCCTGCCACTTCGGCCGATTTCACGCCGTTGTCCGTGGCCACCTTGACGTCGTTGTAGGCGGGGCGGCAGGACCCATCCATCCCAAGGCTCCGGACCCCCGACATGAAGGCCTCCTTGGAGAGCTGCTCCTGGAGTGCGGGGTCCAGGTAGTCGTCGTACGCGGCCGAGGTGTCGCCGGCAATGACCTTCCGGGTGAAGTCGTCGGCGAGTCCCTTGGCCTGGCTGGCGGCGCCGCCCACCACGTTTACCAGGATCACGACGCCGAGGACCACCAGCAGCAGCACCGCGCCGATGCTGCCCAGGATGATCCACAGCTTCCGCCGGCTCCGTGTGCGCGGGCGTTCGCCTGGCAGCTGCCCCGCCCCCGGCCATCCCCCTTCAGTGCCCCCGGCTGGACCAAACGGTGCCGGCTGCTCCGGCAGCGGGGGCAGCTGCCGCGGCAGGGAGCCCGGCGGGCCAGGCTGGTACGAATCCTGGGGACTGCTCAAGGGGAACCTTTCGGGAAGGTGCGCGGCACCGGGGGTGGCCAAGGGCTCTGCCGGCCCCGCACGTGACTGCACCAAGCCTATAACCCGGCCCGCCGACGTCGTACTTCTGCCTGCTCCATGCCGCCCGGTGAACTGCGCGAGTGCTGGACTGGGGCTGCGGTTGTCAGTTGCCCCCGGATCCGCGCTCCAGCAGGGGTTGCACCCGAAAGGGAATGAGCTCACCCATGGCCAGGGCGGTGTCGGCCCGTTCCACCCCGTCGCAGGCGAGGATCTTTCCGTTGATGCGGAACAGGTCTTCGGCGTCCTGGGCCACGACGCGCAGCAGCAAATCGGCGGACCCGGTCAGGCCGAAGCCCTCAAGGATCTCCGGGATGGCGGCAAGTTCCCCGGCCAGCCGGCCAAGTTTCTGCTGCTGGACGTGCACGGAGATGAACGCCATCAGCGGGTACCCCAGGGCCGCCGGGTTGATGCGGCGCTCAAAAGACAGGAAGACGTGTTTCTTCTCGAGTTGGGCCATGCGTGCCTGCACCGTGTTCCGGGACAATCCGAGCTTCTGCGCCAGCGCCACCACCGTCCGGCGCGGATCTTCAGCCAGGGCCGAAAGCAGGCGGGTGTCAGTGCCATCCAAAGCTTGCATAATGCGCAACGCTAGCACGGTGTAGGAGCCGCCAGTAGGGCATTTTGCTCAGTAGGAGCGGCGGTGGTTGTACCCCTTGGGCATTGTGAGTAGGGTCACAATTATCCGGGGCAATGGCGCCCGGAAGGCCTGCGGAGGCTGGGGCCAAAAGCCCTGGAACCGCTGGTCAACGACGTCAGAAGGTTGCGGCTATCGTGTCTACAGACCAAACGGGCCAGGGCGGCATAACGGCCCCGGGCAGCTCCGGAAAATCCGCCGGACCGGACCATGAACTTCTTCAGCTGATCACCCCCGCCGGCGAACGGATCAGCCACCCCGAATTCGATGTCTGGGTCAAGGACATCACGGATGAACAGCTGTGTTCCCTGTTCGAGGACATGACCGTCATCCGGCGCATCGATGTCGAGGCCACGGCGCTGCAGCGCCAGGGCGAGCTGGGCCTGTGGCCCCCGCTGCTGGGGCAGGAGGCAGCCCAGATCGGCTCGGGCAGGGCGCTGCGCGGAGACGACTTTGTCTTCTCCAGCTACCGCGAGAACGGTGTGGCCTACTGCCGCGGCGTGGACCTGACGGACCTCCTGCGGGTATGGCGCGGCAACGCCTCCGGTGGCTGGGATCCGTACACCGTCAACATGGCAACGCCGCAGATCATCATCGGTGCCCAGACCCTGCACGCCACGGGGTACGCCATGGGAATCCAGAACGACGGCGCCGACTCCGTGGCCGTCACCTACTTCGGCGACGGTGCCACCAGTGAAGGCGACGTTAACGAGGCTATGGTGTTCGCCGCCAGTTTCCAGGTCCCGGTGGTGTTCTTCTGCACGAACAACCATTGGGCCATTTCCGAACCGGTGCGGCTCCAGTCGCACATCCAGCTTGCGGACCGGGCCACCGGCTTCGGCATTCCCAGCCTGCGCGTGGACGGCAACGACGTCCTTGCCGTCATGGCGGCAACGCGGGTGGCGCTGGACCGGGCACGCCGCGGCGGCGGCCCCACCTTCATCGAAGCCGTTAGTTACCGGATGGGCCCCCACACCACCGCCGACGACCCCACCCGCTACCGCGATGCCAACGAGCTGGAGGACTGGGCCGCGAAGGACCCCATCTCGCGCCTCGCTTCGCTCCTGGAGCGGAAAGGCCTCCTGACCGAGGCGCTGCAGCAGCAGGTGGCGGACAAGGCTGACGCCGTGGCATCGGAACTGCGCCGGGGCTGCGTCAGCATGCCGGACCCCCAGCCGATGGATATCTTCAAGCACGTCTACAGCACTCCGAATTCCTGGCTGGAACGCCAGCAGGACCACTACGCCCGTTACCTGGCCTCCTTCGGCGACCCCGCAGGAGCCGTTTCAGAAGAAGGTGCACGCTGATGACCCAGATGACCTTTGCCCGTGCCATCAATGCCGGGCTGCGGAAGTCCCTGGACAATGACTCCAAGGTGGTCCTCCTGGGCGAGGACATCGGCACCCTCGGCGGCGTGTTCCGGGTGACGGACGGGCTGCAGAAGGACTTCGGCAAACACCGCGTGGTGGACACCCCGCTGGCGGAGTCCGCCATCGTGGGCACCGCCGTGGGCCTGGCCTACCGGGGCTACCGTCCGGTGGTGGAAATCCAGTTCGACGGGTTCATCTACCCGGCGTTCGACCAGATTGTCAGCCAGGTGGCCAAGCTGCACTACCGGACCCGCGGGGCGGTGAAGATGCCCATCACCATCCGCGTACCGTTTGGCGGCGGCATCGGCTCGCCCGAGCATCATTCCGAGTCCCCGGAAGCCTACTTCACCCACACCTCCGGCCTGCGGGTGGTGACGGTCGCCAACCCCCAGGACGCGTACACGGTCATCCAGCAGGCCATCGCGTGCGACGACCCGGTCCTGTACTTCGAACCAAAGCGCCGGTACCACGACAAGGGCGAGGTGGACGAGGCCGCAGACGCCGGGTCCGCCCTGCCCATGGACAAGGCGCGGGTGCTGGCCAACGGCAGCGACGTCACCCTGGTGGCCTATGGCCCCCTCGTCAAGACCGCCCTCGACGCCGCCTCGGCCGCCGCTGACGAGGGCATCTCCATCGAGGTGATCGACCTGCGCTCGCTGGCTCCCGTGGACTACGAATCCGTTGTGGCTTCGGTCCGGAAGACCGGGCGCCTGGTGGTCACGCATGAGGCCGGGCAATCCGGCGGCCTCGGCGCGGAGGTGGCGGCGAGCATCACCGAGAGGTGCTTTTACCACCTCGAGGCAGCGCCGGTCCGGGTCACGGGATTCGACATCCCGTACCCCTACTCCAAGCTGGAAATGCACCACCTGCCGGGCCTGGACCGGATCCTGGACGGCGTGGACCGGGCCCTGGGCCGCCCTAACTCCCTGAGCGGGCTGGAAGGATGAGCGGCACCATGATCAAGGAATTCCGGCTCCCGGACCTGGGCGAGGGCCTCACCGAATCCGAAATCCTCAGCTGGAAGGTAGGCGTAGGCGACACCGTCAGCCTGAACCAGGTGATCGCCGAAGTGGAAACCGCCAAGGCAGTGGTGGAGCTTCCGTCGCCGTTCGCGGGGGTCGTCAAGGAACTCCACGAACAGCCCGGTTCCGTCGTGGAGGTTGGCAAGCCCATCGTGTCATTCGAAATACCGGACGACGGCGGCGCAGCGCCTCCGGAGTCAGCCGGCCTTTCGTCCGGCGCGGGTGAGCAGGCGGTGGAAACACCGAAACGCGAGCCAAACCTGGTAGGTTACGGCGCCGTCGTCGAAAGTTCCGGACGGCCCACCCGCCGCCCGCGGACCTTTGCGGCGGCGGACTCTCCGGAAACCGTGCCTGCCCCGGCAGTTGGGCCGCTCGAAACCAAACCGGTCGAAACGAAGCCGGTCGAAGCCAAGCCGGCCGAAGCCCGCCCCACCGAACGGCCCCGGTCCACGCCGCCGGTCCGGAAGCTGGCCAAGGACCTCGGCCTGGACCTGGCCCAGGTGACCGGCACCGGCCCCGGCGGGTTGATCACGCGGGAAGACGTCCATGAATTTGCCGGGCACGCGGCGGAACCGGCCGCGGTACCTTCCGCAGCCGGGGCAGGCCAGGTGGGGGAGCGGGAAACCAGGACTCCCATCAAGGGCGTCCGGAAGCACACTGCGGCGGCGATGGTGCGCAGTGCCTTCACCGCGCCACATGCCACGGAATTCCTCACCATTGATGTCACGCCCGGCGTCGAACTGTTGGACAAGCTTCGCGGCAGCAGGGAATTCTCCGGCATCAAGCTGACGCCGCTGACGCTGGCGGCAAAAGCGGTACTCGTCGCCCTCCGGCGCAGTCCAGCCCTGAATTCGCGGTGGGACGAGGAAAACCAGGAAATCGTCACGTACAACTACGTGAACCTGGGCATCGCCGCGGCTACGCCCCGGGGACTCACTGTCCCCAACATCAAGGACGCCGATGCGCTGTCCTTGCCGCAGCTCGCCCAGGCCCTGACAGCGCTCGCCGAGACGGCGCGGGCCGGCAAGAGCACCCCGGAGGACCTGTCGGGCGGCACCATTTCCATCACCAACATCGGCGTCTTTGGGATCGACGCAGGCACCCCGATCCTCAATCCAGGAGAGGCCGCCATCCTTGGATTGGGCGCTGTCCGGACCATGCCGTGGGAGTACCGCGGCGAGGTGGCGCTCCGCCAGGTCCTCACCCTGAGCCTGTCCTTCGACCACCGGCTGGTGGACGGTGAGCAGGGCTCGCGGTTCCTCGCGGACGTCGGCGCTGTCATGGCCGAGCCGGGGATGGTCCTGGCCATGGTTTAGCGGCCGCCACCCGCCCCCTGGCTCGGTTTACCCGGCTAGGGGGAGGGCGCGCTGTCCACCATCAGGGCGGCCAGCGCCATGCGCTCGAGCAGGGGGCGGGCAGCCCCTGCAGTGATCCGCCGGCCATGGCTGCGGACCGAATGCGGGGTGGAATTGATCAGGCCGAAGGTGGCGTGGGCCCGCATGCGGAGTTCCGCCGCGTCCAGGCCGGGATGGACCTTCGCCAGGACATCGACCCAGACCTCCACGTAGCTGCGCTGCAGGGTGCGGACCGCGGACTGGTCCTGTTCTGAGAGGTTGCTGAAGTCCCGGTCCTGCACCCGGATGACGTCCGGCTTGCCGAGCGCGAAGTCCACCTGGAACTCCACCAGGCGACGCAGCGCGGCAAGGGGATCGGCATTGCCCGCCACCACCTGGCGTCCCCCGTCCAGCAGTTCCTGGCTCACGGTCACCAGCAGGTCGGCCAGGACTGCCTGCTTGCCGGAAAAGTGGCGGTAGACGGCGGGCCCACTCACGCCGGCGGCAGCGCCCAGGTCCTCAAGGGACACGCGGTTGAAGCCATTGAGCGCGAACAGCGCAGCCGCAGCAGAGAGCAAGGCCTGCCGCCGGTTTTCCTTGGCCTTGCCGCGCTGCGTTGTGGGCGTCTGGGCTGTGGGGGTCTGGGTTGTGGGGGCCTGCACGGCAGGTGCCGGCCCCACTGTATTGCTGGACACTTCTCCTCCTCGGACCCGCAGATTCTAGCAAGGACGCCTGGTGTTGGACATCACAGTTAATCGAGACTAACCTGAATTTCAGTTATGAGTGACTAACCGAGTTGGCTGCAGGCCAGCCCGGCCCGGACAGGAACGGATCGTCAATGGAGACCCTGGTCAGCCGGCTCGACACGGCAAGCGAGTCCTTCCGCGCCAACCGGGAGGCTCAGCTGTCCCTGGCCGAAGACCTGCGGAAGAAACTGGCGGACGCCGCCCTGGGCGGCCCGCAAAAGTCGCGGGACCGCCACGTCGCCCGCGGCAAGCTGCTCCCGCGGGACCGGATCGACCAGTTGCTGGATGACGGCAGCCCGTTCCTGGAAATTGCCCCCCTTGCCGCCAACGGGATGTACAACGACGAGGCACCCGGTGCGGGCGTCATTGCCGGCATCGGCCTGGTGCACGGCCGGCAGGTCCTGGTCATCTCCAACGACGCCACCGTCAAGGGCGGCACCTACTACCCGATGACCGTCAAGAAGCATCTGCGCGCCCAGGAGATCGCACTGGAGAACCGGCTGCCCTGCATCTACCTGGTGGATTCGGGCGGTGCCTTCCTGCCCAAGCAGGATGAGGTATTTCCCGATAAGGAGCACTTCGGCCGGATCTTCTACAACCAGGCGCGGTTGTCCGCAGCCAAGGTTCCGCAGATCGCCGCCGTCATGGGGTCCTGTACCGCCGGCGGCGCCTATGTGCCCGCCATGAGCGACGAAACCGTGATCGTCCGCAACCAGGGCACCATCTTCCTGGGCGGCCCGCCCCTGGTGAAAGCGGCGATCGGGGAGATCGTCACGGCCGAGGAACTCGGCGGCGGCGAGGTCCACTCCAGGGTTTCAGGGGTGACGGACCACCTTGCCGAAAACGACGAACACGCCCTGCAGATCATCCGCGACATCGTCGCCACCCTACCGCCCCCGGCGCCGCCCGCCTGGCAGGTGGAACCCGCCGTCGAGCCCGCCGCGGACCTGGAAGGGCTGTATGGCGCCGTGCCCACGGACGTCAACGCACCCTACGACGTCCATGAGGTCATCGCCCGGCTCGTGGACGGCAGCAGGTTCCACGAGTTCAAGAAGGACTACGGTTCAACCCTCGTCACCGGGTTCGCCCGGATCCACGGCCACCCCGTCGGGATCGTGGCCAACAACGGCGTGCTCTTCAGCGAGTCCTCGCTCAAGGGCGCGCACTTCATCGAATTGTGCGACCAGCGCGGCATCCCGCTGCTGTTCCTGCAGAACATCTCCGGATTCATGGTGGGCAGGGACGCCGAACAGGGCGGCATCGCCAAGAACGGGGCCAAGATGGTGACGGCCGTTGCCACCGCCCGCGTCCCCAAGCTGACGGTGGTGATCGGGGGTTCCTTCGGCGCCGGCAACTACTCCATGTGCGGGCGGGCCTACTCGCCACGGTTCCTGTGGATGTGGCCGGCAGCCCGGATCTCGGTGATGGGCGGGAACCAGGCGGCCAGCGTGCTGGCCACCGTGAAGCGGGACCAGTACGAAGCAGCGGGGGAGGAATGGGCGGCCGATGATGAGGAAGCGTTCAAGGCCCCCATCCGGCAGCAGTACGAGGAGCAGGGCAGCCCCTACTATTCCACCGCCAGGCTCTGGGATGACGCCGTGATCGATCCCGCGGACACCCGCACCGTCCTGGGCCTTGCCCTTGACGTCGTGTCCCGCACGCCCCTGCCCGAAACCTCCTTCGGCCTCTTCCGGATGTGAGCAAGCCATGACTATGCAGACCCAGGCGGACGCGTCCGCCAGCCAGGCCGGCGCCTCCGGCCAACCGTTGTTCAGCGCCGTCCTGGTGGCAAACCGCGGCGAAATTGCGTGCCGCGTCATCCGGACCCTGCGCCATCTGGGAATCCGCTCGGTGGCCGTCTACAGCGATGCCGACGCCGGCGCGCGCCATGTGCGTGAAGCCGACACTGCCGTCCGGATCGGCCCGGCCGCCGCTGCGGACAGTTACCTCAGCATCGACGCGATCCTCGAGGCATGCCGGCGCACCGGAGCCGAGGCGGTGCATCCCGGGTACGGCTTCCTGAGCGAGAACGCCGACTTCGCCCGCGCCCTGGAAGAAGCCGGCATCACCTTTATGGGCCCCGGCGTGGAGGCCCTGAACGTCATGGGCGACAAGATCCGTGCCAAAAACCACGTGGCCGGCTACGGCGTCCCGGTGGTCCCGGGCATCGCCAGGCCTGGCATGACGGACAGTGAACTGGTTGAGGCGGCTGCCGCCGTCGGCTTTCCGCTCCTGATCAAGCCCTCCGCTGGTGGTGGCGGAAAGGGCATGCACGTGGTGGAAAGGCCTCAGGACCTGCCGGCAGCGCTGGTAACTGCCCGAAGGGTGGCGGCCGCCGCTTTCGGTGACGACACCCTCTTCCTGGAACGCCTTGTCACCACCCCGCGGCACATCGAAGTACAGGTCCTGGCGGACAGCCACGGCAATGTCATCCACCTCGGCGAGCGCGAATGCTCCCTCCAGCGCCGCCACCAGAAAGTCATCGAGGAAGCCCCGTCGCCGCTGCTGGAAGGCCTTCCCAACGGCTCCGAGGTCCGTACGCGGATCGGCGAGGCCGCCTGCAACGCCGCCCGCAGCGTGAACTACACGGGGGCGGGGACCGTGGAGTTCCTGGTTTCCGATGACGCGCCGGACGAGTTCTTCTTCATGGAGATGAACACCCGGCTGCAGGTGGAACATCCGGTCACCGAGATGGTCACTGGACTGGACCTAGTGGAATGGCAGGTCCGGATCGCGGCCGGTGCCGAACTGTCGCTGGGGCAGGCCGACGTCGAACTCGCCGGCCACGCTGTGGAGGCACGGGTCTACGCCGAGGTGCCGGAGAAAAACTTCCTCCCGTCCACCGGAACGGTGCTCGTACTGGATGAGCGTCCGCAGGGCGCGGAGGGCCGGATCCGGGTGGACTCCTCCCTGGTGGAAGGCCTGGAACTTTCGGCCAACTACGATCCCATGATCTCCAAGGTGATCGCCTGGGGTGAAGACCGACAGGCCGCGCTCGCCGCCTTGGACGACGCTTTGGCCAGCTATACGGCACTCGGCATCGACACCAACGTCGAGTACCTGCGGCTGCTGCTCAACGACCCCGACGTCCGGGCCGGGCACCTGGACACAGGCTTGATCGAGCGGAAGCTGCCGGCACTGGAGTTCCGGCGTACCGGCGAAGCGGAGCTGGTGGCCGCCGCGTTGCATGCCCTCAGCATGGAAGCGCAGAACAGTCCGGCACCGGAAAGCGGCCCTTGGCAGGGCAGGAGCGGCTGGCGGCTCGGAGTCCCGGCGCCGCGCCGCATCAGCCTGAGAACACCCGACGGCGGTGTGGCCACCGTGCAGGTCAGCGGCAGCTTCAACGGGGGAGGCGAGGCCTTGGTGGCGGTCGACGGCGGTGCACAGCGGAGTGCGTCGCTGCACTGGTCCAGCCGGCGAAGCCTCCAACTCAACCTTGGTGGCCAGCGACGGACATACAGGCTGGCACCGGTCCTCCCGGTAACGGCCACGCCACCGCGGGACAACGCACTGCCCGGCATGCCCACACACCTCTTCCTCGGCAGCGAAGGCTGGTCCTGCCGGCTGGACATCCTCAGCCGCGAAGCCAGGCTGGAACGCGTCCTCGCCGAGGTCCAGCGGGAAGAAGGCTCCGCCGACCCGGAGGTGCGCTCGCCGATGCCGGGCACCGTCGTGGCCGTCCCGGTCAGCGAAGGGGACACGGTCGAAGCCGGGGAGGTGCTGGTCTCTGTGGAGGCCATGAAGATGGAGCACCACCTGGTGGCACCCCTGGCCGGGACAGTGCACCTCAGTGCACGGACCGGGGATCTGGTGAAGGCCGACCAGGTGCTGGCCACCATCCACCCCCACCGCGCGGAAGCGCATGCAGACACGCAGGAAAACGACGGCGAAGGAGCCTGACGATGACCGGATCCGAACTCAGCGGGGAATACCAGGACCTCAGCGACACCGTCCGCGACTTTGCGGACAACGTGGTGGCGCCGGTATCCGCGAAACACGACGAGGAGCACAGCTTCCCGTACGAAGTCGTCAAGCAGATGGCGGAGATGGGCCTGTTCGGCCTGCCGTTCCCAGAGGAATACGGCGGCATGGGCGGGGACTACTTCGCCCTGGCGCTGGCGCTGGAGCAGCTTGGCCGGGTGGACCAGTCCGTGGCCATCACACTGGAGGCCGGGGTTTCGCTGGGCGCCATGCCTGTGTACCGCTTCGGCACCGACGCCCAGAAGCAGGAATGGCTGCCCATGCTCGCGTCCGGCCAGGCGCTCGCCGGCTTTGGCCTCACCGAACCGGAGGCAGGCTCGGATGCCGGCGGCACCAAGACCCATGCGCGCGTGGAAGGCGGCCAGTGGGTGATCAATGGCAACAAGGAGTTCATCACCAACTCGGGAACGGACATCACGCGGCTGGTCACCGTCACTGCTGTCACCGGGCAGAAAGACCGCGAAGACGGGACCGCCCAGAAGGAAATTTCCACCATCCTGGTGCCCACGGATACGCCCGGCTTCAAGGCGGAGAAGCCGTACAACAAGGTGGGCTGGAACGCCTCCGACACCCACCCGCTGACGCTGAAGGACGTCCGCGTTCCCGAGGCGAACCTGCTGGGCGAACGGGGCAGGGGTTATGCCAACTTCCTGTCCATCCTGGACGAGGGCCGGATCGCCATTGCCGCCCTGGCCACCGGTGCTGCCCAGGGCTGCGTGGACCTGTCCGTCAAATACGCCCGGGAGCGGCGGGCCTTCGGGCAGGAAATCGGCAAGTACCAGGCGGTGTCCTTCAAGATCGCGCGCATGGAAGCGAGGGCCCACACGGCACGGCTGGCCTACTACGATGCGGCGGCGCGCATGCTCGCCGGGAAGCCGTTCAAGACGCAGGCGGCCATCGCTAAGATGGTCGCAGGCGAGGCGGCCATGGACAACGCGCGGGATGCCACCCAGGTATTCGGCGGCTATGGCTTCATCAACGAGTTCACCGTGGCACGCCACTACCGCGACTCCAAGATCCTTGAAGTGGGGGAGGGCACCACGGAGGTCCAGCTGATGCTGATCGCCCGCGAACTGGGGTTGTAACGGTTCGCAGCACGCAGGACTGTAGCCGGCCTGAAAGGATCAAGGATGATTGACAAGGTTGTTGCCAGCGCCGAGGAAGCAGTCGCGGACATCCCGGACGGCGCCTCGCTGGCCGTGGGCGGGTTTGGCCTGTGCGGAATCCCGGTGGCCCTGATCGACGCCCTGCACCGGGCCGGCACGTCCGGGCTGGAAACCGTCAGCAACAACTGCGGCGTTGATGACTGGGGCCTCGGCATCCTGCTCCGCGACGGCCGCATCCGCCGCACCATCAGCTCCTACGTGGGCGAGAACAAGGAGTTTGCCCGCCAGTACCTTGCCGGTGAGCTCGAGGTGGTGCTCACCCCGCAGGGCACGCTGGCGGAAAAGCTGCGGGCCGGGGGCGCCGGCATTCCGGCGTTCTACACCAAGGCGGGGGTGGGCACGCAGGTGTCCGACGGCGGCCTGCCGCAGAAGTACGACGCCCACGGCGGCATCGCGGTTGCCTCCGCCCCCAAGGAAGTCAGGTCCTTTGGCGGCGTGGACTACGTCCTCGAAGAATCCCTCACCCCCGACTTTGGGCTGGTGCACGCCTGGAAGGGCGACCGGCACGGCAACCTCGTCTTCCACGCCACCGCCATGAACTTCAACCCGCTGTGCGCGATGGCCGGGCGCATCACCATCGCCGAGGTCGAAGAACTGGTTGAACCCGGCGAGCTCGACCCGGAGCACATCCACACCCCCGGCATCTTCGTCCAGCGGGTGGTCCTGGCACAGAACGGCGAGAAGAGGATTGAAAAGCGTACGGTAGCCCTCACCCGGCAGGCAGGAGCATAGCGATGGATCCGAACAGCCCCGAAGCACCCCGCCCGGAAGCAGTCCGGCCCGAATATCGGCGCGCCGCCTCCCAGCACGACGCCCCCGGGGACGGGAGGGACACGACGGAAACCAAGGGCTGGACCCGCAACGAACTGGCGGCCCGGGTGGCCAAGGAACTCCACAACGGCCAGTACGTAAACCTCGGCATTGGGATGCCCACCCTGATCCCCAACTACATCCCCGCCGGCGTCGAAGTGGTGCTGCACTCCGAAAACGGAATCCTCGGCGTCGGGCCCTACCCTGCGGATGACGCCGTCGACCCTGACCTGATCAACGCCGGCAAGGAAACGGTGACGGTGAACAAGGGCGCGGCCTTCTTCGACTCCGCAGCTTCCTTCGGCATGATCCGCGGCGGCCATGTGGACGTCGCCGTCCTCGGCGCGATGGAGGTGGCCCAGAACGGCGACCTCGCCAACTGGATGATCCCCGGCAAGATGGTCAAGGGCATGGGCGGGGCCATGGATCTGGTGTTCGGTGCCAAGAAGGTGATCGTGATGATGGAGCACGTGGATCGCAACGGAAACCCCAAAATCGTGCGGGAATGCTCGCTGCCGTTGACGGGGAAGGGGTGCGTGGACCGCATCATCACCGACCTCGCCGTGATCGACGTCGTCCAGGACCAGTCCGGCCCGCGCCTGGTCCTGCGCGAACTGGCGCCCAACGTTTCGGCGGAGGACGTGGCCGCCGCCACCGGTGCGGACCTGTTCGAGGAAGACCAGGAACTGACGGTATGACGCACGGGGTTTCCACGGGGCCGGCCGCCGGGAAGGGCGACGCCGGCCCCCGGGTCATCGAGCAGCGCGGGCTGTACTTCGACGAGCTGGAGGAGGACGTCATCTATGCGCACCGCCCCGGCCGGACGGTGACCGAAACCGACAATGTCCTGTTCACCACCCTCACGATGAACACCCAGGCGCTGCACTTGGACGCAGCCTGGAGCGCCGCGCAGCCTTTCGGCCAGCGGCTGGTGAACTCCATGTTCACCCTGGCCACGATGGTGGGCCAGTCCGTCACACAGCTGACCCAGGGGACCATCATCGCCCAGCTCGGCCTGACCGACGTCTCCTTCCCGAGCCCTCTCTTCCACGGCGACACCCTCTACACCGAGACGGTAGTCACGGGCAAGCGGCTTTCCGCCTCACGCCCCGGCCAGGGCATCGTGACCATGGAGCACACCGGCCGCAACCAGGACGGAACGGTGGTGGCACGGGCCACCCGCAGTTGCCTCATGTGGACCCGGGAGGCACACAGGGAGGCACATCCCGGCCAAAACACCGGAGAATAGCCTTATGACCTTCGTGATGGGCCCTGCCCTCCTCTTCTGCCCCGCCGACCGTCCCGAGCGCTACCAGAAAGCCGCCGCCCGGGCGGACGCCGTGATCCTGGACCTTGAAGACGCGGTGGCGCCCGGAGACAAGCAGCGCGCCCGCGGCGCGATCCTCGCCCAGTTGGGGACTACCGGCGTGGAACCGGAGCTTGAGCCCAGCTGCACCATCGTCAGGGTCAATCCGGTGGGCACGGAGGACTTCGAAAAGGACCTGCACTGCCTCGCGCACACGCCCTACCGCACGGTGATGCTTGCCAAAGCCGAGAGCGCCGAACAACTCAAGGCACTTGAGGGCTACCAGGTGATCGCGCTGTGCGAAACGGCGCTGGGGGTGCTGAACGCCCCCGCCATCGCGGCCGCCCCCAATGTGGTGGGCCTGATGTGGGGCGCCGAGGACCTGCTGGCCACGCTCGGCGGTACCTCCAGCAGGAAGGACGACGGCGGCTACCGGGCCGTGGCGCTGCACGCACGTTCGTCTGTGCTGCTGGCCGCCCGCGCCCATGGCAAGGAAGCGGTGGACGCGGTCTACACCAACATCCCCGACCTGGACGGGCTGGCCGGGGAAGCTGCCGACGCTGTCGCCTCCGGGTTTAGCTCCAAGGCGTGCATCCATCCCAGCCAGGCGGCGGTGGTCCGCAAGGCCTACGCGCCCTCCGAAGCGGAGGTCGCGGCCGCTGCCGCTCTCCTGGAAGCCGCGGAGGCAGCCGGATCCGGGGTCTTCCAGCACGAGGGGAAGATGATCGACGGCCCCATCCTCAAGCATGCCCAGGAGATCATCCGCCGGGCCCAAGGGATGGGCTAGGCCGCCTTACCCCAGCCGCTTGGACCGGCGCAGCGACGACGGCGGGATCGGCTCGTACAGCAGCGTGCGCACCCAGCGGTTGCCGGTTTCCCGGAATTCCTGGCGGGTGGCAAAGCGGTAGTGGAAGCTGCGCACGCGCACCCAGCGGGGCGCCTCGCCGTCGAACGGGTCATGCCGGAGCAGCCGCAGCACCTGACGGTCCGCCTCCAGCAGCTTGCCGAGGAAGGCGTAGAACCAATCCTCGTGCACGCTGCGCAGCGGCAGGAACCACATCAGCCAGTCCAGGCGCAGGTGGTAGGGCGCCCACTGCCGTGGCAGCCGCCGCACGTCGCCGGGCTTTCCCTTGAAGCCGTACTCCCGCCAGTCCGAGGAGTCATCCGGGTCTTCATCGAACGTGCCTTCCACCACGATCTCGATCCGCTGCTTCGTCACGGTGCCGAAGGCACCGTAGGTGTTGACCAGCTGCCAGCGGTTGAAGCTGGCGTTCATCAGCTGGCGGCGGGAGAACAGGTTCCGCAGCGGCCAGTAGCTCAGGACCAGCAGCAGCACGGTGGCGGCCAATGTGATGGCCACCCACCACAACGGGGTGTCCCGGTCTGCTCCCGCGTGCCAGTCTGCGGGAACCGCCGGGATCACCGCGTGGGCCACCGGATCGCTGACTGCGGCAAACGCCAGCACGATCGCGATCCAGTTCAGCCAGGCGAAGTTGCCGCTTGCCACCAGCCACAACTGGGTGACGATGACGACCGCTGCCGCGACGCCGGCCACCGGCTGGGGCGCGAACAGGAAGAAGGGAACCACCAGTTGCGCGAAGTGGTTGCCCACGACTTCGATGCGGTGCAGCGGCTTGGGCAGCAAGTGCGCCTGGCGGCTGAGCGGCCCCGGCATGGGTTGGGTCTCGTGGTGATAGTACAAGGCCGTCAGGTCCCGCCACTCCCGGCCGCCGCGGATCTTGATCATGCCCGCCCCAAACTCCAGACGGAACACCAGCCACACAATCAGGATGAGGATGGTCCGCGGCGGGTCGGTCTGGTTCGAGCCCAGGAAACCCACAGTGAAGCCTGCTTCCAGGAGCAGCATCTCCCAGCCGAAACCGTAGAACGTCTGGCCCACGTTCACGATGGACATGTACAGCAGCCACAGGGCCAGGAAGGCGATCAGCGGAACCCATGGCGGCCCCAGCTGCGGGATGCCGGCCACCAGCAGCGCCGAGACCACCAGGCCGACGGCGCAGACACCGCGCAGCAATGCGTCGGAATACCGCCAGCGGAACAGAGTGGGGCGGCGCAGGCGGCTGAAGCCGGCAAGGAACTCCGGAACCGGAAGCAGGCCGCGCTCACCGAGCAGGGCAGGGAATTGGTTGAGCGTGGAGAGGAACGCGACGAAGTACAGCGCAGCCACCCCGCGCTGCAGTACCTGCCGCGCAAATTCATATTCCGGCGCATCAAACCAGGAGAGCCAGTCCACGAAAACCACGTTACGCCGGGCGGCCCTGTGGTCAAGGAGCAGGTCAAGGAGCGGTTTTGGCGCGGCAGGCCCGGATCGGTGCGGGATACTTAATCAATGCAGCCACGCAGAATCGTCCTCCTCGGATCCACCGGTTCCATCGGCACGCAGGCGATTGACGTCGTCGACGGCGCCCCGCACCTTTTCGAGGTGGTGGCACTCAGTGCCGGCGGCGGCAACCTGGAGCTGCTGGCCCGGCAGGCTGTCCACACCGGGGCCGCCGCCGTCGGCATCGCCGGCGGTGATCCAGCCCAGCTTGAAGCGCTCATCGCTGATGCGGCGACGGCAGCCGGACGCCGCGGCTACCGGCCGGAGATCATTTCCGGCCCGGACGCTTCCACCCGGATCGCTGCGGTTCCGGCGGACGTGGTGCTCAACGGCATCACCGGTTCCATCGGACTGGCTCCCACGCTGGCGGCCTTGCAGGCCGGGGCCACCCTGGCGCTGGCCAACAAGGAGTCACTGATCGTGGGTGGCAGCCTGGTCAAGGCGGCAGCCCGGGACGGCCAGATCGTTCCCGTGGACTCGGAACATTCGGCGATCGCCCAGTGCCTGCGCTCCGGCACCGCCGGCGAAGTAGAAAAACTCGTCCTCACCGCGTCCGGCGGCCCCTTCCGCGGCCGCAGCCGGGATGCGCTCCACGAGGTCACCCCGCAGGAGGCACTGGCCCACCCCACCTGGGACATGGGCGTCATGGTCACCACCAACTCCGCCACCCTGGTCAACAAGGGCCTGGAAGTCATCGAGGCGCACCTGCTGTTCGATATCCCGCTGGACCGGATCGACGTGGTGGTCCATCCCCAGTCCGTAGTCCACTCCATGGTCCAGTTCATCGACGGCTCGACCATAGCGCAGGCCTCCCCGCCGGACATGCGCCTGCCCATCGCCCTGGGGCTCGGCTGGCCGCACCGGGTGGCAAACGCCGCCCCGGCGTGTGACTGGACCCAGGCGGCCACCTGGACCTTCGAGCCCCTCGACGTGAAGGCATTTCCCGCCGTGGACCTGGCAAAGGATGCCGCCCGGCAGGGCAGCACCTTCCCCGCGGTCTTCAACGCGGCCAACGAGGAAGCGGTGACGGCGTTCCACGCCGGCCGCATCAGGTTCACCGACATCGTGGATACGGTGGAGGGCGTGCTCAGCGAACATTCAGGTTCCTCCGGGCTGACAGTGGAATCCGTGCTGGATGCTGAAAGCTGGGCACGCGCCCGCGCCCATGAACGTTTAGCAGTCAGCAGTCTCTAGGAAGCAGCAGCACCTCCATGACCCCTGTCCTACTTTTCATCCTCGGTGTCGTCTTCGTGGCGATCGGCATCGCTGTGTCCATCGCCCTGCACGAGGTGGGCCACCTGGTGCCGGCCAAGCTCTTCAAGGTGCGCGTCACCAAATACATGATCGGCTTCGGACCCACGCTCTGGTCCCGGCGGAAAGGCGAAACGGAGTACGGCGTCAAGGCCGTTCCGCTCGGGGGCTACGTCTCCATGATCGGCATGTACCCGCCGAACAAGGAAGACGGAACCGTCCGGCCCTCCAGCACCGGCATGTTCCAGACCCTGGCCACCGAAGCCCGCTCCATGGCGCACGAGGAGGTGGGGCCGGGTGACGAAAAGCGTGTGTTCTACCGCCTGCCGGTCTGGAAGAAGATCATTGTGATGCTCGGCGGCCCGGCCATGAACATGGTCCTCGGCCTGATCCTGACCGCCGTGCTGCTGATGGGCTTTGGCGTTGCCACGGCCACCACCACCATCGCCGACGTCTCCAAGTGCCAGGTGGCGGCGGGCGAGACCGTCGACCCGGATTCGGCCGACTGCCAGCTGACGCCCGCGGCGGCCGCAGGGCTCAAGCCCAGCGACACCATCACCTCCTTTGATGGCAAGACTGTCACCAGCTGGGCGCAGCTGACCGAATGGATCCGTGCCTCGGCCGGGCGCGAGGTGGCCATTACCGTGGAACGCGACGGTGCTGCCGTGTCCACCACGGTGACCCCGGTCCTCTCGGCCCGGCCGGTGATGGGACCCGACGGACGGCAGGCCACTGACGCCGCCGGCACCCTGCAGTACCAGGACGTAGGCTTCCTGGGCATCGGCGCGCAGACCGCGCTGGTGCCCCAGCCGGCGTCGTCCGTCCTGCCCATGGCGGGGGAGAACATCCGGCAGGTGGCCGGCGTGGTCTTCAACCTGCCGGCCCGCGTGGTGGGCGTGGCGAAGGCAGCCTTCAGCGAAGAACCGCGGGACCCCAACGGCCCCATCAGCGTGGTGGGCGTGGGCCGCGTGGCAGGGGAGGTGGCAGCCATGGAGGCGGTGCCGCTGCAGTCCCGGGTGGCGACGCTGGTGGGCCTGCTGGCCGGCCTCAACTTCGCCCTCGCCGTCTTCAACCTGATTCCGTTGCTCCCGCTTGATGGCGGCCACGTTGCCGGAGCACTCTATGAGGGCGCGCGGCGGCAGGTGGCAAAGCTGCGCGGCCGGCCGGACCCGGGGGCCTTCGACATCGCCAAGCTCCTGCCTGTCACCTATGTCGTGGCAGCCCTGCTGATGGGCATGAGCGTGCTGCTGATCTACGCGGACATCGTCAAGCCCGTCAATCTTTTCGGCTAGTCAGCCCGCAACGGTTGATATGAATATATCAGTCAATTTTGATTGATTATGAACAATCAGCCGGATATGGTTGATGAATGTTCGTTATGACCATCGACCAGCGGGGCAGCACCGGGGACGTGGACAGGGTCCCGGACCTCCTCTCCGAACTGGCCGCCCTCGACCTGCCGCAGGTGGCACGGCCCGCCTTCGAGCGGTCGGTGGGGGATGAGGTGCAGGGTGTGGTGCAGGATGCCGCCGCCGTAGTAGCCATCGCACTGCAGGCCCTTCGAGGAGGGCGATGGTATGTGGGAATCGGCGTCGGAACTGTCTCCCTGCCCGCGTTGGCCAGCCCGCGCGAGGGCACGGGAACGGCGTTCGTTGCTGCTCGGAAGGCCGTCGAACTGGCCAAGGCTGCCGGCTCCCAGGTCCCGTTGTCGGTGGTCGGCGGCACTATTGCCCGTGAAGCAGGGGGAGCGGCGGTGGAGGAGGTGGTGCAGGCGTGTGCCAACGCCGAAGCGGTGCTGCGGCTGCTGGGCCGGCTTGTCCAGGAACGCACCGAGGCCCAGTGGCGGGTGGTGGATGCGCTGCGCCGCCAAGGCCCTGGCCGGCACGGAAGCCAGAAGCAGGTGGCACTGGAACTTGGAATCACCGAGCAATCGGTGAGCCGTACCGTGCTCCGCTCCGGATGGCAGGAAGAATGGGCGGCACGGCCTGCCGCCGCCATGCTGCTGGAACATGCCGATTCCCTCATCCCCGGCGCAGGGGCATAAGGGCCGCCGCTCCGTGGCGGAGTGGATGACAACCCTGGAGGAGGAGTCCAATGGACGCACTGTGGATTGCTGCCGCCCTGGTGGTTGCCGGCTTCGCCGGCTGGCCCGTCACCGCGCTGGTGTTCAAGCTCGCCAGGACCATAGATGACAAGGCGGACGCCGCCAAAGCTGCCGAAGAAGCCCGCCGGGCAGCGGAAGACCCCGCCGCGGACGTCACAGTCGGCCCCGCCTCCAGCGAACCCGCCGACGCAGGCCACCTGGACTCCGGCGGCCAGTCCGTGGACAGCGAGCTGACGGTGCAGCCCGGCCAGCCGGCGTCGGGCACTCCCGCCGGGGCAGCCACCGCCCACGGCCAGCGCATCCTGCGCGGCGGAGCCATCATCGGGATGCTGGAGCGGCTGGGAGTCTGCCTGGCCATCCTCACCGGCCAGCCCGTGGCCATCGCCTACATTGTGGCCATTAAAGGCCTGGGCCGGTTCGCCGAGCTCAAGGAAACGCCCGTGGCCGCTGAACGCTTCATTATCGGGACACTCGCCTCGATGCTGTGGGCGGCAGGAACGGCCGCCGCGGTCAAGGTCCTGTTCCTGCGCTGAGCCGCCCTTGGGCGCTGGGCACGTGCCGCCGGATACGTGCGAAGCCGGCCATGGCGATAGGGTAGCCGTATGACAGTTTTTGCCGTTGAGTATGTTTATGCCGCCAACTCCACCGAAGCCCGCAACGAGATCCGGCCCGCGCACCGCGAGTGGAGCGGCAACCTGGCGCAGGACGGCGTCATCCTGGCCAGCGGCCCCTACGGTGACGGTGCCGGCGCCCTGCTGATCTTCAAGACCGCAGACGAGGCCACGCTCAACTCAATCCTCAAGCAGGATCCCTACGCAGCAGTTGACGTCATCGCCGGAATCCGCATCACCGAATGGTCGCCGGTGATCGGGATGTTCGCCGGGCTCGCCGCGTAGCCGCCGCCTCCATACCGCTTCAACTCAAGGAGTCCACGTGACCTCGGTCAGCCTGGGAATGCCGTCAGCACCGCCGCCCGTCCTTGCCCCGCGCCGCAAGACGCGCCAGATCAAGGTCGGCTCAGTGGGGGTCGGGTCCGATTACCCCATCAGCGTGCAGTCCATGACCACCACGCCCACCACGGACATCAATGCCACCCTGCAGCAGATCGCTGAGCTGACGGCTTCCGGTTGCGACATTGTCCGCGTGGCCTGCCCCTCTGCGGACGACGCGGAGGCGCTGCCCATCATTGCCCGGAAGTCACAGATCCCGGTGATCGCGGACATCCACTTCCAGCCCAAGTACGTTTTCGCCGCCATTGAGGCCGGCTGTGCCGCCGTCCGGGTGAACCCGGGAAACATCCGGAAGTTTGACGACCAGGTGAAGGAGATCGCCGCCGCCGCAAAGGATCACGGCACCTCCATCCGCATCGGCGTCAACGCCGGATCCCTCGAACCCGGCATCCTCAAGAAGTACGGCAAGGCCACTCCCGAGGCGCTGGTCGAATCGGCCGTCTGGGAAGCTTCGCTCTTCGAGGAGCACGGCTTCCACGACTTCAAGATCTCGGTCAAGCACAACGATCCCGTAGTCATGGTGGCCGCATACGAGATGCTTGCCGAAAAGGGTGACTGGCCGCTGCACCTGGGCGTCACCGAGGCCGGACCGGCGTTCCAGGGCACCATCAAGTCCGCCACAGCCTTCGGCGCCCTCCTCTCCCGCGGCATCGGCGACACCATCCGCGTCTCGCTGTCGGCGCCCCCGGTGGAAGAGATCAAGGTCGGAAACCAGATCCTCCAGTCCCTGAACCTGCGCCCGCGCAAGCTGGAAATCGTCTCCTGCCCGTCCTGCGGCCGCGCCCAGGTGGACGTGTACACGCTCGCAGAGCAGGTCACCGCCGGCCTGGAAGGCATGGAGATCCCGCTGCGCGTTGCGGTCAT
The DNA here is from genome assembly GCF_058266945.1 of Arthrobacter sp. E70. Classification (NCBI taxonomy): domain Bacteria; kingdom Bacillati; phylum Actinomycetota; class Actinomycetes; order Micrococcales; family Micrococcaceae; genus Arthrobacter; species Arthrobacter sp. E70. The sequence goes on along the minus strand of NZ_JBYQFR010000006.1, from coordinate 98,277 downwards.
GGGCTGCGTCGTGAACGGTCCGGGCGAAGCCCGCGAGGCCGACCTCGGTGTTGCCTCCGGAAACGGCAAGGGACAGATCTTTGTGAAGGGTGAAGTCATCAAGACTGTCCCTGAGAGCGCGATTGTTGAGACACTGATCGAAGAGGCCATGCGTATCGCGGAAGAGATGGGGGAGGCCGATGGCGAAGATGCTGTCAAGGGTAGCCCCGTGGTTAGCGTCTCGTAGGGACGTCCCGGACCCTGCGGGGCTTTCCGTCCGTACACTCGACGGCCAGGATACCGATGCGCTGAAGCTGCTGGCGCAGCAGGACCCGGTGGCCAACGTGTTCATCCTGGCCCACTTGCGGGCTACGGGCACCGCTGCACCAACCAGCGGCGGCGCAGGGATCATCGGCATTTTCGACGACGGCATCCTTTCGGGTGCCTGTTGGGCCGGGGCCAACCTGGTCCCGGTCCAGCTGGACCCGGCCCTCGCACCCCTCATAGCGGAGGCGGCCAACAGTTCAGGCCGCCGCTACGCCTCAGCCTTCGGCCCCGCGGAGGCCGTCCTCGCCATCAACGCAGAACTGGCGGAACTGGGCCACCGTGCGCACGAAGTCCGCGATGACCAGCCGCTGATGGTCATCGACGAACCTCCCCGGGTGCAGCCCAACCCGGGGCTGGGCCACGGAAACCTGGCCGACTTCGACCGCATCCTCCCGGCGTGCGCAGCCATGTTCGAGGAGGAAGTGGGCTATTCGCCGTACCTTGGCGGCAGGGAGTTCTACAGCCGCCGGGTGGAAGGCCTCATCCGGCAGGGCCATTCCCTCGTCCACCTTAACGACGCCCGTGAGGTGGTGTTCAAGGCCGAGCTCGGGGCTGTCACCGCGGACGTCACCCAGGTCCAGGGCGTGTGGATGAACCCGCTCTTCCGCGGCCAGGGGCTGAGCTCCGGCTACATGTCCGCCGTGGTGGAACAGGCGCAGAAGATTGCCCCCATCACGAGCCTGTACGTCAACGGCTTCAACACCAGGGCGCGGTCCACCTATGAGCGGGTGGGCTTCCGCCAAGTGGGCACCTTCGCTACGGTCCTCTTCTAGTTGCCCTGCCTCTAGTTGCCCTGCCGCCGCAATGGCTTCGATCCCGCTTTTGAAAACTACTTGTCAAACGTGTGCGCGATCACATAGGTTCGTTCTAGCTGCGCTGGAAGTGGGGTGGGCGGTCTCACCAGTCCTCACCAGTACTCAGGCGATAACGGCGTTGAGCCACGCCCGGATGCGATGACCAGCCTCTTTGGGGGGCCAGGGGCTTTGTTATTCCGGGCGTGGCTCTACTGTTTCCCAGGCCTGTCTCCCGGCCCGGGCCGGCCGGCGGGAGTCCGTGGCAGAGCCGCGGTGCCGGTAGATTAGTACCCAGACGAATTGTCCGGCCCTGCTGACCCAGCACTTCCCCAGAAACGGATACCACCCGTGGTCCTACGCCTGTCCCAGCTTTTCCTGCGCACGCTGCGCGAAGATCCCGTCGACGCCGAGGTCGCCAGCCACAAGCTCCTCGTCCGCGCCGGCTACATCCGCCGTGCTGCCCCTGGAATCTACACCTGGCTCCCGCTGGGGCTGAGCGTCCTGCGCAAGGTCGAGCAGGTGATCCGCGAGGAGATGGCTGCCATCGGTGCCCAGGAGGTGCACTTCCCGGCGCTGCTGCCCCGCGAGCCCTACGAGGCCACCAACCGTTGGACCGAATACGGTGAGGGACTCTTCCGCCTCCAGGACCGCAAGGGCGCCGACTACCTGCTGGCCCCCACGCATGAGGAAATGTTCACCCTCCTGGTCAAGGACCTCTACTCGTCCTACAAGGACCTGCCGCTGAGCCTCTACCAGATCCAGAACAAGTACCGCGACGAGGCACGCCCCCGGGCCGGCCTCCTGCGCGGGCGCGAATTCATCATGAAGGATTCCTACTCCTTCGACGTCGACGACGCCGGCCTGGACGCCAGTTACGCCGCCCACCGCGCCGCGTACCTCAAGATCTTCGAACGGCTCGGACTCGAAGTGGTCCCCGTGGCAGCCACCGCCGGGGCCATGGGCGGTTCCAAGAGCGAAGAGTTCCTCTTCCCCACCGAGATCGGGGAGGACACCTTCGTCCGTTCCGCCGGCGGCTACGCAGCCAACGTCGAAGCGGTCACCACCGTTGTCCCCGCGGACATCGACTTCAGCAACGCCCCGGCCGCCGAGGTCCTGGACACCCCGGACACGCCCACCATCGAAACCCTTGTCAGCGCGTCCAACCAGATTGCCCCCCGGGCAGAGTCCGACGGCGGTGCATGGACTGCCGCGGACACGCTCAAGAACGTGGTCCTCGCCGTCACGCTGCCCACCGGTGAGCGCCAGCTGGTGGTCATCGGCGTGCCGGGCGACCGCGGCGTGGACCTCAAGCGCGTCGAGGCGAACATTGGCGCCTTCCTCCCGGTCGCCGGCGAAATCGGGCTGGAGCAGGCGGGCGAGGAAGACCTCAAGAAGCAGCCGCTGATCGTCAAGGGCTACCTCGGCCCCGGCCTGTCCCTGGACGAGCCGCTCCTCGGCGCCAAAAGCGCCACCAACCTGCTGTACCTGGTGGACCCCCGCGTGGTCCGCGGCACCACATGGATCACCGGCGCCAACGAGGCGGGCAAGCATGTCTTCGGCCTGGTGGCCGGCCGCGACTTCGGCTGGGACGGCGTGATCGAATGCACCGAGGTCCGCGCCGGTGACCCCTCACCTGACGGCTCCGGCCCCCTGGAAACGGCGCGCGGCATCGAAATGGGCCACATCTTCCAGCTTGGCCGCAAGTACGCCGAAGCGCTGGACCTGAAGGTCCTGGACCAGAACGGCAAGCAGGTCGTCGTCACCATGGGCTCCTACGGCGTGGGCGTCACCAGGGCCGTCGCTGCCCTGGCCGAAGCCAACCACGACGACCGCGGCCTGGTCTGGCCGCGCGCCGTCGCCCCGGCCGACGTGCACGTGGTGGCGGTAGGGCGCGGCGAGGAAATCTTCGAAGCCGCCGAAAAGCTTTCCACGGAACTCGAAGCGGCCGGCCTGGATGTCATCTATGACGACCGGCCCAAGGTTTCGCCCGGCGTGAAGTTCGGTGACGCGGAACTCGTCGGCGTGCCCACCATCCTGGCCGTCGGGCGCGGCCTGGTGGACGGCGTGGTGGAAATCAAGGACCGCCGCAGCGGACAAGCCGAGAACATCGAGGTGGACAAGGCTGTTGACTACGTGGTCAACGCCGTTCGCAACCAGTGACCTCCGGCTTCGAATCGATCCAGCTCACCACCATCATCCTGATCGTGGTGGCCGGATTCGCTGCAGGGTGGATTGATGCGGTGGTGGGCGGCGGAGGACTGATCCAGCTGCCCGCCCTGCTGCTGGTGCCGGGCATTGCGCCGGTCCAGGCCCTGGCAACGAACAAGATGGGGTCCATCTTCGGGACCGCCACCAGCGCCGCCACGTACTATCGGCGCGTGGGTCCCGACCTGCGCACGGCCGTACCGATGGCGGTCATAGCGCTTGCGGGAAGTTTCGGCGGTGCCACATTGGCCGCCACCCTTCCCGCGGGGGTGTTCAAGCCCATCATCGTGGTGGCCCTGGTCGCCGTCGCGCTTTTCACCGCGCTCAGGCCAAGCGTCGGGGAGCTGACGGCGCTCCGGCACGACGGGCACAAGCACTACGTTGTCGCCTGCCTGATCGGTGCCGTGATCGGCTTTTACGACGGCCTGATCGGACCTGGCACCGGCTCGTTCCTGGTCATCGCCCTGGTGTCCGCCATGGGCTATGCCTTCCTGGAGGCCAGCGCCAAAGCAAAGATTGTCAACATGGCAACCAACGCGGGGGCCCTGCTGTTCTTCCTGCCGCACGGTTCCATCCTGTGGGGCATCGGGCTGCTGCTTGGCGGGGCAAATATGGCCGGCGGCTACCTGGGTGCCCGCACCGCCGTGAAGCAGGGCAGCAGGTTCGTCCGGGTGGTCTTCCTGCTGGTCGTTGCGGCCCTGATCGTGAAGCTCGGTTACGACGTCTGGCAGGAAAACTTCTCCTGACCCGCCCGCCGCAGTGGTCCCGGCAAAGTGGTCCTCGTGGCTTGTCCGGGCCCGGCGTAGCATGCAGGTATGTCACACGGCGACGACGAGTACGCCCGGGCCCTCGCGGCCGCGGCACGCCATTCGGAAGCCTGGCTGCATAGCCTTCCGGACCGCCCAGTGGGGCCCCGCAGCAACGCATCGGAACTCGCCGCGGTGTTCGGCGGCCCACTGCCTGCCTCGGGGATGCCGGCCGCGGACGTCATCGAGTTCCTGGCCCGGGAAGCCGAACCGGGACTGATGGCCATGCCCTCCGGCCGCTTTTTCGGCTGGGTCATCGGTGGCACCCTGCCGGCGGCCCTCGCCTCGGACTGGCTGGTCAGCGCCTGGGACCAGAACGCGGCCATGCGCTACGCCACCCCCGCCACAGCAGCCATCGAGGACAGTGCCGGAAAGTGGCTGCTGGAACTGCTGGGGCTGCCCGGCGGGTGCGACGTCGGCTTCGTCACCGGGGCCACCATGGCCAACTTCACCGGGATGGCCGCCGCCCGCTGGCGGCTCCTGGCTGACGCCGGGTGGGACCTGGACCGGGACGGGCTGTCCGGCGCGCCACGAATCCGCTGCTTCGTAGGCCGGGAAAGGCACGACACGGTCGACCTGGGCCTCCGGTACCTGGGCCTCGGAAAGCCAACCCAGGTGGACGCCGACGGGCAGGGCCGCCTGCTTCCCGCCGCGCTCGATGCTGCCCTCGCTGCCGGCACGGGCCCCGCCCTGGTGTGCCTCCAGGCCGGCAACCTGCACTCCGGCGCCTTCGACCCGTTTGCCGAGGCGATCGCCGTCGCACGCAAACACGGCGCGTGGGTCCACATCGATGGGGCCTTCGGGCTCTGGGCCGCCGCTGCACCCGGACTGCGCCACCTCACGGAGGGCTACGAGGAAGCCGACTCGTGGGGAACTGACGCCCACAAGACCCTGAACGTGCCCTACGACTGCGGGATCGCCGTCGTCCGGGACCCATCGGCGCTGCGCGCCGCCATGAGCCTGCACGCGAGCTACCTGGTGCACGAGGGGGAAGGCCCCGGCGATCCGTTCGAGAAGGTCCCCGAACTGTCCAGAAGGGCGCGGGGCGTGCCCGTGTGGGCCGCCCTCAAGAGCCTCGGCAGGGACGGCGTGGCTGCCCAGGTGGCGGGGCTGGCAGCTGCTGCCTCCGCGATCGCCGAAGGGCTGGGAGCCCTGGACGGCGTGGAGGTGCTCAACGACGTCGGCTACACCCAGGTGTGCGTCGCCTTCGGCGATGACGCCACCACCCGTGCGGTCACCGCGCGGATCATCGGGGAGGGGCGGGTCTGGATGTCCGGCTCGCACTGGCGGGACCGCGACATCCTCCGGGTTTCCGTGAGCAACTGGCACACGGCAGGCGAGGAAGTCGGCGCCGCCGTGGACGCCGTCCGGTCCGCACTGGCCGCGGTGCGCGGAACCTGATTACTGCCCGGGCTCCGGCAGCGCGTGGGCGTGCGGCAGACCCTCCACGGTCCGGCCGGTGAGGGTGCTGGCCACCCAGAGCGAGCGGGCCAGGTCCCCGGGGTGGCCGTGCGCTGCCGACCACAGGGCGTTGTCCACCTCCCTGGCGATGGCCCACTGCCGCGACACTTCCGGATCGAGGCCGGCGGCGGCGCTGAAGTCACGGCAGCGCCGGAGCAGGCCCTTGCCGGGCTGGCCCGCCGGCAGGTCCCGGAGGCGGTTCCACAGCAGCGGCGCCACCGCGAACTCGGGCTCGCCAATCATGGGTTGCGGGTCGATGGCGGCGTACCTGCCGGACGTTCCGCCCCCATCTTCGGCTGCCGGGGCACCTTCAACCGGCGGCGTGGGCCGTGCCAGGATATTGAGGAAATGCAGGTCGGTGTGCACCAGGACATCATGGGCTGAGCGCCGTCCCACCGCGCCACGGGTCTGGCAGACCTCCAGTGCCGCTTCCAGCAGCCAGCGCGGGAAGGGGCGGCCCAGCTGTTCCCACTCGGCCGGAAAGTCATCGCTCCACTGCTCGGCCCGGGCGGCGATGTGGCCAAACTCCTGCCACTCGGACCGGTGGTCCGGGGCCAGTCCCAGTTGCCGTACCAAGCTGCCCCAGACCTGGGCAGCCTCGTCCATCGGCAGCTCCGCCGCGGACCGGCCGGCGTCCAGGCGCTCGAGCAGCATGGAGCAGGCCTCGGCATCTGCTGCTACAAGTGACACCGCACCCCGCCCATCCCACAGTGCCAGCGCATGGCGTTCCAGTTTGGCTTCGTCGTGGGGAAAGGCAACCTTGAGCACTGCGGCACTTCCGTTGTCCCGGCGGACCGGAACCACGATGGCGCCATGGCCGTGCCACGGAACACTGCCGGGCGCCAGGTCAGCCGTGAGCCGCCACTGGTCCAGGCATTGCTGTACCAGCTCCGGAAGCAAGGAGAGCCAGGACCGTCCGGCGCTGCTGCCGGAGTACCGCGCCGACAGGCCAGCGGGAATGGGGATCAGGGGCAACACGCCTCAGACCACGCCCGAGGCGCCCAGCAGGTTGCCGATGATGAACGTCGCCGCGAGCGCCAGGGCGCCGCCCACCACTACCCGGACCGCAGCCCTGGTCCTTGAACCGCCGCCGATCCAGGCGCCCAGCGCCCCGGTCAGCGCCAGCGCCACCAGGACCGCAGCGAATGTCAGTGGTACCCGTATCTCCGGCGGGGGAAGAAGGATCGCCAGCATCGGCAGGACCGCGCCGATGGTGAAGGCGATGGCGGAGGCGAAGGCCGCATGCCACGGGCTGACGATGTCTGTCTCGTCGATATTGAGTTCGGCGGACAGATGCGCCGCGAGGGCGTCGTGCGCGGTCAGTTCTTCGGCCACCTTCGCTGCCGTCTCCGGGGTCAGCCCCTTCGCCTGGTAAATCGAAGTGAGCTCTGCCAGTTCTTCTTCCGGTTCCTCCGCCAGTTCCCGGCGTTCCTTGTCGATCAGGGCGCGCTGGCTGTCGCTCTGGCTGCTGACCGAAACGTATTCGCCCAGGGCCATGGAGACGGCGCCGCCCACTAGGCCTGCTGCGCCGGCGGCCAGGATGGGACCGGTGTCGGCCGTCGCGCCGGCTACGCCCACCACAATTGCCGCGACAGAGACGATGCCGTCATTTGCGCCCAGGACTCCCGCACGCAGCCAGTTCAACCGGTGCGCGATGTCGTTCCCGTGCGGTTCGGTGTCCAGATGGCGGTTCAGCCCGCGGGCGGCATCAGGTGTCCCGGCAGGCCCGGCCGGTTCGTATGGGTCCATGCCTCCAGCAAACCATTACGGCATGGCGGTCGCCACTCTCCGGGCAGCGGGTTCCGAAAGATTATTCCGGTGCGGCCGCTGCCCGGGTTGCCGCCGGGGAGGGAACCTGTGCCGGCCCGGAGGGAAGGTCTGGCAACTGGTCCACATCCAGACGAAGTCCGGGAACAGGCCCCGGGTCGGCGCCCCAGTGGGTGGCGCGGCCGGCTGCCGACTGCAGAGCCGCCAGCGCCCATGCCCGGACTGTCCCCTGCGAAAGTGCCACCAGATCGCCGTAGGCCGCCATTGTTGCCGCCTCAAGCCCGCCAAGGCCGGTTGCCGGCGCTGCCAGGAACTGGGCGTCCAGCGCGTACCCGGGCTGCTGCGGCGCGGCTGTTGCGCAGAGCAGGCGGAGCCGGGTTTCCGCTCCCTCCAGGAGGTCGTCGTGCTGCCCCAGGTAGGTCAGAGCAGTCCCCGCGTCGGCGGCAGCGAGGCGGGGGAGGGCCGCCTGGTAGCCATAGACCGCCTGCTGCTCCGCGGCCAAGGCGGCGGCCAGCGCCGCACCCGGCCCGGCGTCTCCCCGCCCGGCGCTGCCCGGCCCGGTGCTTTCGCCTGTGGGAACGGCAGGGCAGGAAGGACCTGTTTCGGCCGGATCAGGGACTGGCTCCGCTGGCCCCGGATCAGTTGGTGCCACCGGTGCTCCTGCCGCCGTGGCAAGCCGGGCGGCGGCCAGGAGCTGCGCGGTGCCCGTGCCGGCGAGAAGCCGGGCCATCCCGCCGTCGGCTTCCTGCGCGTCCTTGAGGCGTTTGTTGCCGCTGGCCACGAGTGCGCTGGCAAGGCCGCCCACCCCGTCCGGTGCGGATGCCGGTGCGGGTGCCGGCGGGCCGGACGCGGGGGTGGCGGAAGGGGATGCCGAAGCGGGCGCGGCGCTCCCTGTGCCCGCCTGCCCTTCCCCGGCAGCAGGGGGCAGCAAGGCCCTGGCCTGGATGGTCAGCAAGGTCACAACAGGGTCCACCGATGCGGCATCGGCGGTACGGACGGCCGCAAGTTCCAACCCCGCTGCCCGCAGGTCCATGGCGTCCTTCAGGGCGGCCGCGCGGGCCAGCTCGGTGAACGGCGGCTGCGCCGGGGCGGGCTTTTCAGCGGGAATGAGGGCGAAACCGAGGCTCAGGACAACCAGGGCTGCCAGCGAAAGGACGGCGTAGCGGACTCTGCGCATGCGGGGGCTGTTGTCCTGGCTGTCGTCTTTCACAACAGACCATGGTGCCACGGCGGCGGCAACCCGGTGCACCACGGGCCCGGTAAAATAGCTACGCTAGTAACACCACATCATCTATAGGGAGGCGGCCGGCATCGTGAGCAATGCAGAAGCCACGGCTTCACCAGACCACACCGGAACGGGAAGCGGAACCGCACCGGCCCACAACCCCGAAGCCGCCCGGCTCAGGGCCCTCCTGGAACCAGCGGTCCAGGCCAACCGCCTGTACCTCGAAGACGTCGCCATCAACATTGCCGGCTCCCACCGCGTGGTCCACGTCGTGGTGGACCTGCCCCAGGAAGAGACCGGCGGCGTCAGCCTCGACGTCATCGCCGACATCTCAAAGGTGCTCTCGGATGTCATGGACAGCGACCCCAGCGCCGACAGCCGGCCGTACGACCTCGAAGTGTCCTCGCCCGGCGTTGCGCGCCCGCTGACCGAGCCGCGGCACTGGCACCGGGCCAAAGGCCGGATGGTCAAGGTCAACGTCATCCAGGGCGAAAACATCACCGGCCGCATCCAGTCGGTGGACGGCGGGGGAGTGACCCTCGTCCCGGAAATCGCCGTCAAGAAGGGTATGAAACCCCGCCAGGGTGAGCCCGTAAAGCTTCCTTTCGACAGGATCCGCAACGGAAAAGTCGAGATCGAATTCAGCCACCTCACGGAGGACGGTCTGGAACCTGAACACAATGGACCTTCTGAGGAGGCCTGATGGATATTGACATGAGCGCACTGAGACTTTTGGAGCGTGAGCGTGAAATCCCGCTGGACCTCCTGATCCCCACCATCGAGCAGGCGCTCCTGGTGGCCTACCACAAGTCGCCCGGCGCCTTCGAGAAAGCGCGCGCAGAGCTGGACCGCAAGAGCGGCCACGTCACCATTTGGGCTGTGGAGCTGGACGACGACGGCGCCCCCATCGGCGAATTCGAGCACACCCCCGAGGGGTTCGGCCGCATTGCCGCCAGCACCGCGCGCCAGATCATCCTGCAGCGCCTGCGCGACGTCGAGGACGACAACGTCCTGGGCGAGTTCAAGGGACGCGAAGGTGAGCTGGTCTCCGGCACCATCCAGCAGGGCAACAACCCCCACATGGTCCAGGTCAACCTCGGCTCGGTGGAGGCGCTCCTGCCGCCGCCCGAGCAGGTCCCCGGCGAGAAGTACATCCACGGCAACCGGCTGCGCGCCCTGGTGATCGACGTCCACCGCGGCACCAAGGGCCCGTCCGTCACCCTGTCCAGGTCCCACCCCGGACTGGTCCGGAAGCTCTTCGAACTGGAAGTGCCGGAAATCGCCGACCGCTCCGTGGAGATCGTGGCGCTGGCGCGTGAAGCCGGCCACCGCACCAAGATCGCGGTCAAAGCCAAGACTCCCGGCATCAACGCCAAGGGTGCCTGCATCGGCGAAATGGGCTCCCGGGTCCGCGCTGTCATGACCGAGCTCAACGACGAGAAGATCGACATCGTCGACTTCAACGAGGACCCTGCAACCTTCATCGCCAGCGCCCTCTCCCCGTCGCGCGTGAATTCCGTCACCATCACCGATGAAGCCACCCGGTCAGCCCGCGTGGTGGTCCCGGACTACCAACTGTCCCTGGCCATCGGCAAGGAGGGCCAGAACGCCCGCCTGGCCGCCAAGCTGACCGGCTGGCGCATCGACATTGTCTCCGACGCCGCCGGCGGCCGGGACAAGTAACGGGCTGCGGCGCAGCGACAGCCGCGCCGCAGCCGCCCGTTGGGGCAGAACGCCCCGGAGGGGCTAGAATAGATAAGACCGCGCCTAACGGCCGGCAGTCGTGTGCCCTGGGCATGCTCGTTTCCGTCACCGCGGAGCCGGGTTGTCCGTGGCCAGCAGAGTGAACGTCAGGACGATGACCGTGGAAGAAGTGCTTTCCCCCGGAAATCAGCCTGAACGCACCTGCATCGGATGCCGCAAGAAAGGCCCGCGGTCGCAGTTGCTCCGGCTCGTCGCCGCCGGCAGCGGGTCAACCGCTGTCGTGGTGGATGAACGACGCCGGATGGCTGGCCGGGGTGCCTGGCTGCACCCCACCGAATCGTGCCTGGCTCTGGCGACAAAGCGGCGGGCCTTCGGACGCGCCCTTCCGGGCGCGACCGGGACAGCCGCCGTCGAACACTGGATCACGTCAGGTCCGAACGTTGCGGAGGCGCAAGCCGCCACAACACCAACCGTCCAACCTGAAAGCGGGTCAGAAATCTGATGGAAACCCGATGAGTTCCCAGCGATGAGTGCGTAACGATGACAACTTTGTTGCGCTCTGCAATGGGCCCCCTCGCCTCAACAGCGGCCGGGGTCCGCAGTAAGAAGTAGACGGTTCGTGCCTGGCTCGGTGCGGACCGAGACAGGAGAAATGTGGCCAAGGTCCGCGTACATGAGCTCGCCAAAGAGCTCGGTATAACTTCCAAAGATGCAGTGACAAAACTGCAGGAACTGGGCGAATTCGTTCGCTCCGCCTCTTCCACCATTGAGGCCCCCGTCGTGCGGAAGCTGCGCAACGCCTTCCCCGACGCCGCTGCCAAGTCAGCAGCTCCCGCCGCCGCACCCAAGGCGCCGGCACCCGCAGCAGAATCACGTCCTTCAGCCCCGGCCCCCGGCCCGGCTGCGCCCAAGGCTCCGGCCCCCAAGGCACCGGCACCGGCAGCTCCCGCCCAGGCAGCAGCCCAGGCGGCCCCTGCCGCCGCAGCGCCTGCTGCCCCCGCGGCTCCGTCTGCGGGTGCGCCGTCTTCGGCTGCTCCCTCCACCGGCGCCAAGCCCGGTGCCCGTCCGGCACCCAAGGCTGAGACCCCGGCTCCTTCCGCCCGTCCGGGTGGTTCCACGCCGTCTGCCGGACCCCGCCCCGGCGGTCCCCGTCCGGGCAACAACCCCTTCGCCACCTCACAGGGCATGCCCCGTGGCCGCGGCGGAGACGGTGACCGCGCGCCGCGTCCGGGCAACAACCCGTTCGCTACGTCGCAGGGCATGCCCCGTCCCGGCGGCAGCCGCGCCGATGGCGAGCGTCCCGGCGGTCCCCGTCCCGCAGCCGGTGCGGGCGGACCCCGTCCCGGTGGTCCCCGTCCGGCAGCAGGCGCGGGCGGCCCCCGTCCCGCAGCTGGTGCAGGCGGCCCGCGTCCGGGCGCACCGCGTCCCGGCGGTCCCCGTCCCACTCCGGGCATGATGCCCAACCGCACTGAGCGTCCTGCACCCGCAGGTGCAGGCCGTCCCGGCGGCGGCCGCGGTCCAGGACGCCCCGGTGGCGCTCCCGGAACCGGTGGTCCCGGTGGCGGCGGCGGTGCTCCCGCCGGCGGTGGCTTCGGCAAGGGCGGACGCGGCCGCGGCGGCACCCAGGGTGCCTTCGGCAAGGGCGGCGCAGGCCGTGGCAAGCAGCGCAAGTCCAAGCGCGCGAAGCGCCAGGAACTTGAGCAGATGAGTGCACCGTCGCTGGGTGGCGTGAGCGTACCCCGCGGCGACGGCAACACTGTGATCCGGCTTCGCCGTGGCTCGTCCATCACGGACTTCGCCGACAAGATCGAGGCAAACCCCGCCGCACTGGTGACCGTGCTGTTCCACCTCGGTGAAATGGCCACCGCCACCCAGTCGCTGGACGAAGACACCTTCGCCCTGCTCGGCGAGGAACTGGGCTACAAGCTCCAGGTCGTGTCCCCGGAGGACGAGGAGCGCGAGCTGCTCTCCAGCTTCGACATCGACTTCGACGCCGAACTGGAAGCCGAAGGCGACGAGGAACTCGAGGCACGTCCTCCGGTTGTCACCGTCATGGGCCACGTCGACCACGGTAAGACCCGCCTGCTTGACGCCATCCGCAAGTCCGACGTCATGGCGGGCGAGCACGGCGGCATCACCCAGCACATCGGTGCCTACCAGGTCACGCACAACCACGAAGGCGAAGACCGCAAGATCACCTTCATCGATACCCCTGGCCACGAGGCGTTCACCGCCATGCGTGCCCGTGGTGCGAAGGTCACCGACATCGCCATCCTGGTGGTTGCAGCGGACGACGGCGTCATGCCCCAGACCGTTGAAGCCCTCAACCACGCCCAGGCGGCCAACGTGCCGATCGTCGTGGCCGTGAACAAGATCGACAAGGAAGGCGCCAACCCGGACAAGGTCCGCGGCCAGCTGACCGAGTACGGCCTGGTTCCCGAGGAATACGGTGGCGACACCATGTTCGTGGAGGTATCTGCCCGCCAGAACCTGCACATCGACGAGCTGCTCGAGGCTGTCCTGCTCACCGCGGACGCTGCCCTGGACATGCGCGCCAACCCGAACAAGGACGCCCGCGGTATCGCCATCGAAGCGAACCTGGACAAGGGCCGCGGTGCCGTGGCTACCGTCCTGGTGCAGTCCGGCACGCTGCGCGTCGGCGACACCATCGTTGCAGGCACGGCCCACGGCCGCGTCCGTGCGATGTTCGACGACGACGGCAGCGCCCTGACCGAGGCCGGCCCGTCCCGCCCCGTCCAGGTGCTCGGCCTGTCCAACGTCCCGCGTGCAGGTGACACCTTCTTCGTGACCGCTGACGAGCGCACCGCCCGCCAGATCGCCGAGAAGCGTGAAGCCGCCGACCGCAACGCCGCACTGGCCAAGCGCCGCAAGCGCATCAGCCTCGAAGACTTCGACCAGGCCGTTGCCGAAGGCAAGATCGACACCCTCAACCTCATCCTCAAGGGTGACGTGTCCGGTGCCGTCGAAGCCCTCGAAGACGCGCTGCTCAAGATCGACGTCGGCGAAGGCGTGCAGCTGCGCGTCATCCACCGCGGTGTGGGTGCCATCACGCAGAACGACGTCAACCTGGCAACGGTCGACTCCGCCGTCATCATCGGCTTCAACGTCAAGCCGGCCGAGCGGGTCGCCGAACTGGCCGACCGCGAAGGCGTGGACATGCGGTTCTACTCCGTCATCTACGCTGCGATCGACGACATCGAGATGGCTCTCAAGGGCATGCTCAAGCCGGAATACGAAGAGGTCCAGCTCGGTACCGCCGAAGTCCGCGAAGTCTTCCGCTCCTCCAAGTTCGGAAACATCGCCGGCTCGATCGTCCGCTCGGGCATCATCCGCCGCAACAGCAAGGCACGCGTCAGCCGCGACGGCAAGATCATCGGTGACAACCTCACCGTCGAGTCGCTCAAGCGCTTCAAGGACGACGCCACCGAGGTCCGCACGGACTTCGAGTGTGGTATCGGTCTTGGGTCGTACAACGACATCGTCGAAGGTGACATCATCGAGACCTTCGAGATGCGCGAGAAGCCGCGCGTCTAAGGTGTCTTAGCCTTACCGGTGCGGGGCCGTCGGGATTTTCCGGCGGCCCCGCCCCTTCGCTGGGTGGCCTACGTCTGACGACGTCGGCCACCCAGCTTCGGCAGGCCCGATGCCACTCCCAGGCCGCCGGAAAATCCCGACGGTAGTCCCGTCGTAGACTCGCCCTAGGTGCGTGGCAAAAACCTCAACGTGCGCTGGCAGCTCCTGTTGCCGCCGTCGTACGTCCCTTATTTTTTCTTTTTATAGGAGTTTGTTCATGGCTGATCCGGCACGTGCTGCGAAGTTGGCGCAGCGGATTAAGGTTGTTGTTGCTGAGGCCCTGGGCCGGCGGATCAAGGATCCTCGGGTGGAGGGCGTTACTGTTACCGACGCCCGGGTGACCAATGACCTGCAGCACGCCACTGTCTACTACACGGTTTTCGGCGACCAGGCCGTCCAGGCTGATGCTGCCAAGGGGCTGGAAAAGGCCAAGGGTGTGCTTCGGCAGGAAGTTGGCCGGAACATCACTGCGCGGCTGACTCCCACCCTCGAATTCGTTGCCGACCAGATCCCTGTCAACGCATCCAACCTGGAGGAACTGCTCCGGGAGGCCCGGAAGCGGGACGCCGAGGTAGCCGCCCTGGCCGCCAACGCGCGGCACGCCGGCGACGCAGACCCGTACAAGTCCGACGCGTCCGCCGACGTCGACATCGATGAAGACGACTTCGACGAAGAGGACCTGGACCTCAGCGGCGACGACGACTTCGACGAGGACGGCAGCAAGTAGAACGCACACCCAGGGCCCGGGAGCTGATCCCGGGCCCTGGGGGTTTAAAAGGCTGCCGGCTTGATGCCGGTGCCTACCGCAGGTCGGCCTTGATGACCTTCCCCGCCGGTGGCTGTGACGGATCGCCGAGGGCGTCGATCGTGGCGTAGAGGTTGTGGCCCTTGACCTCGACGTCGGCCGGCAGGTTCACCTTGAGGAACTGCGACCGGTGGCCCGAGCAGGTGAACTTCACAATCTCGCCGCCGAACAGCGAGGCGACGTAGATGTCGCCCTCATCAGTGACGGCCAGACCGGTGGGGGTCAGGATGTGGTCCGCCCACAAGTCAACGTCGCCGTTGGACGGATTAATCTTGAAGACCGCCCCGCGCTCACCCAGTTCCGGGCCCTCCGTACCGCCCGGCAAGGACGTCACATACAGCATGCCGTCGGGACCCAGCGCGACATCGGTGGGAACGGGCTCAAAGGCGTACTTGTGCCCTGCCACGCAGTCCGGCACCTTGAAGGTTCCGCCGTGCATGTCGGTGGGAACCACGAATCCTTTCGGAATGACCGCCGGCCGTGGCGGCAGGACCGCAAGGGTGTCGATGTCACCGTCCTTCAGGTTGACCTTGAGGATGGCATTCATGCCCGCATCCGCGACGTACGCGGTGTCGTCCTTCACTGCGAGGGCGTAGGGATGGGAGTCCACAAGGCCCTTGTACTTGGCGGGCGGGAAGGCTGGCCAGCCGGCCAGGCACTGGTCGCTGACGTCGCGGCCGAACCCATAGCGCTGCTTTCCATCCGGGTTGTGGCTTCGTTCGTAGTCCGCGAAGTCGGCGATCTTCTCCACGTGCCCCTTCGCGTCAATGGACTTCAGGAAACCACCAAGGGCTTTGGGGTCCCCCTGCCCTGCGCCCACGCTCTCAAGGAAGAAGGTGGTGCTGCCGCGCGTGTCCGAGCCAGCCACCTCCCAGCCCTCGGGAGTGTCGGTGGCCAGGTTGTCAGTAGAACCGTCACGGCTGATGCGGGTGAGCTTCCCGATGAAGTCCTGGGAGACGAGGACCGATTTGCCGGTTGCGACGCTCAGGTGCAGCGGTGAAACGAATCCGCCGGCCAGCACGTCGTAGTCCGCTGTGGAGTCGCCGGCGACGGCAGGGCCCGCGGAGGCTATGAAAGCAGCAGTGGCCGCTATTGAGGCCAAGAGAGTGAGTCTTTTCTTCATTGGGTACTCCGGGCTGGAAGCCCTTGTTGGTCCGGTTAAGGAGCCTCCGCAGAGGCGAAATATGGGAACCCCCGGCGTAAGAGTAGGCCCCTACCAGCGGGTATGCACTGCAGGCATGCCCCCCAATTTCCCCCTTTTCCATCCCCTAACGCTGCGCTGTGGCTAGGATCGTGCTATGACGTCCGAAGACCGGGGGAACGGCCCCTTCCAGTACCTTCAACAGGCCGTGCAATTGGCCACCTGGAACGTCAGCCAGGGCGGCGGCCCCTTCGGCGCGGTGGTGGTGACGCCGGACGGGACAGTCCATGAGGGCGTTAACCGGGTGACCCGGGACAACGACCCCACCGCCCATGCCGAAGTTGTCGCCATCCGGGCAGCGGCCGCGGCGACGGCGAACTTCGACCTCGGCGGCTCAATCCTGTACGCCAGCTGCGAGCCGTGCCCACTGTGCCTGGCTTCCGCATTGTGGGCAAGGATCGGCCACGTCTACTTTGCCGCCGACCGCCACGGGGCAGCGGCCGCGGGTTTCGACGACGCCCTCTTCTACGACTACTTCAGCGGCAGCAAGCCCGAACTGATGCCGGTCACCAGGGATGACATCCCGACGTCGGATATCCCCTTCCAGACCTGGCGCGCCTTCGAGGGCAGGACGGAATACTAGCCATGGAACCGGTGCTCATCAGCTGCCCGGCCTGCGGAAAGACGAACCGGGTGCCCGCCTCGGCAGCGGGCCATCCCCGGTGCGGCAACTGCAGGGCCGACCTGCCGTGGATCGTGTCCGCGGACGACACCGACTTCACCGAGGTGGCCGAAAACTCGCAGGTTCCCGTGCTGGTGGACTTCTGGGCCGCGTGGTGCGGGCCCTGCCGCATGGTCAGCCCGGTGCTGGACAAGCTCGCCCGGGAGCGCCCCGGAAAGATCAAGCTGGTGAAAGTGGACGTGGACAAATCCCCACGGCTGTCGCAGCGCTTCGATGTACAGGCCATCCCCACGCTGATGGTGATCGTCGACGGCAAGGTGGCTGCCCGCCAGGCAGGCGCCGCCCCGGCGAACGTCCTCCGCTCCTGGCTGGATAACGTCGTCGCCCGCGCCGGCAGCTAGTCCCCGGAACCCCTGCCGTGCCTGGGAGGGAGCCGTGAGAGCCCCTCGAGCAGGTCCTGCTTCCGGCCGCACAACGCGATGCGCACCCACCCCTCGCCGATGGACCCGAACGCTGTCCCCGGTGCCAGCGCCACCCCTGATTCGGCCAGGAAGCGCCGCACCCAACTGCGTACGTCACCGCCGGTGACGTGGGACATGTCCGCCCAGAGGTAGAAAGCGCCATCGGCCCTCAGATACGGGATGCCCTTGGCGTCGAGCACGGCGGAAGCGGCGTCCCGGTTGGTCCGGTAATGCCCATGCGCGTGCCGCACGTAGTCCTGGGGGCCGGTGAGGGCCGCAAGCGCCGCGTACTGCGGCGGTGACGCCACGCAGGAGACGATCGACTCCATCACGTTGTCCATTTTTTGTTCCAGCCCGGGCGGGCAAATCAGGGCGCCGATCCGCAGCCCCGTCAAGCCGTAGGTCTTGGACAGCGTCAGGGAGGTGAAGACGCGCGCGTCGCCGGCAGTACCGCCGTCGAACCTTGCCGGGCTGATGTGCGGCACATCGTAGGTGAAGGCCTCGTAGCACTCGTCGGAGATGACCCACAGGTCGTGGCGGCGGGCCAGGTCCATCAGTTCCCGGATCGTGTCCTCTCCAAGCACCGCGCCGAGGGGGTTCGAGGGGGAATTCAGGACCAGCACCCGGGTGCGCCCGGTGATCAGGGCCGCAACGTCGTCGACCCGCGGCTGGAAGCCATGGTCCGGGTGCAGCGGGTACCCCACGGGCACGGCGTTGAGCAGCCGCGCGGTCATCGCGAAGGTGGGGTAGCCCGGATTCGGGATCAGGATCTCGTCGCCGGGGGAGAGCAGCAGGCTCATGGCGAAGTGGAGCCCCTGCTGCGCCCCGGACACCACATAGACCCGGTCCGCCCCGACATCGACGCCCTGCTCAGCCCGGAACCTCGCGGCGAAAGCTTCACGCAGGGCGGGGATCCCCGCGTTCGGGGTGTAATTCGTTTCATCCCGGTCAAGGCACGCGATGCCGGCATCGAGGACGTGGCGGGGAAGGGGGAAGCCCGGCTCACCGATGCTCAGCACCAGCGCATCCGGCGTCCGCCAGGCGGCCTCCGTGATCTCACGTATCTGGTTCACGGGCACGTCGCGGACATGGGCGGCAAGCTCAGGCATGCCAGCCATCCTAGCTGCGTCCCGCTGCGCCGGGGCGCCCACCAGCGCCGATATACTGGGAGGCGTGCTTTCTGGACTGGTGATAGTGGACAAGCCGCAGGGATGGACCAGCCATGATGTGGTTGGCCGGATGCGGCGCCTCGCAGGTACCCGGAAAGTGGGCCATGCAGGCACCCTTGATCCGATGGCCACGGGCGTGCTCGTGGTGGGCATCAACAAGGCCACCCGGCTGCTCACCTACATCGTGGGCACCTCCAAGACCTATACCGCCACGATCCGCCTGGGCCAGTCCACCGTGACGGACGACGCCGAGGGTGAGGTGGTTGCCACAGCCGGCACCGCCGCCGTCGACGAGCAGGCAATCCACGACGGCGTCGCCGCCCTCAGGGGTGACATCCAGCAGGTGCCCAGCAGTGTCAGCGCGATCAAGGTCAACGGCGAACGCGCCTATGCGCGCGTCCGTTCCGGCGAAGACGTCAAGCTGGCTGCGCGTCCGGTCACCATCCACCGGTTCGAGGTCCACGGCATCCGCCGCGACCCCGAAGCGGACGTGATCGACCTGGATGTGACGGTGGAATGCTCCTCGGGAACCTACATCCGCGCCCTGGCCCGTGACCTCGGCAACGCGCTGGGCGTCGGGGGACACCTCACCGCGCTGCGCCGCACCCACGTTGGCCCGTACTCGCTCGAACAGGCCCGCACCCTCGAACAACTCGCCGAAGAGCTCAACGTGCTGGACATGTCCGACGCCGCCCGTGCACTCATGCCCAACCGCGAACTGAGCGCAGAGGAAACCACGGAGATCTCCTTCGGGCGGCGCATCGCCTCAGGCACCGCCCCCGGGAGCCCGTCAGCAGCCACCCCCGAGCACCCCGCCGCTGCCTTCGCCCCGGACGGCAGCCTGGTGGCCCTCCTTGCCGACGCCGGAAACTACGCCAAACCCGTGCTCGTGTTCGCCCCCGGCAGCGGCTCGCCGGCCAGCGCGCCCGCGGAGGCCTAGGCGTGGACGCATACTTTTACATCATCCTCGTCGTCGGCCTGGTGTCCACGGTGCTGTGCCTGGGCGCCGGCATCCTTCGAAAGGCGCCGAACGACGTCACCCTCCTGTCCGTCGTGGCGGTGGAAGTGGCCCTGGTCGTGTATCTCGTCGGCTCCATCGTGCGGGTGATCGCCGGCGAGGCAATGGCCGGCGAGGCCTGGGAGTTCTGGGGCTACATGGCCACCGCCATGCTCCTGCCTCCGGCCGCCGTCTACTGGTCCATCCTGGAACGCACGCGGTGGAGCAACTTTGTCCTGGCTGCCGTCGGCGTCACCGCGCTGGTGATGGCCGCCCGAATGAACCAAATCTGGTACTGAAGTGGAAGAAGCACGCAGCATGAAAGACCAGCAGCCCCGTACCGCCGCGGGCAGCGCGCCCCTGCAGGACAGCCGCAACACCCGCAACACGGGCCCGGGCCGGCTGCTGATTGCCGTGTACGGGGTGTTCGCCATCTCCGCTACGGCACGTGCGGGCTACCAGATCCTCACCAAGTTCTCCGAAGCCCCGGTGGCCTACCTGCTCTCTGCCTTCGCCGCCCTCGTATACGTGGTGGCCACGGTATCCCTGGCCAAGTCCGGCACCACCTGGTTCAAGGTGTCCGTTGCCGCGGTGCTGGTTGAACTGGCAGGAGTCCTGGTGGTGGGAGCCCTGAGCGTGTTCGATTCCGTGCAGTTCCCGCACGAGACCGTGTGGTCCCTTTTTGGCCGCGGCTACGGTTTCATCCCCCTCCTGCTTCCAGTGCTCGGCCTGGTGTGGCTGTACCGCCGCCGCCCCTCACGGGCCACGGCGCCGCAGGCCAAGGCGCGGCAGTGAATCCGGGTACCCTTGAAGAGTTCCGCGGCCGCCAAGGTGCCGGGACACTGAATTTCCGCAGTCAGCTAAGGCGAGGGTGATGGTCTACATCTGGAACGATCCGTCCGAGGTCCCGGTTGACTTCGGCCCATCCGTCGTTACCTTCGGGAACTTCGATGGCGTTCACCGCGGGCACCAGCAGGTGCTCTCCCAGCTGATCCGCTCGGCGCGCCGCACCCACGCAAAGGCCGTGGCAGTCACCTTCGACCCGCATCCCGCCCAGGTCCACCGGCCCGAGGCCGCGCCCGAACTGATCATGGGCCTGGACGACAAACTGGAAGCACTGGGCGAACTCGGCCTCGATGCGATCCTGGTGGTCAAGTACTCACTGGACCTTGCCAGCCTGACGGCCGAGGAATTCGTGGAGCAGTACCTGGTGGACTGTTTGCACGCGAGCCAGGTGGTGATCGGCCACGACGCCCGCTTCGGGAGGGGCAATTCCGGCGACCTGGACACCATGAAGGCGCTGGGCGACAAGTTCGGTTTCGACGTCCAGGTCATCAGCGAGTTCGGCTCCGAGGGCTACCCGCTTCACGACGACGACGGCAAGGACCGGCGCTGTTCGTCCACCTGGGTGCGTGAAGCCCTGCAGGAGGGCGACGTCGTCACCGCGGCTGCCGTGCTGGGGCGCGCGCACAGGATGCGCGGCGAAGTTGTCCACGGCGCAGCCCGGGGCAGGGCGCTCGGTTTCCCCACAGCGAACCTTTCATCCAACGCCACCGGGCTGATCCCTGCGGACGGGATTTACGCGGGATGGCTCGTTGACCAGGCCGGGAAGCGCTGGCCGGCCGCCATCTCCGTGGGTTCCAACCCCACGTTCGACGGCGTCAGCCGCCAGGTGGAGGCGCACGTGATCGACAGGCCCAAGGAGGCCGTGGAGGACTTCGATCTGTACGGCCAGACAGTAATCGTGGAATTCGTCGAGCGGCTCCGGGGCATGGTGGCCTACCGTGGCCCTGAGGCTTTGGTGGAACAGATGCGCCTGGACGTGGTGCAGGCGCACCAGCTCCTGGCCGGCCACTGACGCATCCGCCGGGTGGACCACAACGAAAGGCAGCACGTGTCCGTCGAGAAGAACACCCGCAAGCTGGACAAGGGGATCGTCCGCGACTTCAGCTCCCGGATGAGCTACGCCTCCTACCTGCAGCTGCCCACGCTGCTGAGCGCCCAGCAGCCCGTCAGCCAGCCCGAGCACCACGACGAACTGCTGTTCATCATCCAGCACCAGACCACCGAGCTGTGGCTCAAGCTGGTCCTGCACGAACTGCGGAGCGCCGCGGCCTGGCTGCGGTCTGACGACCTAGGGTCGGCGTTGAAGGGGATTGCCCGGGTCAAGCACATCCAGAGGACGCTCACGGAGCAGTGGTCCGTGCTCGCCACCCTGACGCCCACGGAGTACTCCCAGTTCCGCGGTTTCCTGGGGAATTCCTCGGGCTTCCAGTCCGCCCAGTACCGCGCCGTGGAATTCGTGCTCGGCAACAAGAACCGCAAGATGCTGCCCGTTTTCGAATCCGATCCCCAGGCCCACGCCATGCTGGAGGAGCTCCTTACTGCCCCGAGCATCTACGACGAATTCCTGGCCTACCTTTCGCGGCATGGGTTTGCGGTGCCGCGTGCCGTCCTGGAACGGGACGTCACCCGGGCCCACGAGTTCGCTCCGGACCTGGTTCCGCTCTTCAAACACATTTATGAACACGCCGCGGACAACTGGGCCGCCTACGAGGCGTGCGAGGAACTGGTGGACCTGGAGGACAACTTCCAGCTGTGGCGTTTCCGGCACCTGCGCACCGTCCAGCGGACCATCGGCATGAAGACCGGCACCGGCGGATCCAGCGGCGTGACCTTCCTGCAGAAGGCGCTGGAACTGACGTTCTTCCCGGAACTATTCGCTGTCAGGACGGAGATCGGGCAATGAGCCAACACCTGCAAAACATTCCAGTAACGGCCCAGGCTTGGCAGCAGCGCGCCGCCGACCTTGACCGCCACGATCCCCTGGCGCAGTACCGGGAGCGTTTCGTGGGAACTGACACCGCCCTGTCCTACCTGGACGGCAACTCCCTGGGCCGGCCCCTGAAGCGGACAGCCGCGGATATCGCCGCCTTTATCAATGACGAATGGGGCGGCCGGCTCATCCGCGGCTGGGACGAGCGCTGGCTCAACCTGCCCCATGCGATCGGGGACCAGCTGGGCCGCGCAGTACTTGGGGCAGCCCCGGGACAGACCATCATCGCCGATTCCACCACCGTGGTGCTGTACAAGCTGATCCGCGCGGCGCTGGCGGCCGTGGCCGATCCCGACCGGAACGAACTCGTCCTCGACACCGAGAACTTCCCCACCGACCGCTACCTCGTGGAGGGCATCGCCCTTGAGGAAGGCCTGACGCTGCGCTGGATCACTCCCGATCCCGCCGCCGGGGTGACCGTTGAACAGGTGCGCGAAGCAGCCGGGCCGCGCACCGCCGTCGTACTCCTCAGCCAGATCGCCTACCGCTCCGGCCACCTCGCGGACCTGCCGGGCATCACAGCGGCGGTCCACGACGCCGGCGCGGTGGTCGTATGGGACCTGTGCCATTCCGCGGGGTCGGTGGAGATCGGTCTCGACGGCACAGGAGTGGACTTCGCTGCGGGCTGCACCTACAAGTACCTCAACGGCGGGCCGGGGTCGCCGGCGTTCGCCTATGTCAATGCCCGGCACCTGCCCTCGCTGAACCAGCCCATCTGGGGATGGATGGGCCGCAAGGACGCCTTCGAAATGGGCGCCGGCTACCAACCTGCCGAGGGTATCCGCCGGTTCCTCAGCGGCACGCCAGCCATTTTCGGGATGCTGGCCATGCAGGGCACCCTGGATCTCATCGAGGAAGCCTCCATGGCCGCCGTCCGCGCCAAATCCGAGAAGCTGACAGCCTTCGCCGTGGAGCTGTTCGACGCCTGGCTGGCACCGCTGGGCGCTGAACTGGCCTCGCCGCGTGACCCCGCCCTGCGCGGAAGCCACATCACGGTGGACCACCCGGACTTCACCAAGGCCACCGTGGAGGCGCTGTGGGCCCAGGACGTGATCCCCGACTTCCGGTCACCGCGCGGCATCCGGGTGGGCCTGTCGCCGCTGAGCACCAGCTTCGGGGAAGTCCTGCAGGGCATGGCAGCCATCCGTGACAGGCTGGCCGGCTGATCGGCACTTTTTCGACAAGGTTAGGGCGCGGCCGGTAAACTGGACGATGGATCCGGCTGCAGTCCGTGGCGGCTGGGTCCTGTTGCCCACGGCCAGATCCGGTTGACCGGTCCTGGACGGAGGCGGCAGACCCGGCGGTGAGTTTCCGACCGGGCCCGCACGGCACATTTCCAAGGAGTAATTGTGGCACTTGACGCCGCTGTAAAGCAGTCCATCATCAAGGAATACGCAACCGCGGAAGGCGACACCGGTTCGCCCGAGGTCCAGGTTGCCGTCCTGACCCAGCGGATCAAGGATCTGACTGAGCACATGAAGGAGCACAAGCACGACTTCCACACCCAGCGCGGTCTGCTGGCCATGGTTGGTCGTCGCAAGCGTATGCTGAGCTACCTCAAGAAGACCGACATCGCCCGCTACCGTTCGCTCATCGAGCGCCTCGGCCTGCGCCGCTAGTCTGGCTTTGGGGCGGCCCTTCCACCATGGAAAGGGCCGCCCTTTCCAAAAGAAAAACTAAACAGGAGGATCAACCGCATCACGCATTCGCGGTCCTCGGTAGTGATCCCCGGGAACGGCTTCAGCGACTGAAGCCGGCGGCCCGTGGGTCTCGATCGATGACCGGGTGCAGGGCCAGTAGACAGATGCTGGGCTGGGTTGATGCGGCTGGACTTCCGTGAAACAGAAACGGAGGTGACTCTCTTGGAGGGTCCCGAAATCCAGTTCTCAGAGGCAGTCATTGACAATGGCCGTTTCGGCAAGCGGGTCATCCGCTTCGAAACCGGCCGCCTCGCCAAGCAGGCAGCAGGCGCTGCCATGGTGTACATCGACGATGACACCGCGCTGCTGTCCGCCACCACCGCCGGCAAGCACCCGCGCGAAGGCTTCGACTTCTTCCCGCTCACGGTCGACGTCGAAGAGCGCATGTACGCCGCCGGCCGCATCCCGGGCTCGTTCTTCCGCCGCGAAGGCCGCCCGTCCACCGAAGCCATCCTGGCCTGCCGCCTGATGGACCGCCCGCTGCGCCCGGCCTTCATCAAGGGCCTGCGCAACGAAGTCCAGATCGTCGTGACCGTCCTGGCCATCAACCCTGACGAGCTCTACGACGTGGTGGCCATCAACGCCTCCTCGATGTCCACCCAGCTCTCCGGCCTGCCGTTCTCCGGCCCCATCGGTGGCGTCCGCGTTGCCCTGATCGCCGACGACAACGGTTCCCAGTGGGTTGCTTTCCCCAAGCACTCGCAGCTGGAAAACTCCGTGTTCAACATGGTGGTGGCCGGCCGCGTTGCTGGTGACGACGTCGCCATCATGATGGTGGAAGCCGAAGCCACGGACAACTCCTGGAACCTCATCAAGGAACAGGGCGCCACCGCCCCCACCGAAGAGGTCGTGGCCGAAGGCCTCGAAGCTGCCAAGCCGTTCATCAAGGCACTTTGCGACGCCCAGGCTGACCTGGCTGCCCGCGCAGCCAAGCCCACCGTCGAATTCCCGGTCTTCCTGGACTACGAGGACGACGCCTACGCCGCCGTCGAAAACGCTGCCGCCGAGAAGCTGGCCGCTGTCTTCCAGATCGCCGACAAGCAGGAGCGCGACAATGCCTCCGACGCCCTGAAGGACGAGGTCCTCGCCGACCTTGCCGGCCAGTTCGAGGGACGCGAGAAGGAGCTGTCCGCAGCATTCCGCTCGGTCACCAAGCACGTGGTGCGCCAGCGCATCCTCAAGGACCAGGTCCGCATCGACGGCCGTGGCCTGACGGACATCCGCCAGCTCACCGCCGAGGTCGAGGTCCTTCCCCGTGTCCACGGCTCGGCCATCTTCGAGCGCGGCGAGACCCAGATCATGGGTGTCACCACGCTGAACATGCTGAAGATGGAACAGCAGATCGACTCGCTGTCGCCGGTGAAGACCAAGCGCTACATGCACAACTACAACTTCCCGCCGTACTCCACCGGTGAAACCGGCCGCGTGGGCTCCCCGAAGCGCCGCGAAATCGGCCACGGTGCCCTGGCCGAGCGTGCGCTCGTCCCGGTCCTGCCGTCCCGCGAGGAATTCCCCTACGCCATCCGCCAGGTATCCGAGGCCCTCGGTTCCAACGGTTCGACGTCGATGGGTTCCGTCTGCGCCTCCACCCTGTCCATGCTGAACGCCGGTGTGCCCCTGAAGGCCGCCGTCGCCGGCATCGCCATGGGCCTGGTTTCCGACCAGGTTGACGGCCAGACCCGCTACGCGGCACTGACCGACATCCTCGGCGCCGAAGACGCCTTCGGCGACATGGACTTCAAGGTCGCCGGTACGTCCGAGTTCGTCACCGCCATCCAGTTGGACACCAAGCTGGACGGCATCCCCGCCTCGGTCCTGGCGGCAGCGCTGAAGCAGGCCCGCGAAGCCCGCCTGCACATCCTCGAGGTCATCAACTCGGCCATCGACACCCCGGACGAGCTCTCCGAGTTCGCCCCGCGCGTCATCGCCGTGAAGATCCCCGTGGACAAGATCGGCGAAGTCATCGGCCCCAAGGGCAAGATGATCAACCAGATCCAGGAAGACACCGGCGCCGACATCTCCATCGAGGATGACGGCACGGTCTACATTGGCGCTACCAACGGTCCGTCTGCAGAAGCAGCACGCTCCGCCATCAACGCCATCGCGAACCCGCAGGTCCCGGAAATCGGCGAGCGCTACCTGGGTACGGTCGTCAAGACCACCACCTTCGGTGCCTTCGTGTCGCTGACCCCGGGCAAGGACGGCCTCCTGCACATCTCCGAACTGCGGAAGCTCGCCAACGGCAAGCGCGTGGACAACGTCGATGACGTCGTCTCGGTCGGCCAGAAGATCCAGGTGGAAATCACCAAGATCGATGACCGCGGCAAGCTCTCCCTCGCCCCGGTGGTAGCCGAGGACGAGGCCGCCGGCGACACCGAGCGTGCCCACGCTTCGGAGCCCGCTGAAGGCTCTGACGCCTAGTCAGTTTCCGGACTTCCGGCATAGCACTGAATCGGCGGGGCCGGTGGATGATCCACCGGCCCCGCCGCTGTTACGATGGCAGCCAGATCCGGCTGCCCCCTTTGAAAGGCCTTCATGACTGTTGTACCCCTGCCGCTTGAGCAGAACCACGCCGGCGACACCCTGGTCCACGGCTCCGACGGAGGGTCCGAGGTGCGCCGCTCAGTGCTGCCCGGGGGAGTGCGGGTACTGACCGAGGCGATGCCGGGCCAGCGGTCGGCCACGATCGGGTTCTGGGTTGGCGTGGGGTCCCGCGATGAGGCCCCGGGCCAGCATGGTTCCACCCACTTCCTGGAGCACCTCCTGTTCAAGGGGACCAGGCGGCGTACGGCCCTGGAGATCGCTTCCGCGTTTGACGAAGTGGGCGGGGAATCCAACGCCGCCACGGCCAAGGAAAGCACCTGCTACTTTGCCCGCGTCCTGGACACCGACCTGCCCATGGCCATCGATGTCATCGCGGACATGATCACCGGGGCCGTGCTGGATCCGGACGAGATGGAGCAGGAGCGGGACGTCATCCTCGAGGAAATCGCGATGGACAGCGACGACCCCACCGACGTCGCCCACGAGCACTTCGTCTCAGCTGTCCTCGGCAGCCACCCCCTGGGCCGGCCCATCGGCGGCACGCCGAGCGCCATCAAGGCCGTGGCCCGGGACTCCGTCTGGGAGCACTACCGCAGGTACTACAAGCCGGAGGAACTGGTCATCACTGCGGCCGGTGGGCTGGACCACGACGTCGTTTGCGGACTCGTGGTTGATGCGCTTGAATCGGCCGGCTGGTCACTGGAGCCCGACGCGGCCCCGGTCAAGCGCCGCTCCACCGAACGTGCCTTGATCACCGGAACGGCAGGCCTGCACGTGGTCAAGCGTGCCGTGGAACAGGCGAACATCATTATGGGCTGCCCCACGATCGTGGCCACGGACGAACGCCGCTACGTGATGAGCGTCCTGAACGCGGTCCTGGGCGGCGGCATGTCCTCCAGGCTGTTCCAGGAGATCCGCGAGAAGCGGGGACTGGTGTACTCCACCTACTCCTTTGCATCCTCCTACGCCGACGCCGGCTACTTCGGCATGTACGCCGGCTGCACGCCGTCCAAGGTGCGGCAGGTGCTGGACCTGCTGGCCGTCGAGCTGGAGAAACTGGCAGAACACGGAATCTCCGAGGACGAACTCCGCAAGGCCGTGGGCCAGCTCGGGGGCGGAATCGTCCTGGCGCTCGAGGACACCGGATCCCGGATGTCCCGGCTGGGCCGTGCCGAACTCGTCTCGGGCGAGTACCAGGACATCGACGAGACGCTGCGGCTCATCAAGGCAGTCACGGCCGAGCAGGTCCAGGAGCTCGCGGCCGAACTTGCCGCCGCGCCCCGCACTGTCACGGTAGTGGGCCCCTTCGAGGAGTCGGAAACCTTCGGGTTCCCTGCCCGGGTACCCGTCTAGCCCCACAGCTACTGTTCCCCCGGACACGCACTGTACTGCGGGCTTAAGATAACCCCATCCGGCGCCGATTCCGCCGGGGTGAGGGGAGTGCAGTGCAGGGATCCGCGCCCGGAGGCGGCCAGGGGGTTCACGACGACGGTGGCGCGCCCGCCGCCGGCCATCCCGCCTTGACAGGTTTGATCGGTCACTGGCGGGGAAGCACCCTTCTAGCGGCAGGTCCGTGGGGGCCTGAGCGCAGCGTGGACGCTGAGGTGTCCTACAGCCCCCTGGCCGGCGGTTTCGGGGTGGTGCAGAGCTACCGGCACGTGGAGGCCGACGGCAGGCACTTCGAAGGACATGGCATCTTCAGCATCGACCCCGTCCGCAAGGACGTGCTCTGGTACTACGTCGACAGCACAGGCGCACCTCCCGCTGCCGCCGCCCGGTGCACCTGGCATGGCGGCGTCATCAGGGTCGAGCGGCAAAGCGGCGCAGGCTGGACCCGCCATGCCATCAGCGTTGAGGGCGGCGTCCTGCAGCACGTGACTAAGTTGCGCTCAGCGGGCACGTCCGACGCCGATGCCGGGCCACGTGCGGATGCCGACGGAAAGTATCCGGCCTACAGGCCGTTCATGCGGTCAGTCTTCCGCCGCGCCTGACGGCTTGGGCTCACTGCGTTTCAATGATGCGGGTGGTCGGTGTGCCAGCGAGGGCGGGAGCATTCGCGGGGGAACGCCAGACCTTGGTCCGCAGGTTCATCAACAACCGCTCCGCCTGGGCGAGGTCTGCGAAGTCCAGTTCCACCACGATGTAGTGTGGCTCGCCCACCGGACGGCCAATCCGGTGCGTGAGCACGCCGGAAGCTGCCCTGCCAACCGGATCCCGGTCGAAGGCCGCCTTCCAGGTGTCGAAGTCCGTGATGCTGTGTTCTATCTGCAGGGTGTACATGCCCGCTCCTCCTTGCTTTCTCTTCCCGGGTTGCCCCAGCCCTGGGACTTCCCACGCTGCCAAGGTAGACCGCTGCGCCTGCGGCCGGTATCCCAGAAATCTGGGTTGCTTGCCTTTGCGGTGATGATCCTGCGGTTGGAGACCGGTGCGGGAGCATACTGGGGACATGACCAAGGGCTGGGCTGAAGATCGAAGCCTGGAGCGCATCCGGCTCCTTGCAGGCTCGGACCTGGACCACAAGGTTCTGCGCGGAGCAGTGCTCGCCGAACTTGGCAGGATGCTGGCCTTCGATGCCTTTGTGTGGCCCCTCTGCGATCCACGGACGGCTGTCGGGATGGCGCCGCGGGCCAGGATTCCCTGCCCGCAGGAGCTGCCGCGCCTTATCCGCCTCAAGTACCTTTCCGGACCGGGTCGGTGGACCTCCCTGATGCATGCTTCGCCTCCGGCAACCACCCTTATGCGGGCGGCACAAGGAGACCCTTCACGCAGCCCCGTCTGGAATGGATTACTGCAGCGCTACGGCGTCCGCGACGTGCTGTCAGCCGTGTTCGCGGACAAATACGGTTGCTGGGCATGGCTCGATCTGTGGCGGACAGGCGCGTCGGGCCGTGTCACCGGCGCTTTTTCCGACCACGAGATTGCCTATCTGGGCCGGGTCGCAGAGGCAGTAACGCCGGCGCTGCGCGGCGCAGCTGCCAGGGAGTTCCGCAATTTGCCGGCACCCGGACCGAATTCGGAGCCTGCAGCCGTGCGGCCGGACCTTCCAGAGCAGGCCGTCCTGACCCTGGACGAAGAACTGGCGATAGCAGGCCAAACCGCATCCGTGGACGAATGGCTGCAGTTGCTGCAGCCCGGACCGTTCCCGCATCAGCACGTTCCTGCTGAAGTACTGAACGTGGCTGCCCAACTGATGGCCAGGGAGGCCGGCGTTGATACCCACCTTGCGGAGTGCCGGGTCCATGTCGGGGCGGGACACTGGGCGTCCCTCCGGGCCAGTCGCATGGCGTCCGGGATGCCTGGTTCGACCCCACCTCTCGCAGTGACCATCCAGGCCTGTTCCGCTCCTGAACGGCTCGACCTCTTTGCCCGGGCATTTGGCCTCACGCCCCGGCAAGGGGAACTTCTTCGGCTGGCCGCGGCAGGGGTGGACACGGCGGCCATGGCCGAGGCCCATAACGTGACGGTGTACACGGTGCAGGACCAGTTCAAGCAAATCTTCCAGACCTGCGGAGTCCACAGCCGAGCAGCCCTGCTTGCCATGGCCTTGGGGACTCGTGCCAGGACGCAATAGCCGGGTGCTTCTCCCAATGGCACCGGCCCTCCACGCACTTCAAACCAAAGCTGTGACTCCCCACCGGACTCCGCGCGGCAACTCCGGTCTTAACCTGCTGCTGCCAAGGCCTTTACGTCAGCAGCAGGCGCCAGTCCGTCTGGGGGTCGGGCGGCAGGACAAAGGGCTTTGCATAAAAATCGTCCCAGAGCGGGTCTGCGGGGCAGAGGTCATCCGGGTCGAGCAAGTTGCCGCCGGGTGGTTCTTCGGGGGGCGGATTGATGTCAAGGGACAGTGCACCATGAGGCCAGTGGGTTGGTTTGGGGTCGTGTTGTTCGGGGTTGTAGTGGCGGCCGGTGGGTGAGGTCCAGCCGGGTGGTTCGTTGGTGGTGGCGGGGGTGGGGGTCCAGCCGCTGTGGTGTTTGAGCCGGTGGTGCTTGGGGCAGAGTTGTCCCAGGTTGGAAGCGCCGGTTTTACCGCCGTTGTGCCAGGCGGTGAGGTGGTCTGTGTCGTTGTCCAGTGATCGGTTGGTGCAGCCGGGGAAGGTGCATTTGCCGTCGCGCATCCTGATCCAGCGTTTGATTGTGTCGGGGAGCCGGTAGCTTCTGCGGCCGATTTCCAGGGGTGCGCCGTCGCGGGGGTCGACGAGGACGCGGTAGAAGGAGTCCGCCCCGTCCGCGACCAGCCGCCGTGCCATGGAGGCGGGGATCGGTCCGTGGCCGTCGAGTTCGGCGGGTTCGTCGGTGAGGCCGAGGAGGGAGAGCACCGGAACCATCACCAGGACGTCGGCCCGGGGTGTGGGGATCTTGCCGGGGTCTGTGTTGTCCGAGTGGGGAGAGCTTCCGGCGCCGAGGAGCAGGCTGGCGGCGATGTCGGGGCGGAGTTGGGTGAGGGTGCGTGGTTCGTCGGGTCCTTGGAGGCCGCGGGCGGTGGCGGTGGTGCGGTTCCAGATCGCGGAGGCGGTGTCGCCGGGGAGGTAGAGCGTCACGCGGGCCATGCCGTCCCGGTCGGGCCGGTATTCCATCCGCCGGTCCGCGATCCCTTTGGTGTGCCGCTTCTCCAAAGACTCGGGGTGGTGGCGTTCGCGCCAGGCGCGGGCCTTGGCCCGGAACCGGGACGGGACGAGTTTCCCGGGGGCGGCGCCGCGGGCAGGGTTCGGGGCGTGGGGGTCGAAGAAGTGCGCCACCAAAGAGGCCGCCCCGGCAGGGCTGAGGCCCTCGGCTTCATCCACGACGACCTTCGCGTGCTGCCACGACACCGCCCCGGCGGCCAGCGCGTTCATGACCGGCGGCAGCGAACAGACCTGCTGCGACTCGTGGACGAAAGCCCCGGCGGCCCCGGAACTGATGGTCAGGACCCCGGCGATCTCCTCCACCGCGGACATCTCCGCGTAGGTGCGTTCCGGCACGGACGCGTCCGGCGGCGTCATGGCCTGCTGAATCCGGATGCAGTCAGCCGCGTCCTGCGCTTTAGCGGCGGCAATCATTGACTCCAGCTTCGAATACCCGGCCAGCCGCTCCAGCCGGATCCCGTACTGCCGCTGCAACACATCCACCCCAGCGCCGGCACCGTCACCGGCACCGCCAGGGGAAGCAAGCGCAGCCTCCTCCAGGAACAGCGCGTCAAGGGCAGCAACAGAGGCATGAACACCCTCCATCCCCGCCCCTGAACCGCTCACTGCGCCGCTGCTGATTCCCATACGAACATCATCCAACGAGGCACTGACATTCAAAGCGGGGCGGCTCCCCGAGGCAGGAAAGTCCTACCCGCCGGCGAACGGAGGCAGCACATCCACCACGTCGTCGGCACCCAGCACGGTCGCGTGATCGCGGACGGCCACTTCATTCAACAGGAAGCTGCTGCGGGCGAGGATCCTCGCCAGGGGCGGGGTGCCGGCCGGCGGCTCCGGCCGCTCCACGGCAAGTACTGCCTCTAGGAGGTCGGCCACGGTGGCCCCTTCGGGCAGGTCGAACTTCTCTTCCTCGAAACCGGCGGCAGCGCGTGCGGCAGCGAAGTAACGTACTTGCATTGTCTTGTCAGCCCCCGATGGCGCTCATGCTGCGGTCCGGCTGGACGAAGTCCGGAGCGTCAAGGCCCACGTGGTCCATGCCGTGGGCTTTTGGTTTGATCCACATGGCATCCTGCCACCGCCGGGCCAGTTCGTCGTCCCCGGCCCCTGAACGCAGCAGGCCCAGCAGGTCGAATTCCTCCCGGGAAAACAGGCAGCTCATGATCTTGCCCTCGGCAGTGATCCTGGTGCGGCGGCAGTCCGAGCAAAACGGCTCGGTGACTGAGGCAATAATCCCCACGGTTCCCAGCACGGGACCGTCCGGCTCCGCAGAACCCGCCGCCCGCCGTCGTACTTCAAAACGTTCCGCGGGTGCGCCGTCACGGGCCCGGCGGTCGGGACTCAGGACGAAGTCGCGGGAGAGCAGTTCGCGGATCTCGGCCGCGGTGATCATGTTCCGGCGGGTCCAGCCGTGGTCGGCATCCAGCGGCATCTGTTCGATGAAGCGGAGTTCGTAGCCGCGTTCCAGGGCCCATGCCAGCAGCTGCGGCGACTCGGCGTCGTTGATGCCGCGCATCAGCACCGCATTGAGCTTCACGGGGCCCAGCCCTGCTGCCCATGCGGCGTCCACGCCGGCCAGGACCTGGTCCAGGAAGGGCCGCCGGGTCAGTTTGGTGAACGTTTCCTCGTGCAGGGAGTCCAGCGACACGTTGATCCGGGTCAGGCCGGCCGCCTTGAGCGCCGCGGCCTTCTTGGCCAAACCAACCCCGTTGGTGGTCATCGAAATCGGCAGGTCCGGGTGGTTCCGGCGCAGGGCGGCGATGATATCCACCAGGTCGTGCCTGACCAGCGGCTCGCCGCCGGTGAGCCGGAGTTCACGGACCCCCAACTGCTCCACGCCGACACGGACAATCCGCACGATTTCCTCCGCCGACATGACGGCCTGCTTTGCGAGCCACTCAAGGCCCTCCGCGGGCATGCAGTACGTGCAGCGGAGATTGCATTTGTCCGTCAGCGACAGCCGCATGTCCGTGGCGCGGCGGCCGTACCGGTCCGTCAGTCCGGCAGGCGCGTCCGCAGGCCGGCTGGGGGGAACGGCGGGCAGCGTCGGCGCTGCCTCCTGCCTTGGCTGCGGCATGCCTAGCTGGACACTCATGAATTCAGGCTACGCCACGATGAGCCACGCATCACAGCCGTGACCCTTCCGAGTCGCCGGCGGACCGCTGGGAAAGGGACGGCGCATGGGACTGCCGGCCAACTAAGCTGGAGGTGGAGTCCCCGGCCAGCGCAACGCACGACGGCGGAGCGGGCCTTGGGGAGCGAACGGACAGTCGCATGCGGCAAGAGGCAGCGCCAACGAGGCATGGGGGCCTTGCAGCCGCCGCCGGCATCGCGGCCATTGCCGGCGGCGTGGTAGCAGGGGAGCTGCTGGCCGGTTTTGCCAGCCCCTCACTGTCACCACTGACAGCCGTTGGCGGTGCCGTCATCGACGCCGTCCCGCCGGGCCTCAAGGACTGGGCCATTTCGCTTTTCGGCACTGCTGACAAGGCAGCGCTCCTGGCCGGCATGGCGCTGGTCATCGCCGCGCTCGCCGGGCTGGCCGGCATGCTGGAGGATCGCCGCCGGTTTGCCGGTGTGGCACTGTCAGGGCTGTTCGGCCTCGCCGGTGCTGCCGCCGTTCTGACCCGCGCCCAGGCAACCCCGGCCGCCTTGACGCTCCCGGTGGTGGCCGCGCTCGTCGCCGCCTTCCTGCTGCGGTTCCTGATCCGTAACCTGCAGGCGCGCGAGGCGGAGCCCGTCCCAGGGAGCCAGCCGCGCCGCAGCTTCCTGCGGGCCCTTGCCGTTACGGGGGCTGCTGCCGCGGTGGGAGGAACGCTTGCGGGAATCTGGCGGGGTGCGGCGGTGGCCGTCAGCGAAGCCAGGGCCCGCCTCCGCCTGCCCGCGGCCGCGTCACCGGCGCCGGACATCCCAACAGGTGCAGAAGCGGGCGTACCCGGAACGCAGCCACTGGTCACCCCGAACCGGG
Organism: Arthrobacter sp. E70; assembly: GCF_058266945.1. Lineage (NCBI taxonomy): Bacteria > Bacillati > Actinomycetota > Actinomycetes > Micrococcales > Micrococcaceae > Arthrobacter > Arthrobacter sp. E70. Next base: position 64,496 of record NZ_JBYQFR010000006.1, on the reverse strand, counting down.
ATTTCTACCGGATCGACACAGCCTTGTCCGTTCCCTCGGTCAACCCGGACCAATGGACACTGAAAGTGACCGGAATGGTGGACCGGGAGGTGGAACTGAACCTCGCCGAACTCCTGGCCAAACCACTGGTGGAGCGGCACATCACCATCGCCTGCGTCTCCAACGCGGTGGGCGGGGATTTGATCGGGAACGCCCGCTGGCTGGGCTGGCCGGTCCGCGAACTGCTCGCCCAGGCCCGTCCACGCCAGGGGGCGGACATGGTGCTCTCCCGCAGCGCCGATGGCTGGACCGCCGGCACACCGCTGGACGTCCTGACGGACGAAGGCCGCGACGCCCTGCTCGCCGTCGGCATGAACGGGGAACCGCTGCCGCTTGAGCACGGGTTCCCCGTCCGCCTGGTGGTCCCGGGCTTGTACGGGTACGTGTCGGCCACCAAATGGGTCACGGAACTCAAGGTCACCAGGTTCGCCGACGACGCAGGTTACTGGACTCCCCGCGGCTGGTCCGAGCGCGGCCCCATCAAGACCTCGTCGCGGATCGATGTGCCCCGCAGCGGACGCCCGGTCAGCGCCGGAACCGTTGTCTTCGCCGGCGTAGCCTGGGCACAGCACACCGGCATAGGGAAAGTGGAACTGCGGATCAATCGGGGGACGTGGCGCGAGGCGGAACTGGCCCCCGGCATTTCAGATGACACTTGGTACCAGTGGAAGCTCGGCGCAGACCTCACCCCGGGGGAGTACGAGGTGCAGGTCCGGGCTACCGACCTGCGGGGCAACGTCCAGGATGAAACGCAACGGCCGCCGGCCCCTGACGGGGCCACTGGATTCCACACGGTTAGAGTGGACGTGAAATCCTGAAGGCCGCGACCGAAGGCGTACCATGACCAGCCACCCCCAGCACGGCCATGCCCGGCCCGCAGCAGGGCATGCACGCTCCGTTGCCGATCATGCCGCCGCCGTCGTGGAACTCCTCCACGAGGTCCGGGCTGCGGACCGCGCCGAAACACTTCCGCTGAACCAGGCATTGGGCCGCGGCCTGGTGCGGGACATCGCCGCCCCGGTCAGCCTGCCGCCCTTCGCCAACTCCCAGATGGACGGTTATGCCGTCCGTTCCGGGGACATCCCCGACGGCGGCACGGACCTTCGCATCATGCCCCCAGTTCCTGCCGGGTCGCGTCCGCGGCCGCTGGAGCCCGGGACGGCCGCTCCCATCATGACCGGTGCCATGATCCCGGCGGGGGCCGACGCCGTCGTACCCATTGAACGCGCCGTACCGGACCACTTCCTGGACGTACGGGACGGAGCCACCGTGCAGCTGCCCGCCGTGCAGGCCGGAACCTACGTGCGCGCCGCTGGCAGCGACATCACCGTGGGGGAGCGGGCGCTGGCCGCCGGGACGTTCCTGGGCCCGGCACAGCTGGGGCTGCTCGCCGCGCTCGGCATCCCGGACGTCGAGGTCTACAAGCCCGTTGCCGTCCTGCTCGTGGCCACCGGGGACGAGGTGGTGGAACCTGGACAGGTGTTGGAGCCAGGGAAGATCTACGACGCCAACGGTACCCTCCTGGAAGCGGCCATGCGGCAGGCGGGGCTGGCCGTCAAGCGCGCCGGGATCTCCACCGACAATCCGGATGATCTGCGGAACCTGCTGCGTTCCAAAGGCCAGGGAGTCGACCTGATCGTCACGACGGGCGGGGTCAGCAAAGGGGCGTACGAGGTGGTCCGCCAGGCGATGGCGGAACAGCCCGTGGAGTTCCTGCACGTGGCCATGCAGCCGGGCGGACCGCAGGGGATTGGAAGGTTTGACGGCATCCCTTTCCTAGGCTTTCCCGGCAACCCGGTCAGCTGCCTGGTGTCCTTCGAAATGTTCCTCCGCCCGGCCCTGGCCACACTGTTGGGGGCACCGGCGCCCAGGCTGCCGCTCCCCGCCCGCCTGGGCCAGGCGCTCACCTCGCCAGGGCGGAAGCACCAGGTCCGCCGCGGCAACCTGCACGCGGACGGCACGGTTCACCTGGAGGGCGGCGAAAGCTCGCACCTGATGCACGCGCTCGCAGGATCGAACGTCCTGGTCCACGTCCCCGAAGGCGTCCCGGCGCTCGACGCAGGGGATGAGGTGGAAGTATGGATGCTGTGAAATCAGAACAGACACCGGCTGCCTTGACGCATCTGCGCCAAGACGGCAGCGCCCAGATGGTGGACGTCTCCGCCAAGGCAGAGACCACGCGCGAGGCCACCGCCACCGCCACCGTCCACACCACCGCCGAGGTGATGGAACTCCTTGGTACCGGCGGCCTTCCGAAGGGTGATGCCTTGGCGGTTGCCCGCGTAGCCGGCATCATGGCCGCCAAGAAGACCCCGGAACTGATCCCGCTCTGCCACCCGTTGCCCATCTCCAAGGTCACCGTGGACTTTGACCTCGGCCCGTCCGCGGTCACCATCATGGCCAGCGTCAAGACGCGCGGCGTCACCGGCGTTGAGATGGAGGCCCTGACCGCCGCATCGGTGGCGGCCCTGAGCGTCTATGACATGATCAAGGCCGTGGACAAGCACGCGGTCCTGACGGACATTAAGGTGCTGGCCAAGAGCGGCGGCAAGAGCGGGGACTGGGCGCTGTGACCAACCCTGGAATCCTTGATGTCCCGGAACCGCACCGGCACGGCGATGTGCAGGGGCGCAAGGCCGGCATTGTGATCGCCTCCACCCGCGCCGCGGCGGGGATCTACGACGACGAGACCGGCCCCGTCATCGCCGACTGGCTGGCCGAGCACGGCTTCGACGTCTTCCCGCCCATGGTGGTCCCCGACGGGGAGCCCGTGGCAGGCGCCATCCGGGCGCTCCTGACCCAGCGACCCGCCGTCGTCATCACCAGTGGCGGTACGGGCCTGAGCCCGGATGATCGGACCCCGGACGTCACCCTTCCCTTCCTCGACCGGGAAATCCCGGGGATCATGGAAGCCATCCGGCGCGCCGGCGCCGCCAAGACCCCCCTGGCCGCACTCAGCCGGGGCTATGCGGGCGCAGCCGGACAAACCTTTATAGTGAATCTGCCCGGTTCACCGAAAGGGGTCATGGACGGGCTGACCGTCCTGGACCCGGTGATCGGGCACCTCTGCGACCAGCTGGAAGGCGGACATGGGCACTGAAGCAGCATTCGAGGTGGTATCCGCCGTCCTGAGCGCGGAGCCCATCTCCGTTGACCAGGCGATCGCCGCCGTGGAGAGCGACACCGCAGGCGCGGTGGTCAGCTTCAGCGGTGTGGTCCGCAACCACGACGGCGGTAAGGCCGTCGAGCGCCTTAGTTACAGTGCGCACCCCACGGCACACCAGGTGATGTCCGACGTCGTCGCGCGCCTTGTTGCCGAACAGAACGAGGCCGGGCGCAACGGCGGGGATGCCGTGCAGCAGCCGGTCCGGATCTGGGCGGCGCACAGGATCGGGATGCTGGAGATCGGTGACCCCGCGCTCGTGTGCGCTGTTTCCGCCGCCCACCGGGGACAGGCTTTCGCTGTCTGCTCCGAGCTGGTGGACCGGATCAAGGAGCAGGTCCCCATTTGGAAGGAGCAGTTCTTCTCCGACGGGACCGTGGAATGGGTCGGCGCGGGCGGCTGACCGCTGGCTTCAAGTCCCTAATATCCTGGACTGAAACGCCGCTTCCTGCGAGGTAACGCACACGGCCCGGTTCCTGCACGGGGCGGCCTCGCCGGTAGGCTTAACGGCATGACCGAACAACACTCCGCACCCAAACTGGTGGCCGTCCTGGGCGCCAACGGACGCATGGGCGCCGAGGCCGTCAAGGCCGTCGACGCCGCGCCCGACATGAAGCTCGTCGCAGCCCTGGGTCGGGGTGACTCGCTGGACCAAGTGGCCTCTGCCGGCGCCCAGTACGTGGTGGACCTGACCGTCCCCGAAAGCACCGAAGCGAACGTCCGCTTCGCCGTCGAGCACGGCATCCACGCCGTGGTGGGCACCACCGGCTGGGACGCCGGCCGGCTGTCCGCGCTCGAATCGCTGCTGGCGCAGCACCCGCAGACGGGGGTGCTGATCGCCCCCAACTTCGCCCTGGGCTCGGTGTTGGCCTCGGCCTTCGCTGCCAAGGCATCCAAGTACTTCGAGTCCGTGGAGATCATCGAACTGCACCATCCGGACAAGGTGGACGCCCCCTCCGGCACCGCCGTGCGCACTGCCCAACTCATTGCGGCTGAGCGGGCTGCGGCCGACGTACCGCCCAGCCCCGACGCCACCACCAGCGAAATCGCCGGAGCCCGCGGCTGCGAGGTGGACGGCGTGCGCGTCCACAGCGTACGGCTCCGCGGCCTCGTGGCCCACCAGGAAGTCCTGCTGGGTGGTCCAGGGGAACAGCTGACCCTGCGCCACGATTCCTTTGACCGCGCCTCCTTCATGCCCGGCGTGCTCCTGGGGGTGCGCAACGTCGCGGCACATCCCGGGCTGACCGTCGGCCTCGACGGCTACCTGGACCTGGGGCTCTAGGCCGTGGACGCGCTCCTCTCCGGTTTCCGGAGGAACCGCACCAAGATCTGGGTGGGCGCGGTGACGCTGCTGCTGGTCTTCTACCTGGTGGTGTCCTTCCAGCGCTCGGTCCTGCTGCTGGGTGACAGCAACCTGACGGCCAAGGCCATCGGCGCCGCCTACCTGGTGTTGCCTGTTATTGGTGCGTGGGCCCTGATCCGCGAGCTGCTGTTTGGCGCCCGGACCGAACAGATGGCCAAGGTCCTCGAGGCCGAAGGTGGGCTGCCCGTGGACGAACTGCCGCGCACGCCCGGTGGCCGTATCGTCCGGGCTGCGGCGGATGCGGAATTCGAAAAGTACCGTGCCGAAGCCGAGGCCGCCCCGGATGACTGGCGGTCCTGGTTCCGGTTGAGCTGCGCCTATGACGCTGCCGGTGACCGCAAGCGGGCCCGCGCGTCCATGCGCGACGCCGTCCGGCTCTTCACCACGGCGTCCCAGCTGTAACCTGCCCGGCCGCCTGGTGGCCCGCGGGGTTCTGTCGTTGCCTAGTGCATGGCCCTGAGCCCGCCACGGCCCAGGCGGTTCGCGGCATGGCCCGCCCATTCCAAGGGGCCTCGCCACGACAACCGGGCAAATACCACGCCGAGAAGGATCGCAGCGGCCGCCTGGGCAAAGTACATTCCGTCCTCCGTCCAGCCGGCAGGCAGTGGTTTCAGGTAGAAGCCCGAGATTACCCAGACATGGACGGTGTACAAGGTCAGTGTCATTGCTCCGGCGCCCCGCAGCGGCAGCAGCAGGTCCAGGTCCACCCAATCCGCAAGCCGTTCCAGGAGCAGGCAAACACCGATGACGGTTGCTGCCACGGCCGAGGTATGCAGGAGGTCAAGGGAGGTGCCCGAGTGCGGTGCCGCCGAAGCCAGCCACCACCACGACCCTTCCTGCGATAACCCTGTCAGGTTCACCTGCAGCACGCTGTCCAGCGGGTAGCCCGGTGAGTTGAGGACCTTCTCCAGCGCCTCGCGGCCGCCCCAGCTCTCCATCGCGGCGACCCCCAGGGCCTTGGACGCTATCGCCACCACTGTCCCGGCCACGAGCAGGAAGACCGGTACCAGCGCCTTGGTGAGCGCCAGCCGGCCGATGACCAGTCCCACCAGCAAATAGGACAGCCACTGGAGCACCGGGTAGTAGCCCGTGAGGAAGAGATCTGCCAGCAGCTGCGAGGGGACGGACAAGTCTTCCCATGACGGATTATGGCCGAGTTTCAGCGGCGGTTCGGAAGCAAGGAGCCATGGACGCAGCAGGTATGCCAGCACCGGCGACGCCAGGATCCAGCCCGCAGCCCAAAGACACAGGCGCTTCACGCCCATCCCCAGGAACGGAAGGATGCACAGGAACAACACCGCGTAGTGGACCAGGATGATGGCCACATTGACTTCCAGCGCCCCCAAGGAAAGTCCGACGGCGGCGATCACCAGGGCACGCAGCGCCACGCCGCGGCGTGCGGCGGACAGCTCCCTGCCCTCCGCCGGCTCCTGCTTCCCCGTGGACAGCGCCAGTCCCACGCCGGCCAGCACCGCGAACAGGGCGGCCGAACGGCCGGAAAAGACGAGACCCACCCACGTTGGAGTGAGGCTGGGGTTGGACTCGAATGTGGGCAGCAGGTGCGTGGCCATCATGCCCAGCAAGGCGAGGCCCCGGGCAGCGTCGATGCCTCGAAGGCGGCCCGGTTTCTGCCGGCCTGGGGTCTTCCGGGACCTGGTGGCCGGGATGCGGGACGTCATGAGCAGATCGTCTCACACCGTCCTCCCGGCCCGCTGTCAAGCGGAGCGGGGGGAGCGGTCGGAGCCGCCGGAGCAGTGGGCCGGGGCAGTGGGCCGGGGCATTGGGGCTCGGCGCGCAATCCCTTGTATTCGAATATATGTTCGAATACCATGGCATCATGTCCACGCCATCGCCCGAAGCCCCGATGCAACCCGACAAGCGGCGCCCGGGAGGTTATCCTCCTGGCGGTCCTGAAAAATGCGGCCTTCCGTCCGGCCCTCCCTCCGCCGGGGCAGTCGGAGCAGCGGCGGCCCTAAACCGCGGGAGCGGCGCAGGGCTCGGCGCTCCGGACAGCGCCCGGGACGGTGGTCTGCTCAGGGCCATGAGCCCGGGAGTGGTGGACTACCTGTTCCGGCAGCTCGTGGCCGGGCGGGCGGCGGCGGACGTCCAGTGGGAAAACGAAGGCATCAGCCTCGATGCACAGCCTGAGGGAGCCGAGCTGGCCCGCCGCCTGTCGGAGACGGATATCGAAGCCTTGACCCCCACGGAGCTGTTCCACTACGTCAGGGCAGCGCAGCGGCTCGTGTCCTGGGCTGAAGACCTGCGGCAGGCTGCCGTCGGCCGGTACTGCCATTCCGGGGCCGAACCGCGGACGGAAGGCCCCTAGAGCAGGCGTTGCCCCGCCCCTCGAGCACGGCCGCGCCGGTGGCCGGAAGAACCGTATTTGACGCTCGTCACGCCCGTGGCATTGTCCTAACCAGCGGGAGACAGGGTAACGTTTTTTCCATGGCTGACTCTTCCGCGCACATCCCTGCCCTCGGTACCCTCCTGACCGCCATGGTCACGCCGTTCACCAAGGACGGCGCAGTGGATTACGACCAGGCGGCAGCGCTGGCCACCAAGCTGGTCGACGACGGCTGCGACGGCCTGGTGGTCACCGGCACCACCGGCGAAACGTCCACCCTCACGGACGAAGAGAACCTCGGCATGTTCCGCGCGGTCAAGGACGCCGTCGGCGGACGTGCCGCCATTATCGCCGGCACCGGCACCAACGACACCGCGCACTCGGTCCACCTGTCCCGGCAGGCCGCAGCCCTCGGCGTCGACGGCCTCCTCCTGGTGACCCCTTACTACAACAAGCCCAGCCAGGCCGGCGTCCGCGCCCACTTCGAGACCATCGCCTCCGCCGTGGACGTTCCCGTCATGCTGTACGACATCCCCGGCCGGTCCTCCATTCCGATCGAACCCGACACCCTGATCCGGCTGGCCCAGCACCCCAACATCGTTGCCGTCAAGGACGCCAAGGCCGACCTCACCGCCGCCACCCGCGTCATGGCCGAAACCGACCTCCTCTTCTACTCGGGAGACGACGGACTCACCCTGCCCTGGATGGCGCTGGGCGCCGTCGGCCTGGTGGGCGTGACCACGCACGTGGCCACCCGCCGCTTCCGCGAACTCATCGACGCCGTTAACGCCAACGACCTCGGCACCGCCCGGAAGATCAACTTCGAGCTCCAGCCGGTGGTCCGCGCAACCATGACCCGGGTCCAGGGTGCCGTGGCGGCCAAGCAGATTCTTAAATGGCAGGGAGTCCTGCCCAACTCGATTGTCCGTTTGCCCCTCGTGGAGCCGGACGAAACCGAGATCGAAACCATCCGCGGGGATTTGGCGGAGGCGGGGCTGGTCTTCTCCTGAGGCTAAGACCGGCACCCTTCCGCCTGGAAAGTAGTGCAATATGACCCAAACTGCCCTCACCGGCCTTGTCACCCCTCCACGCCTGCCGCAGGGCACGCTTCGGATCGTCCCGCTCGGCGGGCTGGGGGAGATCGGCCGGAACATGGCCGTGTTCGAAATCGACGGCAAACTGCTGATCGTGGACTGCGGCGTCCTCTTTCCCGAGGAAACCCAGCCCGGCGTTGACCTGATACTTCCGGACTTCTCCTACATCGAGGACCGGCTGGACGACGTCGTGGCAGTGATCCTCACCCACGGGCACGAGGACCACATCGGCGCCGTACCGTACCTGCTGAAGCTGCGCAACGACATCCCGCTGGTGGGATCGCAGCTGACCCTTGCCCTGATCGAGGCGAAGCTGCAGGAGCACCGCATCCGGCCCTACACCCTGACCGTGGAAGAGGGCCAGGTGGAGAAGTTCGGCCCCTTCGAATGCGAGTTCGTAGCTGTCAACCACTCCATCCCCGATGCCTTGGCCGTGTTCATCCGCACCGCAGGCGGCACCGTCCTGCACACAGGCGACTTCAAGATGGACCAGCTCCCGCTGGATGGCCGGATCACCGACCTGCGGCACTTCGCCAAGCTGGGGGAAGAGGGCGTTGACCTGTTCATGTCCGACTCCACCAACGCGGACGTTCCCGGCTTCACCACGGCGGAGAAGGAAATCGGCCCCACCCTCGAGCGGCTCTTCGGGCAGGCCACCAAGCGCATCATTGTCGCGTCCTTCTCCTCGCACGTGCACCGCGTCCAGCAGGTCCTGGATGCCGCCGCCAAGCACAACCGCAAGGTGGCCTTCGTGGGCCGGTCCATGGTCCGCAACATGGCCATCGCGGAAAAACTCGGTTACCTTGACGTCCCGGCCGGACTCATCGTGGACATCAAGAACATCGACAACCTCCCGGATAACCGCGTGGTACTCATGTCCACCGGCTCCCAGGGCGAGCCCATGGCGGCCCTGTCCCGGATGGCGAACGGTGATCACCGGGTGGTGGTGGGCGACGGAGACACTGTCATCCTGGCCTCCAGCCTCATCCCGGGCAATGAGAATGCGGTGTTCCGGATCATCAACGGCCTCCTCAAGCTCGGGGCCGACGTGATCCACAAGGGCAACGCCAAGGTCCACGTCTCCGGCCACGCTGCAGCCGGCGAATTGCTGTACTGCTACAACATCCTTGAGCCCCTGAACGCCATGCCCGTGCACGGTGAGACCCGGCACCTGATCGCCAACGGCAAGATCGCCATCGAGTCCGGCGTGCCGGAGGCCAGTGTCATCCTCGCCGACAACGGCACCGTCATCGACCTCCGCGACCACCAGGCAGACATCGTGGGCCAGGTGGAGGTGGGCTTCGTCTACGTGGACGGCTCAAGCGTGGGCGAGATCACGGATGCCGACCTCAAGGACCGCCGCATCCTGGGCGACGAAGGCTTCATCTCCATCATCACGGTCATTCACCGCGCCACCGGCAAGGTGGTGTCCGGTCCGGAGATTCACGCCCGTGGTGTCGCCGAGGACGACTCGGTCTTCGACGACATCATCCCGAAGATCAACGCGGCCCTGGAGGAAGCAGTCCAGAACCACGCCGACCACACCAGCCACCAGCTCCAGCAGGTGGTCCGCCGGGTCGTGGGCACCTGGGTCAACCGGAAGCTCCGCCGCAAGCCCATGATTATCCCGGTGGTCCTCGAAGCCTGACGGGCATTCCCGCCACCGTTGGCACGCTGTCCTTCGAAGGGCCCGGTTCCCAGGAACCGGGCCCTTCGCGCATCCCCGCAGGCTGGCCGGGGAACTCCGATATCCCGGGAATGGGAGCCTTGTTCCGGTAGCGTGGAACCATGGCCACACGCACTACTTCCGCGCCCAAAGGTACCGGCAGGGGCGGTTCGGGCAGCAAGTCCGGCAGCTCCACAGCCCGCGGAACCGGCTCCACCTCCGGCAGGTCCGGACGCGGCAGCGGCTCGTCCAGCACCGCGCGCACCCGCCAGCTTCCCGCCGTCGAACACCACCAGCCCTGGCTGCTCCGGGTGGTCGGCGGAGCGTGGCTGGGACTGGGACACCTGGTGGGCGGGGGAGTGCGCCGCATCGGCCATGACGTCAGCGACCTGCCCCCGGAAGAGCGCCGCGACGGTGCAGCCCTGTTCAACCTGGCGCTGGGGACCTTCATTGCCACGTTCGCCTGGTGGGGCCTGACCGGATGGTTCCCGGACGCCGTGTACGCGGTGGTCAACGGCACCTTCGGCTGGATCTCCCTCCTGCTTCCGCTCATGCTCTTCGTCTGCGCCTTCCGGCTCTTCCGCCGGCCCGAGGATGGCAGGGGCAACAACAGGGTGGGCATTGGCTTCCTGATCATGACCTTCGCCGGCTGCGGCCTGGCCCATGTCCTCGGCGGGCAGCCGACTGTCGCCCAGGGCTTCGACGGGCTCCGGCAGGCCGGCGGCATGCTCGGCTTCCTGGCCGCCACGCCCCTGGCCGCCATCCACCCGGCCGTGCCGGTGGTGCTCTACGCGCTGCTCACCTTCGTGTCGCTGCTCATCATCACGGCAACCCCGTTCACCGCCATCCCGCGCCGACTTCGCGGTGCATACGAACACCTCATGGGCATCGACCTGATGGAGCAGGACCAGCCCGGTGATGTCCATGACCGCAGCTACCTGGAAAGGACCCAGCCGGCCGCGCCCAAGAAGAAGAAGCGCAAGCTCTTCGGTAAGGACGAGGAGGCCGACGCCGGCCTGGACGGCTACGTGGGCGATGAAGCCTTTGAGCACGCCGTCATCGACGACGACGAGCCCGGGCCTGCGCGGCCGGCTCCCGGCGTACGGCGCCCCACCCAGGCGGAGATCGCCGTCGAAAAGATCAAGGCGGCCCAGGGGCTGGGCAAGGGGGAGTCTGCTCCCGCCCCGGAGAACGCCACCGAGGCCATCCCGCTGGTCATTCCCGGCGCTGCAGCTCCTGCCCGCCCCGCTCCCACCGTCCCTTCAAACCCTGTGGCACCCGCCCCGCCGCCCGTCCCCATCCCGCAGCGCACGGAGCAGCTGTCACTCGCCGGTGACGTCACCTACACGCTCCCTGCCTCGGACTTCCTTACCCCGGGCTCCATCCCGAAGGAGCGCACCGAAGCCAACGACGCCGTCGTCGCAGCCCTGACCGACACGCTCCAGCAGTTCAACGTCGACGCCACTGTCACCGGCTTCAGCAGGGGTCCCACGGTAACCCGGTACGAGATCGAGCTCTCGCCCGGCACCAAGGTGGAGCGGGTGACGGCCCTGTCCAAGAACATCTCCTACGCCGTGGCTTCCAGTGACGTCCGGATCCTCAGCCCCATCCCCGGCAAGTCGGCCATCGGCATCGAGATCCCCAACACGGACCGCGAGACCGTGTCACTGGGCGATGTGCTCCGCAGCCAGAACGCGCGCCGCACCGACCACCCGATGGTGATGGGCGTGGGCAAGGATGTGGAGGGTGGCTACGTGGTAGCCAACCTTGCCAAGATGCCCCACCTCCTGGTGGCCGGTGCCACCGGTGCCGGTAAGTCGTCCTTCGTCAACTCGATGATTACGTCCATCCTCATGCGCGCCACCCCGGACGAGGTGCGCATGGTCATGGTGGACCCCAAGCGCGTGGAGCTGACCGCCTATGAAGGCGTCCCGCACCTGATCACGCCCATCATCACCAACCCCAAGAAGGCCGCCGAGGCGCTGCAGTGGGTGGTCCGCGAAATGGACGCACGCTATGACGACCTCGCCAACTACGGCTTCAAGCACATCGACGACTTCAACAAGGCAGTCCGGGCGGGCAAGGTCCAGCCGCCGCCGGACTCCAAGCGGGTCATCCGCCCCTACCCCTACCTGCTGGTGATCGTCGACGAACTCGCGGACCTCATGATGGTGGCCCCGCGCGACGTCGAAGATTCCATCGTCCGCATCACCCAGCTTGCCCGTGCCGCAGGCATCCACCTGGTGCTGGCCACCCAGCGGCCCTCCGTGGACGTGGTCACCGGCCTGATCAAGGCCAACGTGCCGTCCCGCATGGCGTTCGCCACGTCCTCCGTCACTGACTCCCGCGTGGTCCTGGACCAGCCCGGCGCCGAGAAACTCATCGGCCAGGGTGACGCTCTCTTCCTGCCGATGGGCGCCTCCAAGGCGATGCGCGTCCAGGGTGCCTGGGTCTCGGAGTCCGAGATCCACAAGGTGGTGGAGCACGTCAAGGGGCAGCTGCAGGCGGTCTACCGCGACGACGTCGCTCCCGAGGCGGAAAAGAAGCAGATCGACGATGACATCGGTGACGACCTGGAGGTGCTGCTGCAGGCCACGGAGCTTGTGGTGACCACCCAGTTCGGTTCTACCTCGATGCTGCAGCGCAAGCTCCGCGTCGGGTTCGCGAAGGCCGGCCGGCTCATGGACCTGCTCGAGTCCCGCGGGGTGGTGGGCCCCTCCGAAGGCTCCAAGGCCCGGGACGTGCTGGTCAAACCGGACGACCTCGCCGCCGTCCTGGCCGCCATGAAGGGGCAGGAGGCCCCCGCGGCACCGGATTCCCAGACAGCGGCTCTGAGCGACAACGCCAACGCGAACATCGCCCAGGGCGGCTACGCCGAGGACCTCGTGGCTGCAGACCTCGACAAGCGGAAGCAGAACGTCGAATATTACGACGGCTCTGACTCCGCTCCGGGCGGCTACGGCGATGACGACGACGGTTCCGAGGACGCCTGGTCCCTCACGGGGCGCTAGGCCGGTAGCCTAGAAACGTGACTAGCACTGATGCAACCGCCGCCGGCCATGGCCGTGCCGGGGTCTGGAACCTTCCCAATGTCCTGACCATGATCCGCATCGCGCTGGTTCCGTTCTTCGTGTGGTTCCTTGTGGCCGATGCGCCCGGACTGCACAGCGTCTCGGGCCCGTGGCGCTGGGCCGCGGTGGCGGCGTTCGCCGTCGCCATCTACACGGACAAGCTCGACGGCGACATCGCCAGGAGCCGCAACCTCGTCACCGACTTCGGCAAGATCGCCGACCCCATCGCCGACAAGCTGCTCACCGGTTCCGCCTTGGTGATGCTGTCCCTGCTGGGTGAGCTGCCGTGGTGGGCCACCCTGGTGATCCTGGTCCGCGAGTGGGGCATCACAGCCTTGCGGTTCTTCGTGATCCGCTACGGCGTCATCCCGGCGTCCCGGGGCGGCAAGCTCAAAACCGTCGTACAGACCGCCGCGATCTTCCTGTACCTGATGCCGTTCGGGGCATTCGCGCCGTGGATGGCCTGGATCGCGTTCGCCGTGATGATGGCGGCGGTGGCAATTACGTTGTGGACCGGCGTCGAATACGTCATCGAAGCGCTGCGGCTGCGCGCCAAGGGCAAACGGCAGGCTGGGCCTGTTGGTCCGGCGACGGGACGATCGGAGAAGGGACAGGAGCAGGCATGAGCAATCTCCACCACCTCGCAGCACAGGCTGTCCGGCAGGCCCTGGAGTCGCGGCTGACGGTCGCGACCGCGGAATCTCTGACCGCAGGAATGGTCTCGGCCGTGCTCGCCGACACTCCCGGCGCATCCGGCATGCTGCAGGGCGGGGTAGTGGCCTACCAGAACTCCGTGAAGGAAAACGTCCTGCACGTCCCGGCCGAACTGCTGGCACGCGCAGGGTCGGTCGACCCGGACGTGGCCAGCGCCATGGCCACAGGCGCGCGGACCGCCCTCGATGCCGACGTCGGGGTGGCCACCACCGGGGTGGCCGGACCAGACGCGCATGACGGAAAGCCCGTGGGCCGGGTGTACATTGGCATCGCAACGGCCGCAGGGGCCACAGGATTCGAGTATTCCTTCACCGGCAGCCGGCCGGACATTCGCGCCGGCGCCTGCGCGGCAGCCCTGGAAAGGCTCCTCGAAGCCTTGTCCTCCTGAGGTTTCTGCCGGCAAGTTACCGCGCGTAAAGTTGGCGGGAACAAAAGCCGGTACCGATTAGTTATTACATTGTGTCGCTTCCGGATAGCGGAGGCGCCTAGGATGAAATGACCATGATGGTCCGCTTCACGGCGGACCTGACCAATGAGGGAGCAAGGCGATACAGATGGTAAAGCAGCCCGTATCCGTAAACGGCGTTGTCCGCTGGAAGGATGTGGGCCTCGCCGAACAGGCTAAGAGCGAACAGAAGGAGCGCAAGATGGTAGTACTTCGTCACGAAATCGGTGATGTCCTGCGCGATGTCCGCCAGCGTCAGGGGCGTACGCTCCGTGAAGTTTCGCACAGCGCCCGCGTCTCCCTGGGATACCTCAGCGAAGTGGAGCGCGGCCAGAAGGAAGCATCGTCAGAGCTCCTGTCCTCGATCTGCTCGGCACTGGATGTCCCGCTGTCAAGCATGCTCCGCGAGGTCAGCGACCGCGTCGCTGTGGCCGAAGGCGTCGCAGTCCCGGACACCGTCCCGCAGGAATTCTCGCAGCGTTATGGCCGCGACCTTGAGCGCGACCTCAACACTGAACTGAACGACGAACTTTCCACGGGCCTTCTCTCCGGCGCCCGCTAAGGGCAGTCCGGGCCAGGCCCTCAAGGTACGGCCCTAGACACAAGGAAGCCTCCGGCAACGCCGGAGGCTTCCTTTTTTGTCCTGCAATTCCTGTCCTGTGACTCCTGTTCTGCAGCTCCTGTTCAGTCCTCCTGCGCCGGGGGCGCGGCGGGGGTATCCCCGTCCTGGGGCTCCCTGGGAAATCCGTCCCGCTCATAGGTGGAGTTGAGCTTGGCCATGTAGCGGGCCAACTCCTGCAGGTCCGCCACAGGCCATTCACGCAGCCGCTCCTGGAAGACCTGGCGCCGCGCGTCCTGTACCTGGTGCATCTTCTCCTCACCCTTGGGGGTGAGCCGGATGGACTGTGCCCGCCGGTCCAGCGGGTCAGCCTCCTTCGACACCAGCCCCAGGCTTTCCAGGAATGCGATCTGGCGGCTGACAGACGGCTTGCCCACCCCGATGTTCATGGCGAGCTCGGTAAGCCGGATGGGTCCCTCGCGGCGGATGACGGTCAGCAGCCCGTAGGCCGCCGGTTCCATGTCGGGGTGCACTTCCCGTGAGAGCTGGTTGGAGATAGCCCGGGCCCGCCGCCAAAAAAGACTGATCTGGTGTTCGACGTTTTGCAGGGCCTCATCGGCGGCAGCTTCGCCCGCGCCGGACTCGGACGGGGCATCGGGGGAGTTGCTCATGGCAACAATTCTAGGGTCCATACTCATGAGAGGATTTACCGATGCGAATCAGCGAGTACTGGCGGCTCATGGACGATGAGTTCGGCGCGGGATACTCCCGTGTCCTGAGCAGCACCCTGGTCCTTTCCGGCGTGGGTGGCCGCACCGCGGACCAGGCCCTCGCGGCCGGGGTTGAGCCGCGCAGGGTGTGGCTGGCAGTCTGCGACGTCCAGGACGTACCGGCCGAACGGCGGCTGGGGCGGGACATCCCCCCGCGCAGGGACTGACCTGGTGGCCGTGACCTGGTGTCCCGGTGCCCAGGACCAGCGGGGCGCTGGATTGCCGGTCGCCAACTACTGCTGACACGCCGCACGGGGCCGGCTCTTCGAATACCTGTTCGGATAAAGCTATGCTTTTGCTATCGGGTTTATCCACATAGCCGTTGTCCTCAGGCCGGAATGTCAGTGGGTCCCCTTAGCGTCAGAGATGACCAAGAAAACGGCCGCGAAGGCCACCATCGAGAAAGCATTAGAGGTGTCAACCATGGCGGCAGCCCCGGATCGTGCCAAGGCGCTGGAAGCAGCGCTGGCCCAGATTGACAAGCAGTTCGGCAAGGGCTCGGTGATGCGCCTGGGCGACGAAGTCCGCGCCCCCATCGAGGTCATTCCTACCGGCTCCATTGCGCTGGACGTGGCCCTCGGCATCGGCGGCCTTCCCCGCGGGCGCGTCATCGAAATCTACGGCCCGGAATCCTCGGGTAAGACCACCGTGGCACTGCACGCCGTGGCGAATGCACAGCGCGCGGGCGGCATCGCAGCCTTCATCGACGCCGAACACGCCCTGGACCCGGACTACGCCGCAAAGCTGGGCGTCGACACGGACGCGCTCCTGGTGTCCCAGCCGGACACCGGTGAGCAGGCCCTGGAGATTATGGACATGCTGGTGGGCTCCGGTTCGCTGGACATCATCGTTATCGACTCCGTTGCCGCCTTGGTGCCCCGCGCTGAAATCGAAGGCGACATGGGTGACAGCCACGTGGGCCTGCAGGCCCGGCTCATGAGCCAGGCCCTGCGTAAGATCACCGGCCGCCTGAGCCAGACCAAGACCACGGCAATTTTCATCAACCAGCTGCGTGAAAAGATTGGCGTGTTCTTCGGTTCCCCCGAAACCACCACCGGTGGTAAGGCCCTGAAGTTCTACGCGTCGGTCCGCATCGATGTCCGCCGCATCCAGACCCTGAAGGAAGGCGCCGATTCTGTCGGCAACCGCACCAAGGCCAAGATCGTCAAGAACAAGATGGCCCCGCCCTTCAAGGTCGCCGAGTTCGACATCATCTACGGCCAGGGCATCTCCCGCGAGGGCGGCATCATCGACATGGGCGTGGAGCACGGCATCATCAAGAAGTCAGGCTCATGGTTTACCTATGACGGAGACCAGCTGGGCCAGGGTATGGAGAACTCCCGCCGCTTCCTGCGCGACAACCCTGAGCTCGCCGCCGAACTGGAGCGCCTGATCAAGGAGAAGCTCGGTGTCGGGGTAAAAGCGGCCGAAGAGGACTCCAAGGATTCGCCGAAGCTGAAAGCCGTCGACGGGTTCTAGCCGTTGACGTGGTCTTCTGAGACGCAGGATCCTGGCGCGCCCGCTCAGGGAACGGGCGCAACGGAAAGACGGTCCCCGAAGGGGCGGTCACGGCGGAACCGTTCCGGAAGCCCTTCTGCAGGGCGCCCGGGCGGCTTCGCCGCTCCGGAGGATCCCCAGGCCATGGATGCTGAGCCGGATCCGGTTTCCGTCGCCCAGGCCATCGTGTACCGGCAGCTGACGGCGTCAGCCAAGAGCAGGCTGCAGCTGGCGCGGAAGCTCGCCGAACGGAACATCCCGGAGGACGTTGCGGAAGCGGTCCTGGACAGGTTCGAGGAAGCGCGGCTGATCAACGACGCCGACTTCGCGGACATGTGGGTCAGGAGCCGTGCACAGTCGCGCAAGCTCGCCAAGGGGGCACTCCGGCGTGAGCTGGCCGAAAAGGGCATCGACCAGGACACGGCCAGCGCAGCCCTGGAGCAGCTGACGGACGCGGATGAAGAAGCCGCGGCGAGAATCCTCGTGCAGCGCAAGCTGCGTCCCGGAACTGACCTCTCCGGCCAAGCGGAGCGGGAGAAAACTGTCCGGCGGCTGGCGTCGATGCTGGCGCGCAAGGGCTATCAGCCGTCGCAGGCGTTCCGGATCGTCAACGAGGTCCTCGATTCCCAGGATCCCGACAGCGATCCGCTGGGGAACCGGTACCCTTAACGGGTGAGTTTGACCATCCCTTCCTCCCATTCCAGCGCCTCCACCCCTGCGGCAGAAGCCGCCCCGCAGGATGCCGGCAGCCGCCCGCGCACCTATCAGGTGCGAACGTTCGGGTGCCAGATGAACGTTCACGACTCGGAGCGGATGGCGGGAATGCTTGAAGACGCCGGCTATGTGCCGGCGAAGGGCGAACAGGCCGACGTGGTGGTGTTCAACACCTGCGCGGTCCGTGAAAACGCCGACAACAAGCTCTACGGCAACCTTGGCATCCTGGCCCCGGTCAAAGCAGCCAACCCCGGAATGCAGATCGCCGTCGGCGGCTGCCTGGCGCAGAAGGACCGGGAAACCATCCTGAAGAAGGCGCCGTGGGTTGATGCGGTCTTCGGAACCCATAACGTGGGGGCGCTGCCCGCCCTCTTGGACCGGGCCCGGCACAACAACGAAGCACAGCTGGAGATCCTGGAATCCCTGGATGTCTTCCCGTCCACCCTTCCCACCAAGCGGGACTCCGTGTACTCCGGCTGGGTGTCCATCTCCGTCGGCTGCAACAACACCTGCACGTTCTGCATCGTCCCCGCCCTCCGCGGGAAGGAAAAGGACCGCCGGCCGGGGGAGATCCTCGCCGAGATCCAGGCGCTTGTCGACGACGGCGCGATCGAGGTCACGCTGCTCGGCCAGAACGTGAACTCCTATGGCGTCGAATTCGGCGACCGCCAGGCCTTCTCGAAGCTGCTGCGGGCCTGCGGCGAAATCGAGGGCCTGGAACGGGTTCGCTTCACGAGCCCCCACCCTGCCGCCTTCACCGATGACGTCATTGACGCCATGGCCGAAACGCCCAATGTCATGCCGCAGCTGCACATGCCACTGCAGTCCGGCTCCGACAGCATCCTCCGGGCCATGAAGCGTTCGTACCGCTCCACGAAGTTCCTGGGCATCCTGGAAAAGGTCCGGGAGAAGATCCCGCAAGCGGCGATCTCCACCGACATCATCGTCGGCTTCCCCGGTGAAACCGAGGAAGACTTCCAGGCCACGCTGGACGTGGTCGAACAGTCGCGCTTCGCTACCGCATTCACCTTCCAGTACTCCAAGCGCCCCGGCACTCCCGCTGCCGACCTGCCGGACCAGCTGCCCAAGGCAGTGGTCCAGGAGCGCTTCGAGCGGCTGACCGCCCTGCAGGACCGGATCGCCGCCGAAGAGAACCGCAAGCAGCTCGGCCGCCGGGTGGAAGTCATGGTCACCGCCCAGTCCGGCCGGAAGGCCGAAGAGACCCACCGCCTCTCCGGACGTTCGCAGGACCAGCGGCTTGTCCACTTCTCTGTGCCGGACGGTGCACCCGCGCCCAGGCCGGGCGACCTGGTGACGGTAACCATCACCGAGGCCGCCGCGTTCCACCTCATCGCCGATCCCACGCTCGAGGACTACCACCTGCGACGGTCACGGGCGGGCGACGCCTGGGACAGGTCCCAGGCAGACTCCTGCGGGGCTCCGGCCCCCGGTGCCGGGACGGGCCAGAAGGGCGTCTCCCTCGGCATGCCCTCGCTGCCGCTGCGCACCCGCTGACAGGTGGACGCTCCGTCCGTCATCGCCGTCGTTGGCCCTACCGGCTCCGGTAAATCCGACCTCGCCGTCAACCTTGCCCTCGAACTTGACGGCGAGATCATCAACGCCGACGCCATGCAGTTCTACCGCGGCATGGATATCGGCACTGCGAAGATGACCGTGGCCGAACGCAGGGGAGTGCCGCACCACCTCCTGGACATCCTCGACGTAACGCAGGAAGCGAGCGTCTCCGACTTCCAGCAGCAGGCCCGCGATGCCATTGAAGACATCCACGGGCGCGGTAAACGCGCCATCCTGGCCGGGGGCTCCGGGCTTTACGTCCGCGCTGCCCTGGACGTGCTGGAGTTTCCCGGGACGGACCCGCAGCTGCGGAAACGGCTCGAGGCGGAACTTGCGGACCAGGGGACGGCCGCAATGCTGGCCAGGCTCCGTGCCGTTGACCCGGCCTCGGCGGAGCGGCTGTCCGATGACCGGAGGATCATCCGCGCGCTGGAAGTCCATGAGCTCACCGGCCGGCCCTTCAGCTCCTTCATGCCGCGCCGCGAGTACTACCAGCCAGCCATCCAGATAGGGCTCAGTGTGGACCGCGAGGTCCTGCGGGAGCGCCTGGCGGCCAGGGTGCACCGAATGGTGGATGCCGGGCTGCTGGCCGAGGTCCAGCGCCTCGATGCCCAAGGCCTGCGCAGCGGCAAAACATCCTCCCGCGCCCTCGGGTATTCGCAGTTCCTCCGGGTTGTCGACGGTCTTTCCACTGTCAGCGAGGCAGCGGAGGAAACCATTGTGGCCACCCGGCAGTTCGCCCGGCGGCAGCTGACCTGGTTCCGCGCCGACCCCCGCATCAGCTGGCTGGACTGGCAGGATCCCGACCTCAACAGCAAGGCCGCAGAGCTGTGCAGGTAGCTGCGTTTCAGCACCGGCAGCATCCGCCGCTACGCTTGACACCATGAATGCCACCCCCACAGAAACTTCCGGGTCCGCCTTCCGTACCCTGGCCGGGCTCCGCTTTTCCAAGGGGCACGGGACCGGCAACGACTTCGTCCTGACAGCCGACCCTGACGGGACCCAGGCCATCGACGCCGGCCAGGCCGCGGCACTCTGTGACCGGCACCGCGGCATCGGCGCCGACGGGCTGATCAGGGCCGTGCCGTCACGTTTCCTTCCCGAAGGCCGCGAGCTGCTCGCAGAAAATCCGGACGCGGAATGGTTCATGGACTACCGCAACGCCGACGGCTCACTGTCCGAAATGTGCGGCAACGGAGTGAGGGTCTTCGTCCACTTCCTCCGCACCGAGGGTCTGGTCACTTTGCCTGACGGCGGATCGCTCGCCATCGGCACCCGGGGAGGGGTCAAGACCGTGGTCCGCACCGGGGACGGCTATGCGGTGGACATGGGACCCTGGGAGTTCATTTTCCCCGGGGAAGCCAGCGCCAAGGCCATGGATTCCCTGGTCACCGCCGACGGGCTGGAAGTTGCCAGGCCGGCGCTCTCGGTGAGCATGGGCAACCCTCACACCGTGGTGGCCCTTGCCGAACTGTCCGAGCTGGCCGGCACCCGGCTCTTCACCGCGCCGAAGGTGGATCCGGTTCCCCCCAACGGGACCAACGTCGAGTTTGTGGTGCCTGCAGAACCGCTGGTGCACGATGGCGTCGGCTCCGTCACGATGCGCGTGCACGAACGCGGCGTGGGGGAGACCCAGTCCTGTGGCACCGGCGCGTGTGCGGCAGCCGTCGCCATCCGGCACTGGGCCGGCGCCGAGGCGCCTGACACCTGGCGTGTCCACGTTCCGGGAGGCGTGGTGGGCGTGAAGTTCTTTGCCGGCCCTGGCGGCCACGAGCACGTTGAGCTCAGCGGCCCGGCCGTCATTGTGGCGAGCGGGACTCTTTCCTGACCGTGAGGATGCGGAAGGACTTGGACGTCGATGCGCGCGACACCGTGAAGGATTCGTCCAGTTCCGCTGCCAGCCAACGCTGCAGCGAGTCCGAGCCCAGGTTCTTCTGCACCACCAGCCACGCCGTGCCGCCGTCGGCCAGCCGCGGAAGCCACAGCTTGAGCAGCGCATGCAGCTGATCCTTGCCGATCCGGATGGGCGGATTCGACCAGATCGTGTCGAAGCGCAGTTCGGAGTCCACAGACTCAGGCGTTCCCGCGACGACATTGGACAGGCCCAGTGATGCTGCGTTCTCATTGGTCAACGCGATGCAGCGTTCGTTGACGTCCACGGCGTAGACCCTGGACTCCGGGGCGAGCAAAGCCATGGTGAGGGCGACCGGGCCCCAGCCGCACCCAATGTCCAGCAGGTTCCCGGTTGGACTGGGCGGCGGGACTTCGGCCAGGAGGACGGCGGTTCCCTTGTCGATTCCGTCCGGACTGAAGATGCCCGTGGACGTCTGCAGCTTCCGCGTCTGGCCTGCCAGTTCAACCGTGAGGGGTTTGCGGGTAAAGGGGCCGGCGGGGGTGGCGCTGAAATAGTGTGCGGACTCCATAACTGGCCAGAGTAGTTCCCCTTGCAGCGTAATGTGAAACCGCGGCCGCAGCCCTCTGCTACGGTTTAACGCATGTTCCTGATCTTCGAGTAGCCGGCCCGGGCTCCGCCCGCTCCGCAGCACCGTCCCACAGCGACGCAGGCGAACAACGCCTTCCGCTTGTGCGCCGGATCAGTCGCCAAGCGCCTGCTCCGGCCGCCGGACAATACTCGAGGTCAGTCTTTCGCGCTGTACTTCCCGCCATTTCTCCGGCCTTTCCTGCCGCCTCTGTGACGCGGCGCCGCCCGCCGCCCGCTAAGACTGCCGGCGGCACCAGCAACCAGGAGAACATGTGACCGCAGGTCGTCAGCCCACCGCGAATTCTTCAGCGCATTCCATCAATCGGCACTATTCTGGAACTGCCGAATCTTCAAAGGAGACCATGACCAGCCACCCCAACACCGGTTCCGATCCAGCTGCCCAGGACATGAGTCCTGAGGAAATCCAGGCTGTCATCGACCGGATCCTCGCCAAGGACGTACCGGCCAAGAACGTCAGCACGCCCGCCGGTGAAGGCAGCGGCACTGGAAAAAAGGTCCTCGGCACGGCGCAGGCCATTTCCCGCCTTGACGAGGAACACAGCGCGTTCGACGGCGACCAGCAGGACCTCGAGGAACGCCGGGCCCTGCGCCGCACGGCAGGCCTGTCCACCGAACTCGAGGACGTCACCGAGGTTGAATACCGCCAGCTCCGCCTTGAGCGGGTGGTCCTGGCCGGGCTCTGGTCCGAGGGAACCCTCGCCGACGCCGAAAACTCGCTGCGCGAGTTGGCCGCCCTCGCCGAGACGGCCGGTTCCGAGGTTCTCGATGGCCTCGTGCAGCGCAGGGACAAGCCGGATCCCGGTACCTTCCTGGGGTCGGGTAAAGCCCAGGAGCTCAAGGACATCGTCATGGCCACCGGCGCGGACACCGTGGTGGTCGACGCCGAACTCGCACCATCCCAACGGCGTGGCCTTGAGG
This sequence comes from Arthrobacter sp. E70, assembly GCF_058266945.1. Taxonomy (NCBI): domain Bacteria; kingdom Bacillati; phylum Actinomycetota; class Actinomycetes; order Micrococcales; family Micrococcaceae; genus Arthrobacter; species Arthrobacter sp. E70. Next base: position 42,061 of record NZ_JBYQFR010000006.1, on the reverse strand, counting down.
ACATCGTCAAGGTCAAGGTCATCGACCGTACGGCCCTGATCCTGGACATCTTCGCCCAGCATGCCAAGAGCCGCGAGGGCAAGGCCCAGGTTGAACTGGCCCAGCTCGAATACCTGCTTCCGCGGCTCCGCGGCTGGGGTGAATCGATGTCCCGCCAGGCCGGTGGCCAGGTGGGCGGCGCGGCTGCCGGCATGGGCTCCCGTGGCCCCGGTGAGACCAAGATTGAACTGGACCGCCGGCGGATCCGTACGCGCATGGCCAAACTGCGGCGGGAAATCGCCGCGATGAAGCCTGCCCGCGAGACCAAGCGCGCCAACCGCCGTCGTAATGAAGTCCCCTCCGTGGCCATCGCCGGGTACACCAACGCCGGCAAGTCCTCACTGCTCAACCGCCTCACGGACGCCGGCGTCCTCGTGGAGAACGCCCTGTTCGCCACGCTGGATCCCACCGTCCGCAAAGCTGAGACGGCTGACGGCCTCGGGTACACGCTGGCCGATACCGTCGGGTTCGTCCGTTCCCTGCCCACCCAGCTCGTGGAGGCATTCCGCTCCACCCTTGAAGAAGTGGCGGACGCGGACCTGATCCTGCACGTGGTCGATGTCTCGCACCCGGACCCCGAAGGGCAGATCGCAGCCGTCCGCAAGGTCTTCAGCGAAGTCGACGCACGCAAGGTGCCCGAGATCATCGTGCTGAACAAGGCCGATGCTGCGGATCCTTTCGTGGTGGAGCGGCTCAAGCAGCGCGAGCCGCGGCACGTGGTGGTGTCGGCCCGCACCGGCGAAGGTATCGCGGAGCTGCTGAAGGCCATCAGTGACTCCATTCCACGGCCCAGCGTCAAGCTCGAACTGCTCATCCCGTATGACCGCGGGGACCTGGTCAGCAAGCTCCACGAGTCGGACGCGGAAATCATCAGCCTGGACCACGGGGAGACGGGCACCAAGGCCGTCGTGATGGTCCGGGAAGGCCTCGCGTCCGAACTGGAACCATTCGCCAGCAATGACTGACCCCGCGGCCGGCACAGCCACGGAGACGGCCGGCGGGCAGTTCGTCCTCGAACTGCTCGACCGGGCCGTTGCCGGCATGGGCGGGCAAAGCCGCACAGGCCAGCACGAAATGGCGCGGCAGGTGGCGCAGGCGATCGAAACGGGCAACCACCTGCTGGTCCAGGCAGGCACCGGCACCGGCAAATCGCTGGCCTACCTTGTGCCGCTCATTGCCCATGCGCTCGAAAGCGACAAACCTGCGCTGGTCTCGACCGCCACCTTGGCCTTGCAGACGCAGATTGTGGGCAGGGACCTGCCCAGGCTCCTCAAGAACATCGGCCCGGCGCTGCAGCGCCCCGTCAAGGTGGCGCTGGTCAAGGGCCGGTCCAACTACGTGTGCCGGCACAAGCTCGAAGGCGGCTTCCCGTCGGAAGAGCCCGCCGAGGGCCAGCTTTTTTCCCTCGGCGAGGACACAAGCGTCCCGCACTTCGCAGCGGCTGTGGGGGGCCCGGCCTCCCAGCTCGGCAAGGAAGTGGTGCGCCTGCGCGAGTGGGCGGAGAAGACGGCCACGGGCGACCGGGACGAGTTGCTTCCCGGTGTTACCGACAGGGCCTGGCGGCAGGTCTCCGTGACTTCCATGGAATGCCTCGGGGCACAAAAATGCCCGATGGCCGCCGAATGCTTCAGCGAACTCGCCCGGCAGGATGCTGCCGAGGCCGATGTCGTGGTCACCAACCACGCCATGCTAGCCGTGAGTGCCTTTGAGGGGCTGGCGGTCCTGCCTGAGTACGACGTCGTGGTGGTGGACGAAGCCCACGAACTGCAGGACCGGGTCACCGGGGCCGTCACCGGGCAGCTGTCCGTGGCCATGGTGCATGCTGCCGCCGCAGGTGCACGGAAACACACCGCCATCACCGTTGACGCGCTCAATGCCGCTGCTGCCAACCTGGAGCTTGCCCTGGCAGGTGCTCCGGCCGGACTGCTCCCCAACGGCCTGAACGACGAACAACTGGACTGCGTGGACCAGCTGCGGGAAGCCTGCCGTGCTGCGCTCTCCGACTCGAAGGGGGACAGCAACACCACGGCCGACGGCGGCAGGCAGCTCGCCAGGTCACGGCTCATGCTCATCCTGGAACTCTGCGAGCGGCTGATCGCCGCCCGCGAGAACCGCGAGGTGGTCTGGTTCTCCCGCGCCAGCACGTTCGATCCCGGCCAGGGGTATTCCCAGCCGGACGAAAATGCTCCGGTGCTGATCAATATCGCCCCGCTGTCCGTCGCCGGAAGGCTGCGCGAAGGGCTCTTCGCCGGGCATACGGTCGTGCTGACGTCCGCCACGTTGGCCATCGGTTCCGCGTTTGAACCGGCCGCCGGCGGCCTCGGCCTGATTGGCGAGGGCGCCCCCAGCTGGACCGGGGTGGATGTTGGCTCCCCGTTCGACTACCCCCGGCAGGGCATCCTCTATGTGGCCGGGCACCTGCCCAAACCCGGGCGCGGCGTGTCCCCCGAAGCGCTGGCCGAACTGGAAGCACTCATCAAGGCCTCCGGCGGGGGAGCGCTGTGCCTGTTTTCGTCACGCCGCGCAGCGGAGGAGGCTGCCGATGCCCTCCGCGCCAAGGTCGGCGTAACGATCCTCTGCCAGGGTGAGTCCACCATGACTGCGCTGGTCAAGCAGTTCGCGGACGAACCTGACACCTGCCTGTTCGGCACCATGTCCCTGTGGCAGGGGGTGGACGTTCCCGGCGGGTCGTGCCGGCTGGTGGTGATCGACCGCATTCCGTTCCCGCGCCCGGACGACCCACTGATGACGGCGCGTTCGCGGGCGGTGGCACAGGCCGGCGGCAACGGCTTCATGTCAGTTTCTGCAACCCACGCCGCAATCCGCCTCGCCCAGGGGGCCGGCCGCCTGATCAGGTCAACGGGGGACAAGGGTGTAGTGGCTGTCCTGGACTCCCGCCTGGCCACCGAGCGCTATGCCGGATTCCTGCGGGCCGCCCTGCCGCCGTTCTGGTCCACCACGGACCGCAGCAAAGCGTTGGCTGCCCTGAGCCGGCTGGGGGCCGAAGCCTCCGCCTAGGACGCATCCGGGTACGACGGGCCGAAGCGGGTATGAGGGATCAGCGGGTACGACGGGCGGCGGGTGCGTCAGATCAGCGGGTACGTCGGATCAAAGTGAGCGCAGGACGGAAACCACTTTGCCCATGATGGTGGCGTGGTCGCCCAGGATGGGCTCGTACTGCGTGTTCTGCGGGAGCAACCAGGTGTGGCCATCGCGCTGCCGGAACGTCTTAACCGTGGCTTCGTCGTCCAGCAGGGCAGCGACGATGTCGCCGTTGGCGGCGTCAGCCTGGCGCCGCACCACCACCCAGTCACCATCACAAATGGCCGCGTCCACCATCGAATCACCGGCCACCCTGAGCATGAAGAGCTCACCCTGGCCGACGAGCTGGCGGGGGAGCGGCATGACATCTTCAACCACCTGGTCCGCCAGGATGGGACCGCCGGCCGCAATGCGCCCCACCAGAGGAACCATGGCGGTATCCAGGGCTGTGGGCAGCTCCGTGACGGTGGCTCCTGCCCCGGGTGCGTGCGGCGACGGCGTGCCCTCCGCCTTGGCTGCGCCGCGGTCCAGGGTGAGGGGCATCAGCACTTCCATGGCACGGGGCCGTTTCGGGTCCCGGCGGAGGTAGCCGAGCTTTTCCAGCTGTGAAAGCTGGTGGGTCACGCTGGACAGGCTGGCGAGGCCGACCGTATCCCCAATCTCGCGCATGGAGGGCGGATACCCGTTCTCATTGACCGAGCGCTGGATCGTTTCGAGGATCTTCTTCTGCCGGGGTGTCAGGCCCTTGGCGCTCCTCTTGTGCTGCGGGGCCGTCCTGCCTCCGGCGGCTGCTGCTGCCATAAACGCCAATGCCTTTCGGTTGCCACCGGACCTCCCGCATCACGCTGTCCAACAGCGCCGCCTGGAGGGCCCCCACCGTCATTGTCAGACCCTGCTGGTCAACTTTCCTGGTGGTTGTTCTTTGTTCTCAAAGCTAGGCCAGCCACATGGCTTTTTCAAACATTTGTTCTAGCGAGTCTCGACATTGTTCGTTGATAAGTGCTAAAACTGAACCAGCAAAGTTCGAACATGTGTTCTAGTCCGCGTCCTTCCCGTTCGAAGGTGGCACCGGAAAACCAGATCCGGGGTGATCTTCGGAAGGTGGCCGCGGCGGGTGCGGAAGGCGGTACTTCCGCCGGCGCCCGGCCGGTTTGGTTGCAGCACAGTATTGGTCCAGGAGGGCTAAGTTCATGTCAGCTTTATCTCTTCCCCAGGTATCCCGTCCGCGGCAGGCCCCCATGCAGCAGTTGCTGTCCCGCCGCCAATCAGCACGCCGTGTCCGTCAGGCGCCGTCCGGCAGGATTAGGCTGACCCGCCGCGGCAGGCTCGTCCTGATCGGCATCCCGGCCATGCTCCTTGCTGTGCTCCTGCTGTCCCTGGCCGGACTCTTCAATGCCCCGGCCAAGGCCTCAGATTCGGCCGCGGAGCTAAGGCTGACACCCACCGTGACCGTGACGGTCCAGCCCGGCCAGTCCCTCTGGGCCATCGCGGGAGAAGTCGCTCCAGGCCGCGACGCCCGCGACGTTGTCGCGGACATCGTGCAGCTCAACAATCTTGCGGCGGGTGCCGTCGTGCCCGGCCAGCAGCTTTACGTCCCCACCCACTGACGGGGCGGCCCCGGCCGCGCGGAGCCACGCCGAGGGCGAACAGAAGCTGTCACATTTTCCGGTCTTTACCGAGGCAACTAAACTGTTCAGGTGAACGACCAGCTAGAACGTCTGAACCGGCTTCCCCTCCGCAGCAACCTTCGCGGGCTCACCCCCTACGGGGCGCCCCAGCTGGATGTCCCCATCCTCCTCAACGTCAACGAGAACACCCATGGCGTCCCGGCCGATGTACGCGCAGCCATCACGGCCGCCGTAACCGAGGCTGCGGCGGGTCTGAACCGCTACCCGGACCGGGAATTCACGGATCTTCGTCGCGCGCTTGCCGAATACCTGGGACACGGACTGGACGAGTCCAACCTGTGGGCAGCCAACGGGTCCAACGAGGTCCTGCAGCAAATCCTCCAGGCGTTTGGCGGCCCTGGCCGCACCGCCCTCGGATTCCCGCCCACGTATTCCATGTACCCCCTCCTGGCCAGCGGCACGGACACCCGCTACATCACCGGCGAACGGGCGGGGAACTACGATCTCACTGCCGAATCCGCAGCCCGCCAGGTCAGGGAATTGCAGCCGAACATCGTGTTCCTTTGTTCCCCGAACAACCCCACCGGGACCGGACTCGGCCTGGACGTCGTGGAGGCCGTCTACGACGCGGGGGAGGAAAGCCAAACCATCGTGATCGTGGACGAGGCATACCACGAGTTTGCCCACGAGGGCACGCCCAGTGCCCTGACCCTGCTGCCCGGCAGGGAGCGGCTGATCGTCTCCCGCACCATGAGCAAGGCCTTCGCCCTCGCGGGCGCCCGGCTTGGATACATGGCTGCAGCCCCGGAAGTCACCGACGCCCTCCGCCTGGTGCGGCTGCCGTACCATCTCTCCGCCATCACGCAGGCCACGGCCCTCGCTGCCCTCGAGCACCGGGAGGCGCTGATGGCCGAGGTTGAGGACATCAAGAAGCAGCGGGACCGCATCGTCGAAGGCCTGACGCGGATGGGCCTCACCCCCGCTGCCTCCGACTCCAACTTCGTCTTCTTCGGCGGCTTGGAAAACCCGCACCAGGTCTGGCAGGAGCTGCTGGATGCGGGCGTGCTGATCCGGGACGTCGGAATCCCGGGCCACCTCCGGGTCACGGCGGGCACTGAGGCGGAAACCACAGCGTTCCTCACGTCGCTGGAACGCATTCTTGCCGGACAGGCCGCGCTTCCCGCCTAGACTTGATACAGCGGCTTCCGGGTGCAGCAGTGCTGGACGCCTTGAACCAACCACTCCCCAAAAGGAACCTTCACCATGACTACCACCGGATCGAACGCCGCCGAGGCCAGGACTGCCCGCATGGAGCGGGCCACCAGCGAGTCGTCCGTGCTGGTGGAAATCAACCTTGACGGCACCGGCGTTTCGGACATCGATACCTCCGTGCCGTTCTACGACCACATGCTCACGGCCTTGTGCAAGCACTCGCTGATCGACATGACCGTCAAGGCCACCGGCGACATCCACATCGATGTCCACCACACGGTGGAGGACGTCGCGATCACCTTCGGTGAGGTCCTGCGCTCGGCGCTCGGCAACAAGGCCGGCATCCGCAGGTTCGGTGAAGCCACCGTCCCGCTGGACGAGGCACTCGCCCACGCCGTGGTCGACGTCTCGGGCCGGCCCTACCTGGTGCACGGCGGCGAGCCGGCAGGCCAGGAATACCACCTGATCGGCGGCCACTTCACCGGGTCCCTGACCCGGCACGTCTTCGAAGCCATCACCCTGCACGCCGGGATCTGCCTGCACATGAACGTGCTTGCCGGCCGAGACCCGCACCACATCGTCGAGGCGCAGTTCAAGGCCTTTGCCCGCGCCCTGCGTGCCGCCGTCGAACCCGATCCCCGAGTTGAGGGCATCCCTTCCACCAAGGGCGCGCTGTGAGCGGGCAGGTCCTTAAGGACGGCGCCATCGTCGATCCCTCCGCCTCGCGGAAGCTCCCTTCGCCGGAGGGCAAGCCGACCGTCACCGTGCTGGACTACGGCTCGGGAAACGTCAGGTCCGCCGTGCGTGCCCTGGAGCGCGCCGGCGCCGAGGTGATCCTCAGCGCCAAGCCGGAGGATGTGCTCAACGCTGACGGCCTGGTGGTGCCCGGGGTGGGCGCCTTCGAGACCGTCATGCGCGAACTCAAGGCCGTGGACGGTATCCGTCTCATTGGCAGGCGCGTTGCAGGGGGCCGCCCCGTGCTGGGCATCTGCGTCGGCCTCCAGGTCCTGTTCGAAGCAGGCGTGGAGCACGGCACCGAAGCCGAAGGCATCGGCGAATGGCCCGGCAAGGTGGAGGCGCTGCCGGCCGACGTCGTTCCGCACATGGGCTGGAACACCGTCAAGGTGCCGGAAGGCTCCAAACTCTTTGCCGGCGTCGAGAATGAACGGTTCTACTTCGTGCACTCCTACGGCGTGCAGGAATGGAACTTCGACGTCATCCAGCCCCGGATGGCGCCGCCCCTGGTCACCTGGTCCGAACACGGAGGCCCGTTCATCGCCGCCGTCGAAAACGGCCCGCTGTGTGCCACGCAGTTCCACCCGGAAAAGTCCGGCGATGCCGGCGCCCGGCTGCTCCGCAACTGGGTGGAAGGGCTGCGCAAGCCCGCCGCCGGCCAGCCCGGGACCAGCGAAACCACCGGCACCGGCAGCGACGCCTGAATGTGGTCCGTCCTGCTGATGGGCCTTGCCGGACTCCTGATCGGCGGCGCCATCTCTTTCCGGCAGCAGCACAAGCCGTTATGGACGCAGGTTGCGTTCTACGTCTTGGCCGCGATGTCGCTGCTCGCCGCGTACCTGCTGACTCTCCCTGCCGGCTGACCGCCATCCGGCCCTCCGTTTGCCTCGACAGAACCAACACCAAGGATGAGTATGACCACCGCATATGACCTGCCGGTACTTGAACTGCTGCCCGCCGTTGACGTCGTCAATGGGCAGGCCGTCCGGCTCGTCCAGGGCGAGGCGGGCAGCGAGACGAGCTACGGCACCCCTCTCGAAGCGGCGCTGAACTGGCAGCAGCAGGGCGCTGAATGGGTGCACCTGGTGGACCTGGACGCAGCTTTCGGACGCGGCTCGAACGCGGAGCTGCTGCGCGAAGTGGTGGGCCGCCTGGACATCAAGGTTGAACTCTCCGGTGGCCTCCGCGACGACGAAACGCTGGAAGCAGCCCTCAACCTGGGCGTAGCACGCGTCAACCTTGGTACCGCTGCCCTGGAAAACCCCGAGTGGACGCAGCGGGCCATCGAACGTTTCGGCGACAAGATCGCCGTCGGGCTGGACGTCCGCGGAACCACGCTGGCCGGCCGCGGCTGGACCAAGGAAGGCGGCGATCTCTGGGACGTCCTGGACCGCCTCGAGGAGGCCGGATGCTCCCGGTACGTCGTCACGGACGTTACCAAGGACGGCACGCTCCAGGGCCCCAACGTCGAACTCCTGCGCCAGATGGTGGAGAAGACCGGCAAGCCCGTCGTCGCCTCCGGCGGCATCTCGAGCCTTGACGACCTTAAGGTGCTGCGTTCGCTCGTGCCGCTGGGCGTGGAAGGTGCCATCGTGGGCAAGGCCCTCTACGCCGGAGCCTTCACGCTCCCCGAAGCCCTCGACGTCGCAGGCCGCCGCTAGGCGCCGGGAGGACCGCCGCGCCATGCCAGCTTCAGAAGGCCAGTCCAGCTCCAGCGACCTGCCCGGTTCCGGCAGGCCCGACACCGGCAGGCCCGGAACCCCGGCCGCGCGCCAGTTGCCGGGACACATCGCCGCTGCACTGGCTGGGGCGGGCGGGACCACGGATTCCGCGGGCCAGCCGTGGGCCGGGCGCAGCCTTGCCGGGGAAGACGCCCGGATCCACAACTTCGAGGACGACGACGGAACGGCCGATGCAGGCTACCTCGCCGCCGTTGCCGGGCTCCGGAAGGGGACGGGCGGCGAGGCGGACGTGGTCGCCGCCCTGGCCACAGCAAGGGTCTTCATCCCTATCGTGGCCCAGCTTGCCGAGGAAGCGGAAACCGGCCACGGCCTGCACGCCGACAAGCAGGCAGACATGGCTCTGGTCACCCTCCGGGCTGCCGACGGGCGGACTGCCCTTCCCGCCTTCACGTCGGCCGCGGCCCTGGCCGCCTGGCATCCGGAGGCGCGGCCGGTAGCTGTGTATGCCGCGCGGGCAGCGCTCTCCGCAGTGGCAGAAGGCGCCGAACTCGTAGTCCTGGACCCGGGAGCGGACCTGACGTTCGTGGTACGCCGGCCCGCCGTCTGGGCGCTGGCCAAGCAGCAGGAGTGGACCCCGTCCTACCACGATCCGGAACTGGCCGCCGAGATGGGCCGCGGAGCGCAGGCCTTTCCGGCCGTCCGCAGCATCGAGCTCAAGCCCGGCGGGGGAGTGCAGACCCTGGCGGCCGACGGTTCACTGGTTGCCGGCGGCGGCGCCGGGCCGGAGCTGCAGGTGGTGCTGTACCTCGAGGACGGCCTCGATGCCCCCGCGGTGCAGGCGCTGGTGGCCGGGCTCCAGGCGGAGTGGTCCCGGAATGTATTGTTTGGAGAGCGCGTGGACTCGCTGGAAATCAAGCTGAGGCGCGCTTCCCACTAGCTCCAGACTGCGGGTGATCCCCGGGCAGGCTGCGGCATACCTGGAGGATCGCTTCGTGAATTTCACTCTCTACCGGGAGTTGCTTGCCGTCCGGCCCATCCGGCGCCTGCTGCTGGTGGGCATGGTTGCCCGTATTCCCCATTCCGCAGCCGGCGTGCTGCTCACCCTGCACATCGTCCTCACCCTGGGCGAAGGCTACGCGGCGGCCGGTGCAGCCGCAGCGGTGATGACCATCGGCATTGCCTTGGGCGCTCCCTGGCGCGGGCGCCGTGTTGACACTGCCGGCCTGCGTACTGCGTTGATTCCTTCTGTGGTCTCGGAAACCGTCATCTGGTCGGTAGTGCCCCACGTGTCGTACCAGTGGCTGCTTCCCCTTGTCTTCGTGGGCGGCATGTTGACGCTGCCCATTTTCAGCGTGGTGCGCCAGTCGCTGGGGGTCCTGGCCGACTACGGGCAGCGCCGCACCGCATTTGCCCTGGATGCGATCAGTACCGAAGTCGTGTTCATGATCGGGCCTGCCGCCGGCGCTGTGGTGGCCACCAGCGGCTTCACCACTGCCGGCCTGACCGTGGTGGGCGTGTCCACGTCCCTCGCCGGGCTGTTCCTGATGTGGTTCAACCCGCCCACCCGCAGCACGGAGGAAACGCGGGAGAGCGCGGAGGACCAGCTCCATGCAGCCGAAGCCGCCGTCGTGTCAGCCGCCCCGGCGCACGTACAGGAAGCTGCCGCCGGGCTGGTGCCTGCCGGAACCGTGGATTCGGCCGGCCTGCGGGCCAAGGTGGCCGGCAACTTCGCCTGGTTCACGTCCACGGTGGCCGCCGTGTTTGCTGTGGCGGCCGGCGCCGGAATGGTCCTCAGCGGGACGGACGTGGGCATTGTCGCGGCGCTGGAGACCGGCGGGCACCAGCGCGACATCGGCGTCGTGTTCCTCTTTTGGTGTGCGGCATCGGTGGCGGGCGGGCTCCTCTACGGTGCCATGCACCGGCCCGTTCCGCCCGTGATCCTGCTCCTGGGCATGTCCGCGCTGACGGTGCCCATGGCGTTCGCCCATGACACGTGGAGCCTTGCCCTGGTCTCCCTGCTGCCCGGCATCCTCTGCGCCCCGGTGCTGTCCGCCGCGTCCGAAAAGGTCGCGGACCTCGTGCCTGAGGAGCGCCGCGGGGAGGCCATGGGCTGGTACGGCTCGGCCCTGACCGCGGGGGTGGCACTTGGTTCACCGCTGGCCGGCGTCTCCATTGACGTGATGGGACCGTCCGGCGGCTTTGTCTCCGTCGGTGCTGCCGGGGTGGCATTGTGCCTCGTGGGGCTGGTTCTCCAGCTACGCCGCCGCCGCCGGGCGGCCGCCTGAGCCATTCCCCCGGTCATCGATTGCTCCATAACTGGCCTTTTGGCCCCGCTAAACGGCAGTTATGGAGCAGTGAATCGTGTTAAAGCACGACGGCGGGGCCGCCTCCAAAGGCCGTCCCGCCGTCGTTCGTTTGCAGTGGGGCCCTGCGTTAGTTGACTGCCCCGGTGTACTTCTCGCCGGGCCCCTTGCCGGGCGCGTCCGGGATCAGGGATTCCTCACGGAAGGCAAGCTGCAGGGACCGCAAGCCATCGCGCAAGGGACCGGCATGCTGCGAGCCGATCTCAGGGGCGGCGGCAGTGACCAGGCCTGCCAGGGCAGTGATCAGCTTCCGGGCCTCGTCAAGGTCCTTCAGTTCGGCCGCGTTCTCCTCTGCGGCCAGGCCAAGCTTGACGGCCGCCGCGCTCATCAGGTGCACGGCCGCCGTGGTGATGACCTCGATGGCGGGAACTTCCGAGATGTCCCGGATCTGCGCGGAGACATCCGGGGCAGCCCCGGCTCCATCCCCGGCCGCCTCGAAAACGTATGAATTACTGTCTGGGGTGCTCATACTGGTAAGCTTGACACAGACCGACTGGATGTCGTTATTTCAGGGATTGTCCCAAGCAATCAGGTTCCCAGCAGCGCTTCGCAGCGTTGACGGGAATTTTTTCCTGTAGAATGGCATGCAGTTTGCAAGCGGAGTTCTCTCCCACCCGCGTCGGCCGTTGTCGTTGAGGTTCTCCGGAACCGTTCAAGGACGCAAGGTTGCCGGGTACCAGGTTGGGCATTGGGCCGGACATGTTCCGGAGCCATGCAGGTACATCCAGCAGTGGATGCGCCGCCATACCTATCGAGGCCTTCGATTGCTCCGGCAATTGGGGGCCTTCTCTATTTGCCGGAAAACAACAACAAACACAGGAGCTTTAACATTAGCGAGCCAAGAATCAATGAGCGTATCCGCGTCCCCGAGGTGCGGCTGGTCGGCCCTGCAGGTGAACAGGTAGGAATCGTCCGTATTGAGGATGCCCTCCGCCTGGCTGCCGAGTCCGACCTGGATCTCGTTGAAGTTGCACCTCAGGCGAAGCCTCCGGTGTGCAAGCTGATGGACTTCGGCAAGTACAAGTACGAGGCCGCGGTCAAGGCACGCGAAGCCCGGAAGAACCAGACGAACACTGTTCTGAAGGAAATCCGCTTCCGCCTGAAGATCGACACCCACGACTACGAGACGAAGCGCGGGCACGCCCTGCGCTTCCTCGGCGCCGGGGACAAGGTCAAGGCCATGATCCAGTTCCGTGGCCGCGAACAGCAGCGTCCGGAAATGGGCATCCGCCTGCTCCAGCGCTTCGCGGACGACGTCGCCGAAGTCGGCGTGGTGGAGTCCAGCCCCCGCATCGACGGCCGCAACATGGTCATGGTGGTTGGTCCGTTGAAGAACAAGGCGGAGGCCAAGGCAGAAGCGCGCAGGGCCACCCAGCGCGCAGAGGCCAAGGCACAGAACGAAGCCAAGGCCGCGGGGCGCGTTGACACGTCCGGTCAGGACCAGGCCCCCATGACGCAGTCACTGGCGGACCTCCTGCCCGAGGGTTTCACCGTTTCGACCGAGCCGGAGGCAGCTCCCGCTGAAGCGCCTGCCGCCGAAACACAGGCGGCCGAGGCTCCCCAGCAGGAGGCTCCCCAGCAGGAAGCCCCCAAGGCTGCGCCGAAGCAGGAGGCTCCGAAGCAGGAAGCCCCCAAGGCCGCGCCGAAGCAGGAGGCTCCCAAGGCTCCCGCCCCGGCCGCCAAGCCTGCTGCAGCGCCGAAGCCGGAAGCTGCGGCGCCCGCCCCCTCGGCGCCCAAGCCGGCCGCCGTGCCTGCTCCGCCGAAGCCGGTGGCACGGCCCGCCGCGCCCAAGCCTGCTGCCCGACCTGCCCCCAAGGCAGTGCCGAAGCCGGCCGGCAAGAAGACCAACTAGTTCATAGCTGCCGGAGGATTTTTCTCCGGCAGTCAGCAACCAGCATGCTGCCCGCAGGGGTGGCTGCGCGATAGAACTGCCAGCCCACGGGCCCGCAGAAACGTAAGGAGATCGGTTCCCATGCCGAAGATGAAGACCCACAGTGGTGCTAAGAAGCGCTTCAAGCTGACCGGCAGCGGCAAGCTGCGCCGCCAGCAGGCCAACCGCCGCCACTACCTGGAGCACAAGTCCACCCGCCTGACCCGCCGCCTCGCCGGCGACAAGATCGTCTTCAAGGGCGACGCCAAGGTCATCCGGAAGATGCTCGGCATCTAATTTCCAAGTTCTTTGACTGGCCGCCAGCCGGCGGTCCGTCACCTGCCAAACAGCCTTCTCAGGCCGCCGGAATACCGGCAGTAGATGCTTGGGATCAGATTTTCGAAGGAGTACGCACGTGGCACGTGTGAAGAGGGCGGTCAACGCCCACAAGAAGCGCCGGGTTGTTCTTGAACGCGCAAAGGGTTACCGCGGACAGCGTTCGCGCCTGTACCGCAAGGCCAAAGAGCAGCTGCTGCACTCGTTTGTGTACAGCTACGGTGACCGCAAGAAGAAGAAGGGCGACTTCCGCCGCCTCTGGATCCAGCGCATCAACGCTGCTTCCCGCGCCAACGGCCTCACCTACAACCGCCTGATCCAGGGCCTGAAGGCTGCCGAGGTTGAGGTTGACCGCCGTATGCTGGCCGAGCTGGCTGTCTCCGACGCCAACGCTTTCGCCGCACTGGTCCAGGTTGCCAAGGATTCCCTCCCGGCTGACACCTCCGCCAAGAAGGTCGCCGCAGCCTAGCAGCAGCTGGCCGCCCTTCCGTGAAGGGCTCCGTTCAGGAACAGGTGGCAGCAGCTACTACAGTTCTTCATATGAACGAAACCGGGCGCCCGCAAGATTTACCACTGTCCAACCCCCGAGCCGATCGGGTCAGGGACGTGGCAAAGCTTGCCGGGCGCCCGGCCCGTTTAAAGCGCGGCCAGTTCCTCGCCGAAGGTCCGCAGGCGGTCCGTGAGGCCCTCAAACTCCACCAGCAGCGCCTTGCCGCAGGAGCTCCCGGCGTGGTGACCGAGGTCTACGCCAGCGAGGCCTGCCTGGACCGCTTCCCCGAGTTCCAGCAGCTTGCCGAGGGCACCAACGCCCGCCTGGCCACGGACGAAGTCCTGGCGGCCATGGCGGACACGGTCAACCCGCAGGGGATCGTCGCCGTCTGCCGTTTCATCGACGTCACCCTGGCGGACGTGCTCGACGCCGGACCCCGCCTGATTGCCGTGCTCTGCCAGGTCAGGGACCCCGGTAACGCCGGGACAGTGCTGCGCGCTGCCGATTCCGCCGGTGCCGACGCGGTAATATTCACCGCCTCCAGCGTGGACATCTACAACCCGAAGGCCGTCCGCTCCACTGCCGGCTCGCTGTTCCACCTGCCCGTGGTCCTGGCCGCAGATCCGGCCGAACTTGCCGCGGCCTGCAGCGCACGGGGCATCGGTATCCTTGCAGCCGACGGTTACGGGCAACTGGACCTGGACGCGCTGCAGGACGAGAACGCCCGGCGCAGGCTCACCGGCGCGGGCCCGGAATCGGCCTACGACCTTGGAGCACCCACCGCCTGGTTCTTCGGCAACGAGGCGCAGGGCCTGTCGGACGAGGAGTTGCAGTTGGCCGACCACCGGGTGGCCGTGCCCGTCTACGGCGCCGCGGAAAGCCTGAACCTGGGGACGGCAGCGACGGTGTGCCTCTACGCCAGCGCCCGCTCCCAGCGGCGCGCTGAAGCTGCGGCGGGACAAGGGAGTGCGCGGTAGGAAACCGCAGGTTCTAAGGGTTCAGGAGAGGCTGCCCCGGGACAAAGAAAGGCCCCGGAAACTCCCGGGGCCCGATGGTTATTCGATGACAAAGCGGTCAGGGTGCGCGGGTAGCCTTTCCACGCCCGGTAACGGCTCCGTAGATGCCGGCAACAATGAGGCCGCCGACGATAGCGAGAATCCAGGTGCCGAGGTCGAAGAAGGCCAGATCGCCCTTGTTGAACAGGAGGCTGCCAATCCAGCCGCCAACAATGGCACCTACAACACCGAGGATGAGGCTGGTGACCCAGCCGCCGCCGACCCGTCCGGGCATAACGGCCTTAACGATGGCCCCAACGATCAGGCCCAAAATAATCCAAGCAAGAAAACCCATGTCTCCTCCTTATAGTGACCGGGATTAACAGTCCCGATGAGGCTCAAGCTAACATAAGCACCCCCGGAAAGTCAGTAGCCGCGCGGCCGCCCCTGCTGCATGGCCACGGCCGGCGTGGGTACGGTATTCAGTGGGCGGGCCCGTACGGGTCCCGCAATTCTTACTGTTCCGTAACCGGTGAAGAGGTGAAGCCCAGGTGGCTGCAAGCGGCGGTACCAAAGCGATTGTCGCGGCCCTCGCCGCGAACCTGACCATTGCGCTCCTGAAGTTCCTGGCGTACTTCCTGACGCTGTCCTCATCGATGCTGGCGGAAGCCATCCACAGCCTTGCCGACTCCGGCAACCAGTTGCTGCTCCTGCTCGGCGGCAAGAAGTCCCAGCGGGGCGCGAGCCCGGAGCACCCTTTCGGCTATGGCCGTGAACGCTACATCTACGCCTTCATCGTGTCGATCGTGCTCTTCAGCGTCGGCGGCCTCTTCGCCCTCTTCGAAGCGTGGCAGAAGTTCCAGCACCCGCACGGCATCGAGGGCGGGTTCTGGTGGGTTCCGCTGGCCGTGCTGGTGGGAGCCATCATCGCCGAATCCTTCTCCTTGCGGACGGCAATCATTGAATCGAACCACACCCGCGGCAAGCAGTCGTGGGTCAAGTTCGTCCGCAGCGCCAAGCAGCCTGAGCTGCCGGTGATCCTGCTCGAGGACTTCGGTGCCCTTCTTGGCCTCGTGTTTGCATTGATCGGCGTGGGCCTCACCCTGGCCACGGGCAACGGTATATGGGATGCCGCCGGCACCGCCATGATCGGTGTCCTGCTGGTGGCAATCGCCGTGGTGCTGGCACTGGAAACCAAGTCGCTGCTTCTGGGCGAGTCCGCGACACGGGAAGACGTGCAGCGGATCAGGACGGCCATCGAGTCCGATGGCGGCCGGATCATCCACTTGAAGACCCTGCACCTTGGCCCGGAGGAACTGCTCGTTGCGGCGAAGATCGCCGTCAGCAGGACTGCCACCGGGGAGGAAATCGCGCGGGCCATCGACGGCACCGAGGAGCGGATCCGCGCCGCAGTCCCTATCGCCCGCGTGATCTACCTGGAGCCCGACCTGCACCGTGCCGCAGCAGACGGGGCGGGCCAGGAACCCGCCGTCGCTGCTCCCCGTCCATAGGGACGGACAGCCGCCGGGCGTTGGCTGCCGGAACCCGGCCCCCGGGGAGCGGGCTCAGGCGGCGAGCGGCCTCTTGCGTTCCAGCAGGCCGCTGACAAGCGCGACGCCGAAGCCGAGGACGGCCAGGACGGCACCGACCAGGGCAGGGGCAACAAATCCCCAGCCCAGGGAGATCACGAGGCCGCCCAGGAACGCGCCCAGGGCATTGGCGACGTTCAGTGCGGCATGGTTCAGCGACGATGCCAGCGACGGCGCATCCGGCGAGGCATCCAGCAGCCGGGTCTGCAGCGCCGGAATCAGCATTGAACCGGCGGCTCCAATGACAAACACCATCACAAAAGCGCTCCACGCCCAGTGCGCTGCAACGGCATAGACCACCAGGGCGACGGCAATGGCCGGCAGGACGCGGTACAGGGTGCCCATGACAGACTTGTCCGCGAGGCGGCCGCCCAGGATATTGCCGGCTACCATGCCCAGCCCGTAGAGCGCCACGACGAGCGGAATCAGTGCCGAGGGGATGCCGGCCACAGCGGTCATGGTGTGTGCGATGTAGGTGTAGGTGGCGAAGAAGCCGCCAAAGCCCACAATGCCGACCAGCAGGGCCAGCCAGACCTGGAGGCGCTTGAGCGCCCCGAGTTCGCGGCGAATGCTCGCGTCCGGGTGGGCCTGGCGGAACGGCACAAACCGCCATACCAGCAGGAAGGCCAGCACGCCGATGGCTCCTACGAGGACAAACAGCAGGCGCCAGCCATAGGTTTGGCCCAGCCAGGTGGCGAACGGGACGCCGACGACATTGGAGACGCTCAAGCCTGCCATCACCATGGAGATGGCCCAGCCCCGCCGCGTGGGCGGCACCAGGGACGCTGCGATCACCGCTGCTACACCGAAGAACGCGCCATGCGGCAGGCCGGCGGCGAAGCGCGACACCAGCATCGTTCCGTAATCGGGGGCTGCGAAAGAGCTGAGGTTGGCAAGGGTGAAGAACAGCAGGAGCCCCAGCGCGAGCCTCTTTCTGGGCAGTTTGGCGCCGACGGCGGCCAGCAGGGGAGCACCGACCACCACACCCAGGGCATAGGCGGAAATCAGGTGCCCGGCCTCCGGGGTACTGATGGCCAGGCCCTGCTCCACCTCCTTCAGCAGGCCCATCATGGTGAACTCGGTGACGCCGATGCCCACGCCACCCATGGCCAGGGCAAAAATAGCCATGCCGATGCCAGGGGATGTGGTGGACGCTGCCGTGGACGATTGAAGAACGCTGCTCATATGCCTGCTTTTCGACTGCTGGAACTGAAACGGGCGGCTGCCACGGCAGTGGGGCAGAAGGTCCGGATGCGTCCGCTGACCCTGCGGGGCGCGGACGGTCTCCACAGAGGGGACGGGTGTTCCGGGACAGTCCATTGTCGCCCATAGAATGGGGCGGTGACTGGACTGATACAGGTGGTGGGCGGAGCGGTTGTGGACAGCCTGGCCGATCCGGCAGCCCTGCTGGTGGCCAGGCGAAGCGCGCCGGAGCACCTGGCGGGGCTGTGGGAGTTCCCCGGCGGGAAGGTGGAGCGGGGCGAAGAGCCCGAGGCGGCGCTGGTCCGCGAGCTTGCGGAGGAGCTGGGAATTGCAGTCCGACTGGGCCCGGAGCTGCCTTCCGGATCCGAAAACGGCTGGCCCCTGAACGATAGGGCCTGCATGCGCGTCTGGTTCGCCGCGATCACCGGGGGCGAGCCGTTGCCCCTGGAAGACCACGACGAACTCCGCTGGGTGGATCTGCGGGACAGCAAAGCCGTCCTGGGCCTGCCCTGGATCCCCGCCGACTATCCGATTGTCCAGGCGCTGCTGGAATCGGTGGCGGCACTGGTTTCCCCGTCTCCGGTGCAGGATTAGGCAGCGGCAGGACCTGGTCAACAGGGCTCCGCAAAAGCACCGGCAGCCGGAAAAGCCAGCTAGAACAGGGAGTCCTGCACCGTCGGCACGGACGCCGATGGAGCTGCGCCGGCGCCGCTTCCTACGGGAATGACACCGGCTGGGTACTCCGCCTCTTCGCCGCGCGGATCGTCCAGGTTCCGGTGGCTGAAGCCGGCAGAGTGCGCGAAGCCGTGCCGCGCCTTGAAGTACCGGACCTTGCCGGCGAGCCACGTCCGGTACTCCTTGGAAGCGTAGGAACCGGTCCCGTAGAGGCGCCGGTAGCGGCCCGCGAGTTCGGGGTGGTGTGCTGCGATCCACTTCATGAACCACTCACGTGTGCCAGGTTTCAGGTAGAGCGCGCCTGCGCTGACACCGGTGGCGCCGGCGGCGGCCAGCGAGCCGAAGAGGGCATCCAGGGCGTCGTCGCTGTCCGAAAGCCACGGCAGGATGGGCATCGCCATGACGCCGCAGGGAAGGCCGGCCTCGCGCAGCCGCGAGACGAGCTTGAGCCGCGCACGCGGCCCGGGGGTGCCGGGCTCGATGGCTTCGGAGAGTGCTTCGTCCGTCATGGCCAGGGAAATGCCCAGGCCCACCGGAACCTGGGTGGCTGCACTTTTGAGCAGCGGGATGTCCCGCGCGAGCAGGGTGCCCTTGGTCAGGATGGACAGGGGAGTGCCGGAGTCCGCGAGGGCGGAGATGATTCCGGGCATCAGCCGGTACCTTCCCTCGGCCCGCTGGTAGGGATCGGTGTTGGTGCCAAGGGCCACCTGCTGCCGCGTCCAGGACCGCTTGGCCAGTTCCTTCCGGAGCACCTCGCCGGCGTTGACCTTGACCACCACCTGGCTGTCAAAGTCCAGCCCGGCATCGAAGTCGAGGTAGGTGTGCGTCTTGCGGGCGAAGCAGTAGACGCAGGCGTGACTGCAGCCGCGGTAGGGATTGACGGTCCACTCGAACGGCATCCGCGATCCTGCCGGCACCTTGTTGAGCACTGATTTGGCGGTGACCTCATGAAAGGTGATACCGGCAAACTCCGGCGTGGTAACGGAGCGGACCAGCCCTGACAGCGGAAGCAGGGCCGCAGCAGGACCCTCCGCCGCGCCGGGATCCTGGACCAGGGCTTGTGCTTCCCATCTCATGACTTCCATTCGAAAACATGTTCGAATGGAAGTCAAGGCGGGCGCGCACGTCGGGGCCAGCTAGTACTGCAGTTCCCAGACGACCGTGACGGCAGCGTCCACCCGATTTTCGCCAGGCTCCACCGGCAAGCTCTCCACTGCTGCCGCCCGCTGCATCCCGCCAAGGGGAACCGGCCCCGCCGCCGGCCGCTGCTCGGACACCGACAACACCCGGCCCAGCGTGGCCGAGGCCAGGGCGGCGAACTGTTCGGCCGTCCGGAACGCGTCCTGCCAGGCGGACTCCCGGGCCAGTGCCCGCACGGATGAATCGTCGGAAACCACCAGCTGCAGGCTGTTCAACCGGACCGCGTCCCCGGCAGAGCCCACGGCTTCGGAGATGAGGCCGGGCGCCAGGGCGACGTTGCGGAGCCTGACGGAGATACTGCCGGCGGCGACGTAACCCACCACCTGCTGGCCTTCGCCCTCGCGCCAGGCGAGGTCGGCGCGGACGGTGAGGCTGGCGGTGCGGATATCAGCCCCGTCCACGCCACCGCTGCGGAGGGCGGCGGTCAGGGCCTGCATGCTGCTTCCAGCGGCAGAGTAAGCTTCCTCCACAGATCCGGCGCGGCATTCCACCCCCATCCCCACCAACATCACATCGGGCGGAGCCTCGGCCCATCCCGTTCCGGTGACGGTGATTGTTCCGTGGTTCCCGGCGGCGCCGCCGTTCATCAGGACCGCCTTCCGGCCCGGGCCGGGTAGCCGCCCGCGGCCAAGCCTGCCCGACGTTCAAAGACATTTGCCGTGCCGGGATTTCCGGCGCGGAGGACAGACCACCCGGCGGCAAGCAGGTACAGCGGGATGAAGGGCAGGCCCAGGCACCATGCGTACTGGCTGCAGTGCTTCTCCTCATGGCCCAGGAGCGCGGGACGGGACACGAGGTCCTCGGCCGAACCGCGGCACAGCACCACGTTGCCCAGCGTGTAGGCGTGGGCGAAGGGAAGGCGCCAACGGTAACCGGAGGCGATGACCAGCCCGTGCGGGCCATGGGTGATCCGGGTCCGTGCGGCGAGGGCGACGGCGAGCCCTGCCGGGGTGCTCCCGTTGAGGAGGTTCGCTGCCCGCCTGAGCTGCTGGGCCGTCGTCGGACCGTCAAAGGAACCCGCGCGCTGCCGCAAAGTCATGAGGCCATGGTAACCGGGCGCTTCAACTAGACTGGAGGGCAGTGGCCGCCGGTCCTGCCGGCGAGCCCTGACCTGGTCATTGAATGCGCTGACGCTCAGGGCATTCATCCATGACCTGCCAGCGACGGACGCGCCGGGCGGGAAACCGCGCACGGCTGCCCCGCCCGCCGGCAGCCACGACTCGTAGCTAAGAACAGTAGATGACTGAAACTTTGCCGGGCGCCGCCATCCCGAACCCCACGGATGAGGCAGCCATCAACGCCGCTGTAGACCAGGCCATCACCGCCATCGACGGTGCAGCCACCCTTGACGAGCTGAAGGCGGTGAGGCTGGCGCATACCGGTGAAAAGTCCCCCCTAAGCCTTGCCAACCGCGAGATCGGCCGGTTGCCCAAGGACCAGAAAGCGCTCGCAGGTAAGCTGATGGGCGCCTCCCGCGGCCGGGTCAACAAGGCGCTCGCCGAACGGAACGCAGTCCTGGAAGCCGAAAATGACGCCCGGATCCTGCTGGAGGAGACCGTGGACGTCACTGCGGCACCCCGCCGCCGCCGGGCGGGCGCCCGCCACCCGCTGTCCACCCTGCAGGACCGCGTGGCGGACATTTTCGTGGGCATGGGCTGGGAAATCGCCGAAGGCCCCGAGGTCGAATCCGAATGGTTCAACTTCGACGCCCTGAACTTCAAGCCGGACCACCCGGCGCGCGAAATGCAGGACACCTTCTTCGTGGAACCCCCCGAAGCCCACCTGTTGATGCGCACGCACACCTCCCCGGTGCAGGTGCGGTCCATGCTGGAGCGCGAGGTGCCCATCTACGTGCTGTGCCCCGGCAAGGTGTTCCGCACCGATGAGCTGGATGCCACCCACACGCCGGTGTTCCACCAGTTCGAAGGCCTGGCCATCGACAAGAACCTGTCCATGGCGGACCTGCGCGGCACCCTGGAGCACTTCGCCCGCCAGATGTTCGGCGACGAAGCCCAGATCAGGCTGCGCCCCAACTACTTCCCGTTCACCGAGCCCTCCGCCGAGCTGGACATCTTCCACCCCGGCGCCAAGGGCGGCCCGGCGTGGATTGAGTGGGGCGGCTGCGGCATGGTCAACCCCAACGTCCTGCGCGCCGCCGGCATCGACCCGGACGTCTATTCAGGTTTTGCCTTCGGCATGGGCATCGAGCGCACCCTCATGTTCCGCAATGAAGTGGGGGACATGAGAGACATGATCGAAGGCGATGTACGGTTCAGCGAGCACTTCGGGATGGAGATCTAACAGTGCGTATCCCACTTTCCTGGCTGCGTGAATTCGCGGCAGTACCGGCCGGCGCAACGGCCGAAGACGTCATGGCCGAGCTGGTCAAGGTTGGCTTCGAGGAGGAGGCGGTCCACCGCCCCACGGACACCCTGCAGGGCCCCATCGTGGTGGGCCAGGTCCTCAGCGTGGTCAAGGAACCCCAGACCAACGGCAAGACCATCAACTGGTGCCAGGTCCGCGTCGTCCCCGAAGGCCAGGAGCAGAAGCTCACCGGCAAGGGCATCGACCCCTCCGGCGTCCAGGGCATCATCTGCGGCGCCCACAACTTCGTTGAAGGCGACAAGGTGGTTGTCACCCTCCCCGGCGCCATCCTCCCCGGCGACTTCCACATCTCGGCCCGCAAGACTTACGGCCATCTCTCCGCGGGCATGATCGCCTCCGTCCGTGAACTTGGCATCGGCGAGGACCACGACGGCATCCTGGTGCTGTCCCGCATCGGCCTGGACCCGGAAGTGGGCACCGACGCGATGGAGCTCCTGGGGCTGTATGACCAGGCTGCGGAAATCAACGTCACCCCGGACCGCGGCTACGCTTTCTCCATCCGCGGGGTGGCCCGTGAATACGCGCACGCCACGGGGACCACCTTCACGGACCCGGCCACCAGGGTCCACGCCCCGGCAGAGCTTTCGGGCGGCTACGGCGTCAAGCTCAACGACGACGCGCCCATCTACGGCAAGCCCGGCTGCGACCGCTTCGTTGCCCGCACGGTCCGGGGGGTGGACGCCACCCGGCCCACTCCGCCGTGGATGGTCTCCCGGCTCCGGCTGGCAGGCATCCGTTCCATCTCCCTGCCGGTGGACATCTCCAACTACGTCATGCTCGAGCTCGGCCAGCCCACGCACTGCTACGACCTGGACACGCTTTCCGGCGACATCGTGGTGCGCCGTGCCGCGGCGGGGGAGAAGATCACCACCCTTGACGGCAAGGAACGCACCCTCGACGCCGAGGACCTGCTGATCACCGACGACTCCGGTGCCATCGGCATCGCAGGCGTGATGGGCGGCGCCGCAACCGAGGTGGGCGAGTCGACGTCGAACATCCTGGTGGAAGCGGCACACTTCGACGAGGTCTCCATCGGCCGTTCCCGCCGCCGGCACAAACTGCCCTCCGAAGCGTCCAAGCGCTTCGAGCGCGGCGTGGACTGGCAGGTGGCGGGCGTTGCCGCGCAGCGTGTGGTGGATCTTTTGGTGGAACTGGCCGGCGGTACCGCGGATGAAGCAGGGACCGACGTCGGCACCGCCCCGGAAACCATCACCATCGAGCTGCCCGCCGGCTTCGCCGCCGCGCGCATCGGCATCGACTTCACGGAGGAACAGATCGTCACGTCCCTGGAGGACCTGGGCGCTGTTGTGGTGAAGCACGACGGCGGCTGGACCGTTACGCCGCCGAGTTGGCGCAGCGACCTGGAGACCAAGGAAGACCTGACCGAGGAAATCGCGCGGCTGGTGGGCTACGACAAGATCCCGGCCACCCTGCCGGTGGCTCCTCCGGGCCGCGGCCTCACCCGGGTCCAGCAGCAGCGCCGGCGCCTGATCCAGGCCCTGGCCGACGCCGGGCTGACCGAGGTGCTGTCCTACCCGTTCGTCTCCAAGGCCGCGAACGACACCTTTGGCGTGGCTGAGCAGGGTGCGGAGCGCCCGGCGGTCAAACTCGCCAACCCGATCAGCGAGGAACACGGCTTCCTGCGCACCTCGATCCTGCCGGGACTGATCGAGGTAGCCAAGCGCAACCACTCCCGTGGCTTCCGCGACCTCGCGCTGTTCGAATCCGGCCTGGTGTTCCTGCCCGACGGCACTATGGGCACTGCGTCCATCCCGCCGCTTGGTGCCAAGCCCGCCGACGAGGTGCTGGATGCACTGTTCGACGGCGTCCCCGCCCAGCCGTTCCATGTCGCCGCCATCCTCACCGGCCACGATTCCCCGGCCGCCGCTGCGCACACGCCCCGCGCGTGGGACTGGGCCGACGCGCTCGATGTCGCCCGGCTTGCCGGTGACATCCTCGGCGTCGACCTCGTGGTCAGCCAGGGCAGCCACCAGGCGTTCCATCCCGGCCGGACGGCGCGGCTGGCGCTGCGCACCGGGGAAGTGGTGGGCTACGCAGGCGAACTGCACCCCAAGCTGCTCGCGGCGTCGGACATGCCCGCCCGCACCGTAGCCCTGGAAATCAATGCGGACGCCCTGTTCGACGCTGCGCCGGACGTGATTGTGGCCCGCCACATTTCCACGTTCCCCGTGGCCACGCAGGATGTGGCCCTGGTGGTCCCGGCCGACGTTCCGGCGGACGACGTGCTCGCCGCGCTGCGCGAAGGCGCGGGCGAACTCCTTGAGGACGTGGCGCTGTTCGATGTCTATGCGGGCAAGGGCATCGAGGAGGGCAAGAAGTCGCTGGCCTTCGGGCTCCGCTTCCGGGCCGCGGACCGCACCCTGACCGCGGACGAAGCCTCGGCAGCGCGCGAAAGCGCCGTTGCCCTGGCGGCAGAACGTTTCGGCGCCGTCCAGCGCTAAGTGCAGGCGTCCCCCGCCACAACAAGAAGTCCCCGCAACCGCATCGGTTGCGGGGACTTCTGCCGTTCGAGCCCCTTCAAGCTTTGCCGGTTAGGGGATCAGGAGGACCTTGCCGGTGGTCTTGCGGCCTTCCAGGTCGCGGTGCGCCTGGGCTGCCTGGCTCAAGGGGTAGCGGGCTCCGATCCGGACATTCAGGCTGCCATTGGCAGCGACAGCAAAGACCTCGTCGGAGCGCCAGCGCCGCTCTACGGCGTTCCGGAGGTAGTGGCCCATGGTGGGGCGGGTGAGGAACACCGAACCGGCGGCATTGAGCCGCTGCGGGTCGAAGGGCGGCACGGGGCCCGACGCGGCTCCGAACAGGACCAGCATTCCCCGGACACCGAGGGCGCTGAGGGACCCGTCGAACGTGTTGCGGCCTACGCCGTCGTACACCACGTCCACGCCCTTGCCGCTGGTGAGTTCGCGCACGTGGTGGGGAAAGCCTTCGTAGCGCAGCACGTGGTCCGCCCCGGCTTCGAGGGCGAGGGCTTCCTTCTCATGGTTGGACACCGTGGTGATCACCCTTGCGCCCTTGGCCTTGAGGAGCTGGATGAGCAGCAGCCCAACACCGCCCGCCCCGGCGTGCAGCAGCACGGTGTGCCCGGGCTCCACCTTGAAGGTTGAGTTGATCAGGTAGTGGGCAGTGATGCCCTGCAGGGGCAGGGCGGCGGCGGTGAAGACATCCAGGCCCTTCGGCACCGGAAGCGCGGCTTCCTCGTCAACCAGTGCGTAGTCGGCATAGCAGTTGACACCCTCCGCCGTAGCCAGGCGGTCGCCCACGGAAAAGCCGGTCACGCCCTCACCCACGGCCTCCACCGTGCCCGCGGCCTCCGACCCGGGGATGAAAGGGTAGGGCACTTTATAGGTGCCGCTGCGCTTGTAGGTATCGATGAAGTTCACCCCGGCTGCCCCGACCCTGAACAGCAGCTGGCCCGGACCCGGAACCGGCCGTTCAACCTCGGTGTACTCCAGGACTTCCGGTCCGCCTGCCTGCCGTGCGACGATTGCGTGCGTCATTGCTTCTCCTTTCCCGGGCGCATCTGCGGCCCGGCTGCCGAGACCCATCCTAGGGACCAGGTATGGCGGCAGGACAAGTGCCGGCCACCCTTCGGGCGGCAGTACAGGTGCATGCATAAATATCGATGCCAATGCATAACTATTGTTGTATAGTCGGGTGCATGACTATTTCTGTTGCGGTCTCCGGTGCCAGCGGCTACGCCGGAGGAGAGGTCCTTCGCCTCCTGGCTGGCCATCCCGGCGTGACCATTGGTGCCATCACAGCCCACAGCAACGCAGGCTCCCGCCTCGGCGAGCTGCAGCCGCACCTGCATGGACTCGCCAGCCGCATCCTTGAAGACACCACCGTGGCGAACCTGTCGGGCCACGATGTCGTCTTCCTCGCGCTGCCGCACGGCGCCTCCGCCGAAATCGCCGCCCAGCTGCCGGAGGGGACAGTGGTGATTGATGCCGGCGCCGACCACCGCCTCGAGGACCCCGCTGCCTGGGAAAGGTTCTACGGCTCCGCCCACGCCGGCACCTGGCCCTACGGGCTTCCGGAGCTGCCGGGACAGCGCGAGGCCCTCAAGGGCGCCACGCGGATCGCGGTCCCCGGCTGCTACCCGACGTCGGCGCTCCTGGCGCTGACCCCCGGGTTCGCCGCCCACCTGCTGGAACCCGACGACGTAGTGATCGTTTCCGCGTCCGGCACCTCGGGTGCGGGCAAGGCGGCCAAGGTCAACCTGATCGGCTCCGAGGTCATGGGATCCATGAGCCCCTATGGCGTGGGCGGCGGCCACCGGCACACGCCGGAGATTGAGCAGGGTCTTTCCAACGCGGCGGGGGAGAAAGTCACCGTTTCCTTTACGCCCACGCTTGCCCCGATGAGCCGGGGCATCCTCACCACGGCCACCGCCAAGGTCAAGGCCGGCACCACCGCCGCGCAGCTGCGCCTGGCATGGGCCGAGGCGTACGAGGACGAGCCGTTCGTGCACGTGCTGCCGGAGGGACAGTGGCCCACCACCAAGTCGGTCCAGGGTTCCAACCATGCGGCCATGCAACTGGCGTACGACTCCCACACGGGACGGTTGATCGTCACCTGCGTGATCGACAACCTCACCAAGGGCACGGCCGGCGGCGCCGTGCAGTCCATGAACATCGCACTCGGCCTGCCGGAAACCGCCGGCCTCAACCTGCAGGGAGTAGCCCCGTGACCATCACCACACCCCAGGGATTCCGGGCCGCCGGCGTCACCGCCGGACTGAAGGCCTCGGGTAAACCGGACCTCGCCCTGGTGGTCAATGACGGACCTTCCAAGGCCGCCGCCGCTGTCTTCACCAGCAACCGCGTGGCAGCAGCCCCCGTGCACTGGTCCCGCCAGGTGGTCTCCGACGGCCGCGTGGACGCCGTCATCCTCAATTCCGGCGGAGCCAACGCCTGCACCGGACCCACCGGCTTCCAGAACACCCACAGCACCGCGGAAAAAGTGGCCGAGGTCCTGGGTATTTCTGCCACCGACGTCTTTGTCTGCTCCACGGGCCTGATCGGCGAGCAGCTGCCGATGGACAAGATCCTGCCCGGCGTCGAGGCGGCAGCGGCCGCGCTCAGCACCGATGGCGGACCGGATGCCGGCACCGCCATCATGACCACGGACAGCGTGCCCAAGTCTGCGCTGTTTATTGGCACTGACGCCGACGGCAGCGAGTTCAGTATCGGCGGCATCGCCAAGGGAGCCGGCATGCTGGCTCCCGGCCTGGCCACGATGCTGGTGGTCCTCACCACCGACGCCGCAGTCGAGTCCGAAATGCTCGACGTTGTCCTGCGCGACGCCACGCGCGTCACCTTCGACCGTGCGGACTCCGACGGCTGCATGTCCACCAACGACACCGTGGTCCTGCTGGCCTCGGGCGCGTCCGGTGCCGTGCCCTCCGCCGAGGCCTTTGGTGCCGGGTTGACCCAGGTGTGCGCCGAGCTGGCCCGCAAGCTGATCGCGGACGCCGAGGGCGCCAGCCACGACATCGCCATCCGCACGTTCAACGCCGCCAGCGAAGCGGACGCCGAAACAGTCAGCCGCTCCGTGGCCCGGTCGAACCTGTTCAAGGCCGCCATTTTCGGCAAGGACCCCAACTGGGGCCGCGTCCTGTCGGCCGTGGGCACCACCGACGCCGCCTTCGAGCCGGACAAGCTCAACGTTGCCATGAACGGGGTCCAGATCTGCCGCAACGGCAGCATCGGCGACGACCGCAGCCTGGTGGACCTGGAGCCGCGCGAGGTCCACGTGGAGATCGACCTGCAGGCCGGCAACGCCGAAGCCACGGTCTGGACGAACGACCTCACCCACGACTACGTCCACGAAAACAGCGCCTACTCCAGCTAGGCCGGGCAGCGGGCCACGCGCCCGCTGCGGAAAGTGACAGCATGAACACCCAGACGCGTGAAACCACCAGCATGGCCGACGCCCAGGACAAGGCGGCAACCCTGATCGAGGCCCTGCCCTGGATCCAGCGGTTCGCCGGCAGCATCATGGTGATCAAGTACGGCGGCAACGCGATGGTCAACGACGATCTCCGCCGTGCCTTCGCCGAGGACATCGTCTTCCTGCACCACGTCGGCATCCACCCCGTGGTGGTCCACGGCGGCGGCCCGCAGATCAACTCGATGCTGGGCCGGCTCGGCATCGAGTCGGAGTTCAAGGGCGGCCTGCGCGTCACCACGCCCGAAGCCATGGACGTGGTCCGGATGGTCCTCACCGGCCAGGTGGGCCGCGAACTGGTGGGCCTGATCAACTCCCACGGTCCCTACGCGGTGGGTATGTCGGGTGAAGACGGCGGCCTGCTCCGTGCCGTGCGGACCGGGACCGTGGTGGACGGCGAAGAGGTGGACCTGGGGCTGGTAGGCGAGGTGGTGGGCGTCGACCCCACCGGCATCATGGACATCCTCGAGGCCGGCCGCATTCCGGTGATCTCCACCGTCGCCCCCGAGATCGTCGACGCTGCCAGTGCCGCCGACACGGCACAGTTCCAGCCCACCGGGCAGGTCCTGAATGTCAACGCCGACACCGCGGCGGCTGCCGTCGCATCCGCGCTGGGCGCTTCCAAGCTGGTCATCCTGACCGACGTGGAAGGCCTTTACGCCAAGTGGCCGGACAAATCCTCGCTGATCTCCTCCCTGACGGCCTCGGAGCTACGGAAGATGCTGCCCCGGCTGGAATCGGGCATGATCCCCAAGATGGCCGCCTGCCTAAAGGCCATCGACGAGGGCGTGGAACGCGCACACATCGTGGACGGGCGCCTGGCCCACTCCATGCTTCTTGAAACATTTACGACGGCGGGCATCGGCACCCAGGTGGTCCCGGACGAGGAGATCAACGGATGAATAAGCACATCCCTGTGGTTGAGCCAGTCGAAACCCCGGTGGCCGAGCTCGTCGAGACGCAGGGCCACGCCGGCTCCGAATGGCTGTCCCGCTACTCCAGCTCCCTCATGGGCGTCTTCGGTACGCCGCAGCGCGTCCTGGTCCGCGGGGCCGGCTGCCTGGTGTGGGACGCCGATGGCAAGGAATACCTCGACCTGCTGGGCGGCATCGCCGTCAACGCCCTGGGACACGCCCACCCGTTCGTGACGTCGGTGATCTCCAGCCAGCTGGCCACCCTGGGCCACGTCTCCAACTTCTTCACCAGCCCCACGCAGGTGGCGCTGGCCGAGAAGCTCCTGGAACTGGCCCACGCTCCCGCCGGCTCCAAGGTGTTCTTCACCAACTCCGGAACGGAAGCCAACGAGGCAGCGTTCAAGCTGGCCCGCCGCAACACTGGAGCCGGTGACACGAAGCGGACCAGGATCGTCGCCCTCGAAGGCGCTTTCCACGGCCGGACCATGGGGGCGCTGGCCCTCACGGCCAAGGAGGCCTACCGGACGCCGTTCGAGCCGCTTCCCGGCGGAGTGCTGCACATCCCGTTCGGCGACATCGCCGCGCTTGAAGCTGCCGTGGACGAGACCGTCGCCGCCGTCTTCCTGGAGCCCATCCAGGGCGAGGCAGGCGTCCGGCCACTGCCGCCGGGCTACCTGAAGGCAGCCCGGGCCGCCACCAGCAAGGCCGGAGCCCTCCTGATCCTGGACGAGGTCCAGACCGGCATCGGCCGGACCGGCAAGTGGTTTGCCAGCGAGGACGCCGGCATCGTCCCGGATGCCATCACCCTGGCCAAGGGGCTCGGCGGCGGGTTCCCCATCGGCGCCCTGGTCACCTTTGGCGAGCAGACGTCGTCGCTGTTGTCCGCGGGCCAGCACGGCACCACCTTCGGCGGCAACCCCGTGGCAACGGCGGCTGCCCTCGCCACGCTGCACGTGCTGGAAAGCCAGAACGTGCTCGCCAACGTCAAGGCCGTGGGGGAGCACCTGCGCTCGGCGCTGGCCGCGATCCCGGGCGTCACCGAAGTCCGCGGCGAAGGCTTGCTGATCGGCTTCGACCTCGACGCCGACGTGGCACCCGCCGTGGTGCAGGCTGCCCTGGACGCCGGATTCATCGTCAACAGTCCCGGCCCCCGCACCATCCGCCTGGCCCCGCCGCTGATCCTCACCACGGCACAGGCCGACACCTTCCTCGCCGCCTTCCCGGCAATCCTCCAAGCAGCAAAGGACGCCCAGTGACTTCCGCAACCACCCGGCACTTCCTCAAGGACACCGACCTCACCCCTGCCGAGCAGGCCGAGGTCCTGGAACTTGCTGCCCGCATGAAGGCCGCCCCGTACGGCGTCCAGCCCTTCGCCGCCGAAGGCAGCGGCCGCAAGACCGTGGCCGTAATCTTCGACAAGACCTCCACCCGGACCCGGGTTTCCTTCGCTACCGGCATCGCCGACATGGGCGGCAACGCCCTGGTCATCAACCCCGGCGAGGCGCAGATCGGGCACAAGGAATCCGTGGAGGACACGGCCAAGGTGCTCGAGCGGATGGTCTCCACCATCGTGTGGCGCACCGGGGCCCACTCCGGGCTGGTGGCCATGGCGGAGAACTCCAAGGTTCCGGTCATCAACGCCCTGTGCGACGACTACCACCCGTGCCAGCTCCTCGCCGACCTGCTCACCGTAAAGGAGCACAAGGGCTCTCTCAAGGGGCTGACCATGAGCTACCTCGGCGACGCCGCCAACAATATGGCCAACTCGTACCTGCTGGCAGGCGTCACCGCCGGGATGCACGTCCGGATTGCCGGACCGGAGGGCTACCTCCCGGCGGCGGACATCGTGGCGGCAGCCCAGGAGCGGGCGGCCGAAACCGGCGGCTCCGTGCTCATCACCACTGACGCCAAGGAAGCGCTGCAGGGCGCGGACGTCGTCGCCACCGACACCTGGGTATCCATGGGCCAGGAAACCGAAAAGGAAGCCCGGATGCAGCTGTTCCGGGACTACTCCGTCGACTCGGACGCCATGGCACTCGCTGCGGATGACGCCGTCGTACTCCACTGCCTGCCCGCCTACCGCGGCTACGAGATCTCCGCCGACGTCATCGACGGCCCGCAGTCCATCGTGTGGGATGAAGCGGAAAACCGGCTGCACGCGCAGAAGGCGCTGATGGCATGGCTGATGCACCAGTCCGGCCTGGCCTTCGTCGAAGGCCTCGCACCGGTCGAAGGCACCGGGGAGAGCACGTTCTAGTGTCCACCAACCCGTCGGTGGCGGGCTCCAGCCCGGCCACCAAGATTGCCCGGCAGGCGCGCATCACCGCCATCCTCACCGGGCAGTCCGTGCGGTCGCAGGCGGAGCTGGCGTCGCTGCTGGCGGACGACGGCGTACAGGTCACCCAGGCCACGCTGTCCCGCGACCTGGTGGAGCTGGGCGCTGTCCGGGTCCGCGGCAAGGAAGGCGTCCTGGTCTACGCGGTGCCCGGCGAAGGCGGCGAACGCGGCGCCAAGAGCGGCGTCACCCAGGAAATCCTGGACGCCCGGCTCGCACGGCTGTGCAGTGAACTGCTGGTCACCGCGGAGGCGTCGGCCAACCTCGTGGTGCTGCGCACACCGCCGGGCGCGGCGAACTTCCTGGCCCTGGCCATCGACCACTCGGTGATGCCGTCCATCCTGGGCACCATCGCCGGCGACGACACCGTGCTGCTGGTGTCCCGCGATCCGCTGGGCGGACCGGACCTGGCCGCCCGCTTCCTCCAACTGGCTGAAGAGGCCGGGCAATAAGCTTGAAGACAAACACAACAATCCCCAACAAGGAGCATGCAAAGTGACTGAACGCATTGTGCTCGCCTACTCAGGCGGCCTGGACACTTCCGTAGCCATCGGCTGGATCGGTGAAGCCACCGGCGCCGAGGTCATCGCCGTAGCGGTCGACGTCGGACAGGGCGGGGAATCGCTGGAAACCATCCGCCAGCGCGCGCTGGGCTGCGGCGCCGTCGAGGCCTATGTGGCCGACGCATCGGACGAGTTCGCCAACGAGTACTGCGTGCCCACGCTGAAGGCCAACGCCCTCTACCAGGGCCACTACCCGCTGGTCTCCGCCATCTCCCGCCCCGTCATCGTCAAGCACCTGGTCAAGGCAGCCCGCGAATTCGGCGCCACCACCGTAGCCCACGGCTGCACCGGCAAGGGCAACGACCAGGTCCGCTTCGAAGTCGGCATCCAGACCCTTGGCCCGGACCTGAAGTGCATCGCACCCGTCCGCGACCTCGCCCTCACCCGCGACAAGGCCATCGCCTTCGCCGAGGAAAAGGGCCTGCCCATCGAGACCACCAAGAAGAACCCGTACTCCATCGACCAGAACGTCTGGGGCCGCGCCGTGGAAACCGGCTACCTCGAAGACATCTGGAACGCCCCCACCAAGGACATCTACGACTACACGGCCACCCCGGAGTTCCCGCCGGCACCGGACGAGGTCACCATTTCCTTCGAGGCCGGCGTTCCCGTCGCAATCGACGGCGTCAAGGTCACCCCGCTGCAGGCCATCAAGGAACTCAACCGCCGCGCCGGAGCCCAGGGCGTGGGCCGCATCGACGTCGTCGAGGACCGCCTGGTGGGCATCAAGTCCCGCGAGATCTACGAAGCCCCGGGTGCCATGGCGCTGATCACCGCCCACAAGCACCTCGAGGACGTCACCATCGAGCGCGAGCAGGCCCGCTTCAAGGCCACCGTTGGCCAGCGCTGGGCCGAGCTGGTCTACGACGGACAGTGGTTCTCCCCGCTCAAGCGCTCCCTGGACGCCTTCATCGAGGACACCCAGAAGTACGTCTCCGGCGACATCCGCATGACCCTGCACGGCGGCCAGGCCATCGTCAACGGCCGCCGTTCCGACACCTCCCTGTATGACTTCTCGCTGGCCACCTACGACACCGGCGACACCTTCGACCAGTCCATGGCCCGGGGCTTCATCGAGCTGTGGGGCATGTCCGCCAAGGTTGCCTCCGGCCGCGACATCCGGGTCGCAGGGAAGTAGCCCCTGTGGCTGAGCAAAAAACCGAGGCTACGAACGCAGGTGCCCTGTGGGGCGGCCGGTTCGCCGGCGGCCCCGCGGACGCCCTTGCGGCGCTGAGCAAGTCGACGCATTTCGATTGGCGGCTGGCACGGTACGACATCGCCGGTTCCAAGGCGCACGCCCGCGTGCTGCACAAGGCCGGGCTGCTGGACGACGCCGAGCTCGAAGGCATGCTGGCCGCCCTGACCCAGCTGGACGAGGACGTGGCCTCCGGCGCCTACCTGCCGGCCGAGTCCGATGAGGACGTGCACGGTTCACTGGAGCGCGGGCTCATCGAGCGCGCGGGCGCACAGCTGGGCGGCAAGCTCCGCGCCGGCCGTTCCCGCAACGACCAGGTGGCAACGCTCGGCCGGATGTTCCTGCGTGACCACGCCCGGATCATCGCCCGCGGCGTGCTGGATACGGTGGATGCCCTGGTGGCACAGGCCAAGGCCCACCACGGCGTGGCCATGCCGGGCCGCACCCACCTGCAGCACGCCCAGCCGGTCCTGCTCAGCCACCACCTGCTGGCCCATGCCTGGGCCCTGCTGCGCGACGTGCAGCGGCTCCAGGACTGGGACAAGCGGGCAGGCGTTTCGCCCTATGGGTCGGGCGCGCTGGCCGGGTCCTCGCTGGGCCTGGACCCGGAAGCGGTGGCTGCGGATCTCGGCTTCTACTCCGCCGTCCACAACTCGATCGACGGCACCGCCTCCCGCGACGTCTTCGCCGAGTTCGCCTGGGTGTGCTCCATGATCGGCGTGGACCTGTCCCGGATCTCCGAGGAAGTCATCTTCTGGGCCACCAAGGAGTTCTCCTTCGTCACGCTGCATGACTCGTACTCCACGGGGTCCTCGATCATGCCGCAGAAGAAGAACCCGGACGTGGCCGAGCTCGCACGCGGCAAGGCAGGGCGCCTGATCGGCAACCTGACCGGCCTGCTGGCCACGCTCAAGGGGCTGCCGCTGGCGTACAACCGCGACCTGCAGGAGGACAAGGAACCGGTGTTCGACGCCGCGGACACCCTGGAGCTGCTGCTCCCGGCCGTGTCCGGCATGATCGCCACCCTGACCTTCAACAGGGAGCGGATGGAGTCCCTGGCACCCCAGGGCTTCGCGCTGGCCACGGACATCGCCGAGTGGCTGGTGCGGCAGGGCGTGCCGTTCCGCGAGGCGCACGAGTTGTCCGGCGCCGCCGTGAAGCAGGCCGAGTCCCGCGGCGCGGAGCTGTGGGACCTCACGGATGAGGAGTACGCCGCGATCTCGGACCACCTGACGCCCGAGGTCCGCAGCGTCCTCTCCACCGAGGGATCCCTGAACAGCCGCAACTCCCAGGGCGGCACGGCACCGGCCGCCGTCGAACGCCAGCTGGCCGCGCTGGAAGGCGAGCTCGCCGGCGTGCGGGAGTACGCAAAGTAACCAGCAGGGCTCAGGGGCTCCGCGGATATCCGCGGGGCCCTTTGCGTCTGTGGCTAGGCTGGCTCCATGAGCGAAACCTTCCGGAAGTTCCTTCGCACGCTGCCCGACTTTCCCTCCGGCCTGCCCGGCTTTGACCCGGCCACCGCGCCGCAGGATCCCGCCCTGCTCTTCAAGCAGTGGCTCGATGAGGCGCTGGACGCGGGGGAGCAGCAGCCGCACGCCTTCAGCCTGGCCACGGTTGGCACTGGCCTGGGCGGCGGGCAGCAGCCGTCGTCGCGGATGCTCATTTTGAAGAACATCGACGACGACGGCTGGCACTTCGCCACCTCCCGCACCTCCCGCAAGGGCCGGGAACTGGCCGCTGAGCCCAGGGCCGCCATGAACTTCTACTGGGCCGGCCTGGGCCGCCAGGTCCGGGTGGTCGGACCCGTGGTGGAGCTCTCCGCGGAAGCCTCAGCCGTTGACTGGCACGAGCGGCCCCGCGCCGACGGCAGTGACAACCCGCACTGGCAGCTGTACGCCCTGCAGCCTTCGGAAATCGAGTTCTGGCAGGCCAGCAACGACGGCAACCACGTCCGCCACCGTGTCGGGCCGGACGGAAGGCCGCTCGGTTAAGCGCTCCGCTAGGCTGGCCGCATGACCTCTCCTACACCAGCTGCCCTGCTGGCTGAGCTGCACAGGGCTGCCGATGCCCTGGCCGCCGGGCTGGACCGCATCCCCGCCGATGGTGCTGCCACACCGTCCGCCCTTCCCGGCTGGAGCCGCGGACACCTCCTGGCCCACATCACCGGTATCTGCAATGCATTGGCCCGCCAGGTGGAATACGGCCGGCGCGGTGAGACCGTGGAGCTGTACGACGGCGGCATGGAAGGACGCAACCGGGCCATAGAGCTCGCCGCCGGGCACAGCCTCCCGCAGCACCGGGAGGATGTGGATGCAGCCCTGCACCGGGTGCTGGCTGCCTTCGATGCACTGGAAGCGGACGAGTGGCAGACGCGGATTGCGTTCCGCAACGGCGTGATCTTCGACGCCGGGCTGGCGCTCTGGCGCGAACTCGTCATCCACACCTCGGACCTGGCCACAGGGACCGGACCGGAAACCTGGAGCAGCCAGTTCTGCTCGCACCTCTTCGATTTCCTGGCCGCCCGTGTTCCGGCCAGCTCCAGGTTCGTCCTGCAGCCCGTTGCACTTCCGCCGCGGACCCTCGGTGCCGGCGGCAGCACCGTCGTCGTCAGCGGCATGGTCACGGACATCGCCGCCTGGCTCGCCGGACGCGAACCATCACTGGACAGCCTGCGCGCCACCGCCGCCGGCGACAGCACCGACCTGCCCGAACTGCTGCCGTGGCCTTCCGCCATGCCGGAACCGAAGTAGCGGTCCCCCCACCCCCTCCGCGAGTTGGCACTTAACCCCAATGCCGCCGGGGCAACACCGCTGTGAAGTGTCACTTCGCGGATAGGCCGGGGAACCCCTACGCAGCCTCGCGGGCCAGCAGGCTTTCCTTCACGCGCAGGCCCCAGCGGAAGCCGCCCAGGGAGCCGTCGGTGCGGATCACGCGATGGCAGGGGACGAAGAGTGCGGCCGCGTTGAAGGCGCAGGCACTGGCCGCGGCCCGGACGGCGCGGGGGTTCCCTGCCAGGGCCGCGTATTCGCTGTAGGTGACCGGAAACCCCGGCTTGACCTCCCGTAGGACGTCCCAGGCGTGGGCACGGAACGGCCCGGACTGCTGGAGGACGGGCACGGCCATGGCCGGGACCGGATCTCCCGAATAGAAGGCTTCGACGGCGGACGAGATGCTGCCCAAGTCCCGTACCTCTTCAACAGCGTCCGGGCGCAGGCCTGGATGGACCTGCCCGGTCAGCTCCGCCAGGCTTGCCGTCCAGCCCGAGGCCAGGACCACGCCGTCCCGGGCGAGGATGGTGAACGGCCCGTCAGGGGTGGACATTTCCAACAGTTGCGCTTTCATGGCATCCCTTTCACGGGAACGGTGGTTTTGGAAGTCTCGCCGGGCCGTGCCGCTGGGGGCCGTGCCGCTGCCCGCCAGAGGTGCATGGTGGCGTAGGAACGCCACGGGCTGGCTTCACGGAAGTCCGGGCTGGAGGGAAGCTCCCCCTTATCGAGCACGCGGATGCCGTTGCGGACCGCGGCGTCCTTGGCGAGGAAGATGTCAGGGGCGCCCAGGACACGCATGGCCACATACCCTACGGTCCAGGGCCCCACGCCCGGCAGGGGCAGCAGCGCGGCGGTGAGGCCTGGCAGGTCATCGCCGTACCCGAAGTCGAGCCGGCCTGACGCCATGGCTGCCGCAGCCTGCAGCAGCGACTCCGTCCTCCGCCGGGGACCGCGCAGCAGGTGCCCGGCGGCAGCGATTTCGGCCGGGGTGGGAAACAGCCGGTCAAGGCCGTCCCCGGGAGCGCTGCTGGGACTGCCCGCCGCGGCCAGTTGGGTCAGGGCCGTCCGCGCCGCCGCCACCGTGATTTGCTGTCCCACCATGGCACGGACCAGCAGCTCCTGCGGATCCAGGGCCCCGGGCAGCCTCATGCCGGGCGCCTGGGACACCGAGGCGGCAAGCCGGCTGTCGGCCGCCAGGACGGAGTCGATGGCCTCAGGATCGGCATCCAGGTCGAAGAGCCTGCGGACGCGGCTGAGCAGCGCGGGGAGGTCGCGGAGGTCCACCGCGCCGACGGTGAGGGTCAGGGGCCGCCCCCGGGTGCCGTCGTCGTACTCCACGCGGAACCGGGCGTCGCCGTGGGGGAGCCGCAGGGTACGCGCGTAGGAGGTGGGCGTACCTTCCTCGATCCCGGGGAGCGCACGGACAGCCAGGAAGGAGAAGATTCCGGGGTCGAAGGGCTCGCGGTACGGCAGGCTGAGCACCAGCGAAGTACTGGAGCCCGCGCCCTTCCGGTTCGTCCCCGCGCCGTGCTGTGGGGCTGTGCCGCGGAGCGAGGTGGGCGTCATGCCGAACACCTCGGCGACGGTGTCGTTGAACTGCCGCACGCTGTTGAAACCGGCGGCAAAGGCGATGTCCGCCAGCTTCATCGAGGTGGAGACCAGCAGCGTGCGCGCGGTCTGGGCCCTGCCCGCGCGGGCCAGCGACAGGGGACCGGCGCCGAGTTCCTGGGCCAGGATCCGGTTCAGCTGGCGCGGCGAGTAGCCAAGCCGGGCGGCGAGGCCTTCCACGCCGTCCCGGTTGATCACGCCATCGTTGATCAGCCGCATGGCGCGCCCGGCGATGTCCTGCCGTACGTTCCAGGCCGGCGTGCCCGGCACGGCCTCGGGCAGGCAGCGCTTGCAGGCACGGTAGCCCGCGTCGTGCGCGGCGGCGGAGGTCTCGTAGAACGTGACGTTGGATGCCTTGGGGGTCCGGGCCGGGCACGAGGGCCGGCAGTAGATCCCCGTGGTGCGCACGGCGGTGTAGAACTGGCCATCGAAGCGGGGATCGCGGGCGTCGATGGCCCGGTAGCGCTGCCAGAAGTCCATGCCTCCATCCTGCCAGCCCCAGCGGGTTGCTTCTAGCGGGAATCGGACATGGCCGTGGCTCGGCTGCAGTCAGCGCCCGGACGCTTCAGGACCCGGATAAAAGCCTTGTCACCCGGGTAAGGTCAACCAAGTGAACCAAAGCCCCTTGCCTGCCGGAACGGATTTGCGGGACTTCCTTTCGGGAGACGCCCGCCAGCTTGCCCCGCTGCTGCTGGGCGCCGTGCTGACCCATGAATCCCGGGACGGCGCCGTCTCCGTACGGCTCACGGAAGTGGAGGCCTACCTTGGGCCCGAGGACTCCTTGCACCCTGATCCGGGCTCGCACACCTACCGTGGCCCCACACCGCGCAACGCTCCCATGTTCGGCCCCGCGGGGCACCTCTACGTCTACTTCACCTACGGCATGCACCACTGCACCAACATCGTGTGCGGCCCGGCGGGCGTAGCATCCGCGCTCCTGCTGCGCGCAGGCGAGATCGTGGACGGGCTGGAGCTGGCGCAGCGGCGGCGGCCCACGTCGAAAAGCTCCGCCGACCTCGCCAGCGGACCGGCACGCCTCGCCAAGGCGCTGGGACTCACGACGGCGGACAGCGGGCGCGACGCGCTGGCCCCACCCTTCAGCCTGGAGCTTCCGTCCGTCCCCGGCGGCTCGGTCAGTTCCGGCCCGCGGGTGGGGGTGGCAGGTGCCGGGGGATCGGACCAGTACGCCTGGCGGTTCTGGCTCGCAGGCGACCCCACTGTCTCGAAGTACAAGGCCGCGAAGCCCCGGAGCCGCCGCCAGGCAACGGGTGCGTCCCCAGGCGACGGACGCGCCGCCGGGCAGCGCCGCGTTTGACCAGTGTTAATCGAAATGGTTGTAGAATGGACGGTCTGTCTTTCGCGATAGGGGAACGTTGATGCACGACGCCGAATTGGCTCACGAACGGGAGTATGTAGCCGGCCTGTATGCCCGGCTGGAAGAGCTCCGCGAGGAAAAGCGCCGCCAGCTGGCGCAGGTCCGCCGGGCCGGAGCCGTGGGCACGATGCAGAACGTTTCGGAACGTGACGCGTTCGCCGCACTGTATGAGGACCGCCTGGCGCAGCTGGATGCCGTGGACGACCGCCTGGTGTTCGGCCGGCTGGACCTGGACTCCGGTGAAGCGCAGTACATCGGCCGGATCGGCCTGACCACTGAGGACCTGCAGCGGCTGATGGTTGACTGGCGGGCGCCCGAAGCGGGGCACTTCTACCAGGCCACCGCCTTCGACCGGCAGGGCGTGCGCCGCCGCCGGCACCTGATCCTGCAGGGACGCGAGGTCAAGGCCATCGAGGATGATGTCCTGGACGCCGCCATGCTCACCGACGACGAATCGCTCCAGGGCGAAGGGGCCCTGCTGGCGGCGTTGAACTCCAAGCGGACCGGCCGCATGTCGGACATCGTCAGCACCATCCAGTCGGAGCAGGACCGGATCATCCGGTCCTCCATCTCCGGCGCCGTCGTGGTGCAGGGCGGACCCGGAACCGGCAAGACCGCTGTGGCGCTGCACCGCGCCGCCTACCTGCTCTACACCCACCGCGACCGCCTCAAGAGTGCAGGCGTGCTGCTGGTGGGCCCGTCGTCGTCGTTCATGAAGTACATCGAACGCGTCCTGCCCTCCCTGGGCGAGACCGGCGTCGTCATGGCAAGCCTTGGCCGGCTCATGCCCGGCATCCAGGCCGTCCCGGAAACCGATGCGGACGTCGCCGCGCTGAAGGGCAAGCTTGAAATGGCCGCCATCGTGGCCAACGCGGTTTCCAACCGGATGCGCGTCCCGGCCCAGAACCGGATCCTCGAGGTGGACGGCCGCAGGCTGACCCTGACCCCCAAGCAGGTCCGGCGGGCCCGTGAACGCGCCCGCTCCACCGGCAAGCCCTACAACGAGGCCCGGGTAACGTTCGTCAAGATCCTGCTCCGCGAACTGACGGAACAGATGACCGAACTCGTCGAGGCCGGGAACATCGGCAACAACGCCGACCGTTCCTACCTTGCCGAGGACGTCCGGACGGCGCGCGACGTGCGGATCGCGCTGAACCTGTGCTGGATGCCGATGACGCCCGAGAAGCTGATCTCCGACCTCTTCAGCAAGCCGGAGGTGCTGGAATTCTGCACCCCCAACCTCACTCCTGCCGAGCGTGCTCTGCTGCTGCGCCCGGCAGACGCGCCGTGGACTGAATCCGACGTCCCACTGCTGGATGAGGCCGCTGAGCTGCTGGGCGAGCTGGACCCTGCCGCGGGACGGGGCCTGGCACAGCAGGAGCACGACCGTGCGCGGGACCTGGCGAACGCGAAGCAGACCCTCGTCAACATGGAGGCTGCCGGTGTGGACGCGCTCATGAGCGCGGAGGACCTGGTGGAGCAGAACCAGGAACGGATCGCCCGGCAGACGGCTGCCGAGCGGGCCACGAGCGATCGCACGTGGGCGTTTGGCCACATCGTGGTTGACGAGGCGCAGGAGCTTTCCCCCATGCAGTGGCGGCTCCTGGTCCGGCGTTGCCCCCTGAAGTCCTTCACCATCGTGGGTGACATCGCCCAGACCAGTTCGGTGGCCGGTGCGAACTCGTGGCAGGGCGCCCTCGCCCCGATGTTCGGCGACCGCTGGCAGTTGGAGGAACTGACGGTCAATTACCGCACGCCCTCGCAGATCGCCGAAGCCGCGGTCCGCATGGCCAACGCGGCGGGCCTGGTGGTTTCCGCGCCCAAGGCGGTCCGGGAGGGCCGCTGGTCGCCCATCATTGACAAAGTGGCGCCCGGCGCCGTGGTCAGCCGCCTTGTCGAGGTGCTGCCGGAGGAGTTGGAGGCGCTCGACGGCGGCCTGCTCGCCGTGATTGCCGACGGTGACCTGCTGCCGGAGGCCACGGCTGCCCTCCGCGCCGCCTACGGCCGCCGGATCGGCACCGGGGCCGGCAGCTACGAGCAGGACATCGTGGTCATCAGCCCCCGCGAGGCAAAGGGCCTGGAGTTCGACGGCGTGGTGGTGCTGGAACCGTCCATGATGCTGAACCACCAGCATGGCAAGGTGGGGGACCTCTACGTTGCCATGACCCGGCCCACCCAGCGGCTGCGGCTGATCGCTGCCCAACCGGTACCCGCCGGCATCGCCCGCTGACCCGGCGCGATCCTGCTAACTTAGAAGGCGTGCCAGAACTGAACCTCCTCGAACCGCAGCGCAACGACCCCACTTTTGCCAACATCTGGCAGGAGCTGAAGTGGCGTGGCCTGGTCCATGTCTCCACGGACGAAGCCGAGCTCGAAAAGCTCCTCGCCAATGGGCCGGTCACGTACTATTGCGGTTTCGATCCCACCGCTCCGAGCCTCCACTTGGGCAACCTGGTCCAGTTGCTCGTGATGCGGCGGCTTCAGCTTGCCGGGCACAAGCCCTTGGGGCTCGTGGGCGGTTCCACCGGCATGATCGGTGACCCGCGTCCCACCGCCGAACGCACGCTGAACACCAAGGACACCGTGGCCGAGTGGGTTGGCTACCTGCAGGCGCAGGTCAGCCGCTTCCTCAGCTTCGAGGGCGACAACGCCGCCCGGATCGTCAACAACCTCGACTGGACGGCCCCGCTGAGCGCCATCGACTTCCTGCGCGAAGTGGGCAAGCACTTCCGCGTGGGCACCATGCTGCGCAAGGACGCCGTCGCTTCCCGCCTGAACTCGGACGAGGGCATCAGCTACACCGAGTTCAGCTACCAGATCCTGCAGGGCATGGACTACCTGCAGCTCTACCGCGACTACGGCTGCGTCCTGCAGACGGGCGGCTCGGACCAGTGGGGCAACCTGACCAGTGGAACGGAGCTGATCCGCAAGGTAGAGGGCAAGAGCGTGCACGCGCTGGGAACCCCGCTGATCACCAACTCGGACGGCACCAAGTTCGGCAAGAGCGAGGGCAACGCCATCTGGCTCGACGCCGGCATGTGCAGCCCGTACGCGTTCTACCAGTTCTGGCTCAACACGGCAGACGCCGACGTTGTGGACCGGCTCAAGGTCTTCACCTTCCTCACGCGCGCCGAGATCGAAGAGATCGCCGTCTCCGTGGCCGAGCGTCCGTTCGCCCGCGAAGGCCAGCGGAAGCTTGCCTTTGAAGTGACTTCCCTGGTGCATGGCGTGGAAGCGACCGAAAAGGTGATTGCGGCCTCGGCCGCCCTGTTTGGAAACGGTGACCTTGCCGCGCTGGACAAGCCCACGCTGCAGGCCGCCACGTCCGAACTTCCGTCCGCCACCGTCCAGGTGGACGAACTGGGGATTGTGGACCTGCTGGTGGCATCCGGGCTTTCGGAGAGCAAGTCGGCGGCCCGCCGCACCGTGGGTGAGGGCGGCGCCTACGTGAATAATGAAAAAGTGCTCGATCCCGAGGCCGTGATCTCGGAGTCCGAACTTCTGCACGGCCAGTACCTGCTGCTGCGCCGGGGCAAGAAGAACCTGGCCACGGTAGAGGTGCTGGTTCCCTAGCACCTTCAGGACCTGCATGCACGCCCTTCCGCAGCCGATTTGCACGGCTGCTGGGGGGCGTGTATTGTTTTCTGAGTCGCCGCCGCTGAGCGGTGACAAACCCCCAACTAATGAGAAGCAAATTCTTGCCGCGGACTACGCGGGCCTGGAGAAATTGCTTCGTCTTATGCTGGGCGGATTCATTCCACCGAGTGAATTCCGGGTAAATCACCGGATTTGCAAAAGTGAATATGAATGAAATAAGCTTGAAACATCGCAGCGAAGAAATACGAAATAGAAATTCAAGGAATTGAATTTGTTTCGGGAATATTCGAAC
>NZ_JBYQFR010000054.1:0-211 GCF_058266945.1 Arthrobacter sp. E70 | reverse complement strand
CAGCAGGGCGTTGCCAGCGACCTGATCCGCCAGGCAGCCGAGCGCACCTCCTCCATGGCCACGTGGCTGGAAAACCGCGAACCGGGCGACCTGCTCACCGAAGTACAGCGGTTCGCCCGCAACCGCCCCGGCACGTTCCTGCTCCTCGCCGCCGGCGCCGGCGTCCTCGCCGGGCGCCTCACCCGCGGACTCACCGCCGGAGCCCCCGAAA
>NZ_JBYQFR010000053.1:0-225 GCF_058266945.1 Arthrobacter sp. E70 | reverse complement strand
CGTCGCGTTCGTAGCGGCGCTCGGTGGCCCGGGACGCCCTGATCCGTTCTCCGGTCATCGGGTCAAGGTCCCATAGTCGGGGCATGCCGGCCCGGGACAGGATCCGGGAGACCGTCCTGGCGCTGGTGCCGCAGCGTATTGCCAGATCTATCGGGCCTTCCCGGTGCTCAACCCGCCTTGCCAGGACGTCGGCAACGACGCCTGCCGGGGTGGCGTGCGGGCATG
>NZ_JBYQFR010000052.1:0-247 GCF_058266945.1 Arthrobacter sp. E70 | reverse complement strand
TGGCTGCAGGAGAAGATACCTCCCATATCCTCAGCGGGTTGACTAACCAGCTGCCTGATCGTGATCCGGAAGAGACTGCCGAGTGGGTCGAGTCCCTGGATGCGTTGATCAGGGAACAGGGCACCGAGCGTGCCCAATACATCATGCGGAGCCTGCTGCAGCGCGCGGGCGCGCAGAGCGTGGGTGTGCCGATGGTGACCACCACGGATTACGTGAACACGATCCCGGTGGACCAGGAAGCCGAATT
>NZ_JBYQFR010000051.1:0-275 GCF_058266945.1 Arthrobacter sp. E70 | reverse complement strand
ACCGGCGAAGGCCTCCAGCACGCGGACGGACACTCCCCCCTGCTGGCCTCCACCAACCCCGCCGTCCTCACCTACGACCCCGCCTACGGCTACGAAATCGGACACATCGTCCGCTCCGGCCTGGAACGCATGTACGGTCCGGACTCCACGGACAAGAACGTCATGTACTACCTCACCGTGTACAACGAACCCATCGTCCAGCCCGCGGAACCGGAAAACCTCGACGTCGAAGGCGTCATCAAGGGCATCTACCTGCTCGCCCCGGCAAAGATCGA
>NZ_JBYQFR010000050.1:0-276 GCF_058266945.1 Arthrobacter sp. E70 | reverse complement strand
GAGGGTGGTCCGTCCTGCGGTGGCGCCGATGATGAAGCCGCGGGTCATCTGGTCGGCGGCGGCCCAGAAGGCGTCGCCGGTGCGCTGGAAGCCGAACATGGAGTAGAAGACGTAGACCGGGACCAGGGGCACGCCGTGGGTGGCGTAGGCGGTGCCGGCGGCGGTGAACGCTGCGACGGCGCCGGCTTCGTTGATGCCGGGGTGGATGAGCTGGCCGGCGGGGGATTCCTTGTAGGCCAGGACGAGGTCGCGGTCCACGGACAGGTAGTTCTGGCC